>CAIYOB010000825.1 GCA_903927685.1 uncultured Planctomycetaceae bacterium
CGCGCATGTCTCCTGGAAAGCTCGAAACCGGCGGGCTGACGCCCGCCGTTCGCCTTCCCGAACACCACTGACCACTGACCACTGGCCACTGACCACTATTCCAGCGTTGGCCACGCGACCTCGCCGCGCAACTGGGCTTGGCCAGGCTCCCGCTCGTAGACGCCGTAGAACATCGACGCGCAGTCGAGCCACAGGGTCAGCCGGTGCATATCTTCGGCGGACAGCTTGACGTCGTAATGCCCCTTCTGCAACAGCTGGTACAGCTTCGAGGCTCGGGCTCCAAACTGGCCTGGCGTAGTGCGGTAGGCGTCGCCGTAGTCGTAGAAGCCGAATTGAGGGACAAGGTTGTTGTACGAGGCGAACCAGTTGCGGGCCAGCGGCTCGCGGGCCAGGTTGATCGCCTTGTCGGGCGTCTTGGCGTGGCACTCGACGCAATTCCGATCGAGCACCGGCTGGACCAACCGCGGATAACTGAACGGATTCGAGCCGTCGACGTCCGGCGTCAGTCGCGATGGCGGACGCTGCAGGGCCAACGGCGTCCGCTCCAGCGACTGGGCGACACGGTGTTTCGGCTCGTGACAGCCCGCACAGGTCAGCTGTTCGCCTTGCCGCACGTGGGTCGCCGAACGCATCGACTGGACCGCCAGGCCTTCTTCATCCAACGCCTGGAAGAAGACCTCGCGGTTGGCCGGCGCGGCGAAATGGGCGCTGCCGTCCGCTTCGACGGGCACGGTTCCCAGCACCCAGCGGCAAGGCACGACCGAGTCGCCCGCCGAGGCCACGCGCAGGGCGGTCTCGTGCGGCGGCCCGCCGGACGGAACACTCATCGGCAACACTTGCAGCACGCGCAGGTGCGTGATCCGAGTGTCCGCCGGCCACGGCTTGAGGCTGTCGTAGACGTTCAGCACGGCCACCGTGCCTTCCGGCGGCGGAGCGGCCGCCGGGCCCACCGGCCGCGTCGCCGGATCGGTGTCCGGACCGCGTACCGCCAGCTCCGGAGCCGCCACCGGCATCGGCCGTGGACGCAGGGGGATCGGACTGAGGCAGGCAATCTCCGGGTCGCGGTACAGCAGTTCCTTGTTCCCAAACACATCGACCAGGTAGATGCCGTAGTCGCCGCCCTGGTATCCGCCGCCTTGCATCCCGACCCCCGGCTGCATCCGCGCGTCGTACACGCACAGGAAGTAGTTCTCGCTCAGCGGCCACGGCGTCCCGTAGCTCTGCCCGCCGCCTTGACTCTCCGGAAAACCGACTTCGGGCGTGACGCGCCGCAACGGTCCCATGCCGTCGTCGTCCCGCAACGACGGGTCGATCAGGATCAGCGACCCGTACGCCTGACCGTGATGCGGCGCCGCGACGCCCACCAGCTGGTTGGAATCCGGAATCGCCCGGCAGTCCAGTTCCATGTCGGGGCGAGTCTGCCGGGGAGCGTAGTTGCCGTGCACGGGCCGCGGATCGCGTCCGTCTAGCGTCGTCAGCCAGGGCATGTGGGCCGTGCAACCATGCCGGTCCACGTAATCCCAACGTGTCCACAGGATCAGCCCTTCGTTGGTGACGCTGGGCTGCCATTCGTTCGTCTCGTGAAAACTCAAGCAGCGGACGTCGGCGCCGTCGGCGGCCATGTCGTACAGCGTGTAGGTGGGGCAGACGCGGCCGCAGCGCAGGTATCCGCCGCGCCGCTCGCTGATGAAGGCGATCCGCCCGTTCGGCAGCCAGCAGGGATCGAAATCGTTCCAGGTGCCGTCGGTCAGCTGCTGCAGTTCCGTTCCGTCGACGTTCACGCGGAAGACGTGAAAGCAGCGGCCTTCGTGCCAGTGGCCCTGCGCGGCGTCGGTATGGTGCCGATGCAACGGATCGCCGCGATTCTCGACGTAGGCAAACAGGATCGACCGGCCGTCGTACGACAGGTCCGGGGACAGGAACGTCCCGCCGCCCGTGTCCTGGCCCTGGCGGTTGCCGCCGCCGTCAAACGACTGGGTGGGCTGCACGTCGCTGGGGCCGCCCGACAGCTTTTCGCCGGCCAACCGCCCGTTGGCGACGATCGCGTCGGCCAGCACGTCGCGGACTTGCGGCTCAACTCCCCCGCGGCCGAACGGATTGCTCAGCACGTACAGTCCGCCGCCCGCCGCTGCCGCCATGCCGTAGTACTGGTCGCACATGTGGTTGTACAGCGATCGGCGGTGTTTGATAAACAGGAGTTCATCGAAATTCAACAACGGATTGGCCAGCGCGATTTCGCGTCGTACGCCGCAGGCCTTCTCGTACAACTGGTAGCGTGTGTCCGTCTGCTCGACGTCGACGCCCGCGGCAGCCGTCTGCAATTCCTGCAGTCGCCGTTCCTGAGCAGTCAAATCCGGCGCCGCGGGCATGGCCTGGATGTCGGCCAGCAGCGCCGCGGTCCGCCGCAGGACGATGTCCAATGCGTCGCGGTCGGTCTCCAAGACGAGCGATTGCGACTGGCTCGCTTCGGCCGCGATGCGGGCAAAGTGGCCGCGGTTTCGCAGGTCGTATTCCAACAGCGCGTGCTGGATCTCCAGTTCCGACATCGGCGTGCCGTCTTCGCGGACCAGCGTGAACATGCCGGACGCTTTGGCGCGGAACGTGACGCCGTCGACCAACAGCCGCAGTTCGGCGATCGACGTCCACGGCTGGCCGCCCGTTTCGTCCGCCGCCCGCAACTGAAAGTAGCGGCCTTTGACTGGCGCCGAAAACGTGATCACGTTCTCTGCCGCGAGTTCGCTGAATTGACCGGAGGCCACGGGCTGGCCCGGGGCCTTGCGGTTGTCGCTGACAAAGCACTCGTACCGCCCGATCGTCCCGTTGCCGCCGCCGGGACGGGGCAGGTAGGCGAAGCCGGCCAACTCGTACGCCGCTCCCAGATCGATCGTGATCTGGTGCGGATGCCGCGTCTGGCGGAACGAAAAGTCTGTGTGCCACATGCTGTTGGGATCGCCATCCAAGGCGCGAAACCCCTCGTAGCCCGGATGCTCGCTGTCCACGCGGACATCGACCATCACAGTCTTGGTCTCGGCCAGGGCGGCGGCGCACAGCAGCCAGCAGCAAGTCATCAACCCAACTCCTGCAATTCGTGACGCACCAGTCATGTGGCTCTCCTATCCGGTGAATTGTTCAGTGACGCGTTCCAGCAACTCGGCTACGGCCAGATGCTGCGGGCAGCGATCTTCGCAGGTCCCGCAATGCTCACAGGCGGCGGCCCGTGCCGACTCAGGCAGGCTCAGGTACAGGTTTCGGCACAGCAGGCGGCTGCTGCCCTCGAACACCGCGGCCTGGTTGTACAGCTCAAAGTTCAACGGAATGTTGACGCCATGCGGGCACGGCAGGCAGTAGCCGCACTTGGTGCACGCGATCGGCGCCAGCCGCTGGTATTCCTCGCGGACACGACCCAGCAACTCCCGTTCCGCAGCGGTCAGCGTGCCGACGCCGGCCCGTTCGGCAATCGCTACGTTCTGGCGGACCTGGTCCAGCGTGTTCATGCCGCTCAAGGCCAGCGAAACCTCGGGCTGGTTCCAGACCCAGCGGAGTGCCAAGTCGACGGGGTTGGCCTGCGGCCCGGCGGCGTCCCAGAGGCGGCGCACCGCCGGCGGCGGGTTGGCCAGCGTCCCGCCGAACAGCGGTTCCATGACGATCACCCCCAGGCCCTTGCCGGCCGCGTACTGCAGCCCCCGGGTGCCGGCCTGGACGTCCTCGTTCACAAAGTTGTACTGGATCTGGCAGAACGACCAGTCGTAGTCGTCGACGATCTCGACCAGCGCCTCGTAGCTGTCGTGGAACGAGAACCCAAGATGCCGGATGCGGCCCGCCGCCCGCTGGCGTTCGGCCCAATCCAACACGCCCAGTTCGCGCATCGCGGGCCAGGATTTTTTCTGCAGGCAGTGCAGCAAATAGAAATCGATGTGATCGGTTTGCAGGCGGGCCAATTGCTCGTCGAAGAATCGATCGCAGTCCGCTTGTTGCTGGACGCTCCAGATCGGCAGCTTGGTGGCCAGGTGGACCCGGTCGCGATACCCGTCGGCCAGCGCCCGGCCGACGACGCTCTCGCCGCACCCGCCGTGGTAGACATAGGCCGTGTCGACGTAATTCACGCCCTGGTCGATGGCCCAACGGATCATCTCGACGGCGGCGGCTTCGTCGACATCCGTGTCCTTGCCCCGGTGCGGCAAACGCATCGCGCCGAAGCCCAGCACCGAGACGCGAGCCTGAGTCTTTCCTAACGTACGGTATTGCATCGGCGTATCGTATCTCCTCACTCGTGCTGAATCGACGCCCACAGCGCTTCGTCGAACGCGGCGGCCCGGTTGGGGCAGACAGCTCGCTGGCAGACTTGGCAGCTGCGGAAATCCAGTTCCGTGGCAAAGCGGATTCCGGAGATCGTCTTGTTGGGAACCATCAGGCAGCTCTCCGTCAACTCGACGCCGAGCTCGCCGCGGACGTCGCCCAGCAGAGCGAACAACGGCCGCTGCTGTTCGATCGGCCAGACATCGGCGTCACCGGACCCGGGGTGCATGGTGGCCGTCTTGGGCAGCCGGTAGCGGTGATTGAGATGTTCCAGTAGAAACTGAATTCCGGCCGTCAGGACCTCGGCCTTGATCAGGTCCCACCAGAACTCCTCCAGAAACTCGCCGGCGGGCGGCGCGTGTCCATCCAATTCGCGTCCGCACGTCACGATATAGGCGAACACCCGTTCCGCCTGGTCCAAGTTCTGCCGCAGCATGCGGCTGGTGAACGTAATCCCGGCGATCGTCACCGTGTCCTCGCCCTTGCCGTCGATGAACGCCTCCCGGTATCCGGCCTTGGGCCGAGCGACCGCGCGCGCCGTATCCACCATCCGGGCAAACTCGGCCGCATCGGCGGACCCCGCTGCGAGATGGGCTCGCCTGAGCAGTTGGGGCGTGTCGAGTTCAAACGGTATGGTGGTGAGCACGTCCATGGCGGGTACTTGGTTGGTCTGTTCGGTAGGCCCGTCGGGAGACAACTCGACGCCGACGTAACTCTAGGATAGCATGGCCAGTTCCGACGAGAAATGCGAGACTGGAAAACGAGACTGGAAAACGAGATTGAAAGTGGAGTCAACATGCCCTTGCCCACCATGACACCTCGTGAACGCGTCCTGGCCGCGGCGGCGTTGGCACAGCCCGACCGGACGCCATGCGATTTCTGGGCCGAGGAATGTACCTGGAACCGATTGTTGGCCCATGTCGGACATGGCGACCGCGAGCGGGTGTTGCAGGACTTGGCCGTGGACGTACGGCATCTGGATGTCGCCGCACCGGCGGAACGCGAAATCGGCGACGGGGTATACCAGAATTTCTGGGGCGAGCGTTATGTCTACCGTGAGACGCCGTGGGGCCGAATGCGCGAGGACGTGCAAGGCGCATTGGCGGGGGCGTCGAGTCTGGACGACTTGGAACGGTTTGACTGGCCGTCGCCGGACGCCTTCGATTACTCGTCGCTGGCCGAGCAGTGCCGCCGCTGGGAGCCGTATGCCTTGCTGTACGGATTCGCCGACGTGTGGCAGCGGCCGGGCCTGGTCCGCGGCTGGGAAGGCATGTTCCTGGACATGGCCGAGCGGCCGGCGTGGGTGCACTTCCTCTGCCGGCGGTTTACCGACTTCTATTTGGAGGATTATGCGCGAGCCGCCGAGGCGACCGGGGGGCGGATCGACCTGTACCTGCTGATCAGCGACTTGGGCAGTCAAGCGGGCCCGCTGATCTCGCTGCCGATGTTCCGCGAGTTTGTGGCGCCGTACCTCAAGGAGATGATCGACCGGATTCACAGCTTGGGCGGGCGCGTGTTGTACCACAGCTGCGGCTGCATCTGGCGGTTCATCCCGGAGTTGATCGCGTTGGGTGTCGACATTTTGGACCCGATCCAGCCCGTCGCGGCGGAAATGGCCCCCGAGCGGCTGAAGGCCGACTTCGGGGACCGGCTATGCTTTCACGGCGGCATGGACATGCAGCGGCTGCTGCCCGGCGGCACGCCCGCACAGGTCCGCGCCGAGGCGCAACGATACTGCCAGACGCTCGGGTCCGGCGGCGGCTATATCCTCGCGCCGGCGCACCTGTTCCAGCCCGACGTGCCGCCGGAAAACATCCTGGCCGTGTACGCGGCGCCGCGGTAGCCTGAATGCTCCGCGCCCCACTCGTAACCCGACGCGTCAGCGAGGACGGACCAGGGGGCGATCCTCGCTCACGCTTCGGGTTACGATGCCAGGCACTGGCCGGTCATGGTTGCTCCAAGACCTCCCGCAGCTTGGCGGCCAATTCGGCGGTTCGGAAGGGCTTCGAGATCAGGTGGGTGTTGGGAGCGAGCACGCCGTGCCGGACGATCGCATCGTCGGTATAGCCGGACATGTACAGAACCTTCAGGCCGGGGTCAACGCGGCGCAGCCGGTCGGCCAGCACGGAGCCGCTGATTCCGGGCATCACGACGTCGGTCAACAGCAGATCCGGCTGGAACCGCTGCTGCTCGACCAACCGCAATGCCTCCTCGCCGTCGGCGGCGACGCGGACTTCGTACCCCAGGGCCGCCACCTCGCGTTCCACCAGCGAACGCAGCGACGCCTCGTCCTCGACGATCAGGATCCGCTCGCCGCCGCCGGGCGGGCGGGTTCCCGAAGGAGCGTTCTGACTGCCCGTCGGCTCCGCCAGCGTCAGCGGCAGGTTAACGCAGAAGGTGGTCCCCGTCCCGGGCGTCGAATCGACCGAGAGGTGTCCTCCGGATTGCTCGATAATCCCGAGCACCGTGGGCAGACCGAGCCCGGTCCCCTTGCCGCGCTCCTTGGTGGTGAAGAACGGTTCGAAGATCCGGGCCAGCGTCGGCGCGTCCATGCCGCAGCCGGTGTCGGTGACCGACAGGCGGGCATACGCTCCCGGGCGGGCGCGGGGGCAAGCCCGGGCCGCGGTTTCGCCGAGTTCCGTGTTCGCCGTCGCAAAGGTCAACTTGCCGCCCTGGGGCATGGCATCCCGGGCATTGACCGCCAGGTTGATGAGCACCTGTTCAAGTTGTCCCGGATCGGCGAGGACGCGTCCCAAGTCCGGGGCCAGCGCCAGGTCCAGGTGGATATTTTCGCCGATCAACCGGCGCAGCATCGGCTCCAGTCCCCGCACGACGGCGTTCAGGTCGAGCACCTCGGGCCGCAAGGTCTGGCGGCGGCTGAAGGCCAGCAGTTGACGCGTCAGCGCCGCCGAGCGCCGCCCGGCTTCCATGATCTGGTGCAGTTCCTCGCGGACGGGATCGTGGGGCGGAAGCCGGTCGAGGATCAGTTCCCCGTAGCCGAGAATCACGCTCAGGTTGTTATTGAAATCGTGCGCGATCCCTCCCGCCAGCCGGCCGATGGACTCGACTTTCTGGGCCTGCTGCAGTTGCTGCTCCAACTGGGCGTTCTCCTCACAGGCCCGCAGATGCTCGGTGACGTCCCGTTTGACGGCCACAAAGTTGACGATCCCACCCGTCGCGTCGCGAACCGGCGAAATGATCGCGTCCTCCGTGTACAGGGTTCCGTCCTTGCGCTGGTTGACGAGCCGCCCGAGCCACGTCCGGCCGCTGGTAATCGTCGCCCACAATTCGCGGTAGAATGCCTCGTCCTGCCGACCGCTTTTGAGGATTCGGGGGTTGCTCCCCAGGGCTTCCGCCCGCGTGTACCCCGTCACGGTTTCGAACTGCGGGTTGACATACTGGATCGCCCCGGCAGGATCCGTGACCACCACGGCCTCGCCGGCCTGCTCGATGGCCGCCGCCAGCCGCGCTCGCTCGGCCTCGCTGCGCGTCAAGTCATCCACCAGATTGAGCAGCGTGCGGCGCGATGCCTCGGCGGCGGCCAGCATTCGCTCACGGTCCGCTGCGGCGCGTTTTCGTTCCGTGATATCCGCAAAGCTGCACGCAAACTGGTTCGGGCCGGTGCGGAAGGCGGCCACCGCAAAGGTCTTCTGCAGGGCCGTGCTGTAGCTCTCAAACTCGACGGGGCGCCCCGTCAGCGCGACCTGGCCATAGGTTTCGATCCACAGCGGCTCCGTGTTGGGAAGCACCTCCAGAACTGTCTTGCCGACGACGGTCTCGGCCTGCAGTCCGGTCTGGCGTTCAAAAGCCGGATTGACCGCCAGGAATCGGTAGTCCACGGGTCGGCCCTGCGCGTCGCAGATGATCTCGTGCAGCGCACATGCCTCCAGCATCTCCCGGAACAGCGTCTGGTATTCGCTGGTCCGCCTGGCAACCAACTCTTCCAACTCCTCGCGCCGGCGCAGAGACACGCCGATCATGCCTGCCAGGAGAGCCGTCACCAGGGTTCCCGTCAGCGCG
>CAIYOB010000826.1 GCA_903927685.1 uncultured Planctomycetaceae bacterium
GACGCAGTCGGCGCCCACGTTCGCGTGACGGCGGGCGACGTGACGCTGGTCAACGAAGTGCACAGCGGCCGGGGCTATCAATGCCACTGGGGCTCGCGACTCCACTTCGGCTTGGGGTCGCGCAGGCACGTCGACCGCGTCGAGGTCCGCTGGCCCGGCGGGGGCCGCCAGGTCGTGGAGCAGGTCGCGGTTGACGGAGTCCTACGGATTGCGGAGGAACCCGAGGCGGCCGCGTCGGACGCCGTGCCGTGACGACGCGTTCAGGCGAGTGCTTCGACAGGACCGAGATCCAGGGGTTGGCGGCGAGCCCTGAGGCACGCGTGGCGAGCCCTCAGCTTGGTCGGGACCGGCAAAGAAGTCGCTGTCGGCCCTTGGCTGCCCTCTCCAGCCGCTACCGCGTCCGCCCCTCCCGCAAGCGGGAGGGTGAAGAGCTGTCAGGACGCCTTGAGGCCACGCCAATCACGGACGCCAGTCGCCTCAGACGGTGACTTCGACGCGGAGCGATTCGTCCGCTCGGGCGACCAGCGGCTCGCGCAGCGTGATCTGCAGGCGGCCGCCTCGGCAGTCGATCTGAGCGGGAACTTCCTGGCCGGCCCGCGTGACGCGAACCGTTTTCGGATTGGCGTCCGCTGCGATCCGCAGGGCGATTGTCTTGACGGTTAGCTGGCCCCACCGGACGGCGATCTCGAATTGCGAGCCGTCCGGGCCCTGTTTCTGGGAAAACATCCCCCAGCCCTCGGCGGCCGTGAACGCCGCCCGGAAATCCTCGGGCGTCAAGCGGGGGGCGAAGCCCAGATGCGAGTTGGGCCCGTCGTATTCGAATCCGCACAGGGCCAGGAACACGCCGTGGCTGGCCATTCCGCGCGCGTAGTGATCGCCGCATTCGATCTCGTTCCACGGGTTGTGCTTGGCCGGGTGATACCGCTCGTGAATCGCGCGGCAGATGGCCAACGCTTCGGTCACCATCCCGTCCCACACCATATTTCCCGCGACCTGGTACTCGATGCCCGTCCAGACTTCGTCGCGGTACAGGACGCTGTCCGGCCCGAGGTGCCTGGACCTGGGCCACGTGCAGGTGAACAGCCCCGCCTCGCCGGGCCGGGCGAACCAGCGTTGCGGCGGATGGACCGCGTTCTGAGGCCCGACGTCCGGCGCCCAGCAGTACTTCCAGACCGCAGCCAGCGCCGCGCGGACGTTGGGCTCCGGGTAGATGTAGCCCAAACCCACTTGGTGCGCCCAGCCTTGGCCGAACAACTGGTCGGCCAGGCAGCCGTCGGCGTACTGGTGCTGGGGATGCTTGGTCAAGTCGACCTGCTGAACAAAGTACTCGCCGTTGAACAACCGCTCGACCGACAACCGGCTGCCCGTCTCGAAGATCTTGCGGCAGGTCGCGGCGAATTCCGCGTCGCCCACCGTCCGCGCCATCTGTTCGCCGGCGCGCAAGGCCGCCAGGTACAGCGAGCCGACCATCGTGTTGGCGCCGAAGAAGTTGATGTCGTAGGTGTTGTGCTGTTCGCCCTCGATCAAGCCATCGCCGTCGGCGTCCTCGCGGATCAGGAACTCGAGGGCTTTGCGGATCCGCGGCCACAGCTCTCTCAGGAACTCGCCGTCCGCCGACACCAGGTGCTCGCGATACGCCTTGAGCACCGTCCCGGCTTGGCCGTCGCCCGCCCACATCTTCCAGTCTTCGCCGCGGAACCGGACCATGCCGGTGTCCTCGACAAAGCCCGCCTCCGGGTTATAGTCCTGCATCCGGCGTACAGACCGTTCCAGTTGCGGGAACAGCCGGGCCATGGCGTGCTCGTAGTTCCAGACGTGCGTGCACGTGCCGTGACAACAGCCGACGCCTTCCCAAGCCCAGAAGCGGCCGTTGGCCCACCACTGGCACGTCCCGGTCGCCAGCGTCGAGACCGTCGAGAACAGGCGGTCCAGCAGCCAGCGGGGCAACGTCGAGTCGTACCAGGTGGCGTGCCACAGCCGAGTCTGGTCCGCCAGACGATGCAGGTTCGTCGCCACGTGCCGGGCGACCGTCAGGGCGTCCGCAAACCGCGTCGCATAGAAATGGCCTCGTTCCGCCCGGTTGGGAAAATGCCATGCGACGACGAAGGTCGCCAGGGTTTCCCCGCCGGGCGGGAGAGTCACGGTCCGCGACAGGGCGCCGACCAGACGCTGGCCGAACGCCTTTTCCGCCTCCACGGCCGGTGCCGCATCGGGAACGGCAAACAGCGAGTCCGGCAGCGACTCGGCATCGACACTCGCGCGCGCGAGATCCGCAACCGCCTCCGTCTTCTCTGCCACCAGGGCCAACCCCAGCGTGCCGAAATCGTTCTGTTTGTCCAATGGCCCCGAGCGTCCGGACCGCGGCGTGTCGCGGAGTTCGAACTGGTCGACATTGATGTGACCCCAAGGCCCCGATTCGGCATCCAAGATCTGGATCGTCGCCTGCTTGCCCTGGAATGGCCGCACGTCCCAGTTGTGCCAAGCCAGCTTCTCGCTGTTCTTGCCGTGCGCCGTCAGTACGGTCTGACCGTCGACAACCAGATTGACGCAGGTCCGGCGCGCGAACTCGCCGCCACCGACCAGGAAACTAATCCACGGCCGATCCAGCGTCAGCGGCGGCGAAGTCAGTTTGCCCTGCTTACGATCGTTGCCGCCCAGGTAGGAGTTCACCAGCCCCTTGCCGACAAAACCGCTGACCGGCTGTTGGCCGTCCAGCGTCCCCCGGGCCGGGCCCGCGCCAAACGCTTCGCCTTCGACCTGCCAGTCGCCGTAGCCTGCGCCTTCAAAGTCGGCCAGCACCTGTGGCGGGCGCGGCGGCGCCGCCGCGGCGGCTGGCTGGGCGCTGCCGAGCACCATCGTCAACCGCTCCTCCGCCTGCACACGGTTCACGCGCGTGCCGTGCAGCTCCCGCCCGCTGGCAAGGCACACGCCGTTTTCCAGCCAGCCAGCCAAAGTGATTTCGGCGGCCTGGGAGGACGTGTTTTTGAGACGGAACTGAAGGACCGTCGCGGGCAGCGCCGAATCGGCGGCGTCCAACGGAATGAACGGCGAGAACGCTTCCAGCCGGACCTGGATTGGCAGTTCCTCGTCCACGTACTCGACAAACCCAAGCGGA
>CAIYOB010000827.1 GCA_903927685.1 uncultured Planctomycetaceae bacterium
GCAACGAATAAGAGATTCTGTGACTAGCTCCCCATCCGGCATTCGTTGACTCCTTCATTCGTTGGGATCCGATAGTTTCTTGCACGCCTGCGTAGCGGGAGCCGATTGGCCTTGATCGCAAAAGGAGAACAGGAGCATGTATTGTCGAGCCACAAGCACCCAGCGCCGGGTCGCATGCCTGGTTGTTGCCTCTTGCCTTGGGTTGGCGAGTTCCGCACCGGGCCGGGCTGCCGAATCGACGGCGGGAGCCACGAGCGAAGCGGCACGGTGGACGGCAGCGAAGTTCGGTGGCGTCGCGGATGGGCCGGTCGAATCGCCGCCCGGACTGGTCGTGCTGGCCAACAACGACCCCGTGCAGCGCAACGCCCGCGCGGGGCGGCCGTTGCGGATCGTGGACGCCGAGTTCACCCGCGGCTTGTACTGCCACGCCGATAGCCAAGTCGTCGTGCGTCTGCCGGGACCGGGGGACGCCTTCACGGCGATCGCCGGCGTGGATCGCAACGAGCAGACCAGCGGCGGACGCGGCAGCGTGCGATTCGCGGTCCGCGTGGGCGAGCGGAACGCGTTCCAGTCCGACACGCTGCGGGAAGGCATGGCGGGCGTGCCGGTCCTCGTTCCCCTGGACGGCGCCCGCGAATTCGTGCTGCTCGTGGACGATGCCGGCGACGGCATCGGCTGCGATCAAGCCGATTGGGCCGAGGCCAAGGTCCGCTTGCAGGACGGCCGCGAAATCTGGCTGGCCGATCTGCCGCTGCACGACGGCGCCGGCCGCCCGCCGTTTACCACCCAACCGCCCTTTTCGTTTCGGTACGCTGGCAAGTCGTGGGACGAGTTAGCCTGGCAGCCGATCCGCTCGACCCGAGAACTGGATGCCGCGCGCACCGAGCACACGCTGCGATACGGCGACCCGGCGACGGGCCTGGAAGTCCGTTGCGTGGCGATCGAATACCGCGACTTCCCCATCGTCGAGTGGACGGTCCATTTGGCCAACACGGGCTCGGCGGACACGCCGATCCTGGAAAACATCCTGGCGCTGGACGCCCCGTTCTATCGTGCGGGCGGGGACGGATTCATCCTGCACCACAACCTTGGCAGTCCCTGTACGGCCAACGATTTCCAGCCGCTCGAGACGCCGCTGAAACCGGGAGACTCGAAACGGATCACGGCGGCGGGCGGCCGGCCGAGCAACAGCGACTGGCCGTATTTCAACCTCGCCTGGCCGGGCGGCGGCGTGATCGTCGCGGTCGGCTGGCCCGGCCAGTGGGCGGCCGAATTCACCGCCGATGCGGGCCGCGGGTTGCAGATCCGCGCCGGTCAGGAGCGGACACATTTCAAGCTGCAGCCCGGAGAAAGCGTCCGTACGCCGTTGATGGTGGTTCAGTTCTGGGAGGGCGACTGGATCGACGCCCAAAACGTCTGGCGGCGGTGGATGCTGGCCCACAATCTGCCTCGGCCCGGCGGCCAGTTGCCGCCCGTCCAGATGGCGGCCTGCAGTTCGCATCAATTCGGCGAGATGATCCATGCCGACTCGGCCAGCCAAAAACTATTCGTCGATCGCTACCTGGAAGAACGGCTGCCGCTGGACTACTGGTGGATCGACGCGGGCTGGTATTGGTGCGATGGGCAGTGGCCGAAGACGGGCACCTGGGAGGTGGACACGAACCGGTTCCCGGGCGGGTTGCGGCCGATCTCGGACCACGCCCGGGCTAAGGGTGTCAAGACGATCGTGTGGTTCGAACCCGAACGGGTCCACGGCGGCACCTGGCTGACGGAGAACCATCCGGAGTGGATTCTGGGCGGCGCCGGCGGCGGTCTGCTCAACTTGGGAAACACCGCGGCACGCCAGTGGCTGATCGAGCACGTCGACATGCTGCTGACCGAGCAGGGGATCGACCTCTACCGC
>CAIYOB010000828.1 GCA_903927685.1 uncultured Planctomycetaceae bacterium
CCGAACTCACCGGCGCCGCAGCAGCCTTCTCCAACGACCGCGCAGTGGGCTGCCACACAGTCACAGACCCATCAACCGGCTTCCACTGGTCGATCGAACCAATCTCCAACGGGCCGACACGCATCGCATCTCACCTCTTCCCTCGTCGCTGAGCTTCGGTCTCTTCTGAGTTGTCTCGTGCGTTCCAAGTTCCTCGTCTGGGTCCTTCGTCCGAAACGTCGGTTTCGTTTCACCCCGGCGGTCCCGCGGCCTGCCCTCCGCGATGTGCCGCGATGTGACGTCCGCGTGGTCCGAAGTTGCCAGAACGGTTCTCAGTGTAGGGGGTGCGCGATGGAAAAGCTATAGAAACTCCGAAATAAAAAAGGTAGGCCAGCCGAATGTAACGAGGCTCACATTCAACACCGGGGTCGCCTGTCGCCCGTTTGCTGTCATGCGATGCGAGCCTCTATCTCCGCTCCCTAGACATATCCGGAAGCGACGCCGCCAGGCTCGCTGTTCCGACTAAAACTGCTGTTCAAAGTCATTTTTTCGTTATGGGCCGACCCCTTCCGGGATCTCGGCAATCTCCCAGCCGGCCGACGGAGCGCTTGCCACGCAGCGTTGCCGAAACCATTAACGATCTAATTTCATAATCGGCTCATCGGGGCCGGCCCAACAAATTGTTCAGGGGCCCCTTGGGAATATTCCGAAAAAATGCTGGGCAAATTGCTTCCCGGGGTGTGAATTAAGTCCTATTTGCTGACGGGGGTGAGTTGTGTGCGCCGACGGGGCTCGCGCCCCCACCCTCCGATCTCGGCTACCCCTCGCCCGCGCTGGTTCAGGCCTCTCACCAGCGTTTCTGCGGCGAGACGCCGTACCGTGGCAATTTACCTGAGAGTGTGCTGAGACAACTACAGGAATAACTCAGTCGGCGCCGATCGCCCGCTTTTGGGCCATTAATTGCATGTCGCCGGTACCGGGCGGGGATGCCTAAAGCGTGCCCCCAGCAAATCGTTTTCATTCTTGACTGAGATTAAACTTCCAAAAACATTAATTTTTCCTGAGGAAGTTTCCGGACCGGCGGCGATGGTGCCGTCCCGGACCGGTCGGCCGGTCTAGCCGGCGACCGCCACCGGTGCGGTCCGATACGGGGAGCCGAAGGGTTCGACGGCGGCGAATCCCCGCCTGCGGGCCGAAGCGGCCGAACGGCGGACCAGTCCCGCCACGGCGACGAAACCCGCCTGATCGGCCGCCAGCAATGGGGTGAGCAGCCGGTTGTGGACCAGTGCGAATGCCAGGCCGGCCTCGGGAATGGCCCAGCCGAACGAACCCCCGAGTCCGACGTGGCCGAAGCCGGGCAGCACCCCGGGCATCGCCATACCGTGAAACCCCAGGTGGAAGCCGAGCGGCAGCAGCAGATTGCGGTCGGGGCGAAGGTCCCGACGGCCGGTCAGCGCCGCGACCCGCTCCGCAGACAGGTACCGTTCACCGCCGATCTCGCCGCCGTTGGCGATGGCGCCGTACATCCGGGCCAGGCCGCGCGCGGTGATCACCCCGTTGGCCGACGGGATCTCGCTGTCCAGCAGTGGGATGTCGCCCTGGACGACCGATCTCGCCCCCGGGAAGTACATCGAGCCGAAGACCGCCGACATCTCCAGCGCGGCGACCCGGGGCGCGACCGCGTTGAACAGCGGATTGGGCACGTTGAGTTGCGGTCCGATGATCTCGGCGACGCGGGTCGGCGCCGACACCGGGGGCCGGCCGAGGTGGATTCCGTCGACGCCCAGCGGCAACGCGACCTCCGTGCGGATCAGCTCCCGCATTCCCCGGCCGGTGACCGCGCGAGCCAGCCCGGAGAGCAGCCAGCCGTAGGTCAGCGCGTGGTAGGCCGACCTGCCCAGGTAGCGGCCGGCCGGGGCGGCCGCGATCACAGCCTCCATCCGATGGTGATCGAGCAAATGCCGTCGACGCACTCCCTGCAGGTTGGACAGACCAGCCCGGTGGCTCAGCACATCCCGGACGGTGATTCCCGCCTTCCCGTTGGCCCCGAACTCCGGCCAGTAGGACGCCACCGGGGAGTCGTAGTCGATCAGCCCGCGGTCAGCCAGGCGGTGGATGACGGTCGAGGCGACTCCCTTCGTCGCGGAGAAGACCATCGGGGCGGTGTCGGCCGACCAGCGAACCCTGCCGCGGCGATCCGACCAGCCCGTCCATACATCCACAACGGGCCGGCCGTCGAGATAGACCGCCAGGGCGCCACCACCCGCCCGGGGATGCGGGAACAGCATCGCGAAGCTGCGGACCGCCAGGGCGAAACTCGCGTCAGCGGCGCCGCGCACGCCCCGGGGCAGCTCGACAGATGTGGCCTGGGTCACAAG
>CAIYOB010000829.1 GCA_903927685.1 uncultured Planctomycetaceae bacterium
AGCCGGAGCCGACCGTAAAGCCGGAGCCGAGTAGGAAGTCTGTCGAGCCCACGCTCGCAGTGAGTTCGGAATCTGCGCCGCCGGCCGCCCCCGCACCCGCGCCCGCTCCGGCCCCTGAGGCGAAGCAGGCGGACGACACACAGGTCGCCGCGGATTGCCGCATCTTCGAGCAGATCTCGGGTGAACTCAAAAAGGCCAAGGCCAGCGGACAGCTGAAGGGTTTCGGGTTGTCCGTATACGTCGACAAGGGCAATGTCTGGCTGAAGGGCCGCGTCGGATCGGCCGCCCAGCAGCAGATGGTCCTGGATCTGGTCCGGCGGACGGAGGGCGTGCGCCAAGTCGTCAACGAACTGTCGATCAACGAATCCGCGACCCGGATCGCGGAGAATCTGAATCAACTGCTCCAATCCGCGGAAGCCGAGAAAGACCTGCACGGCGCCAACCTGGACGTCAAGGTCGACGGTCCGGACGTCTGGTTGACCGGGACGATCAGCACGCCCGAGCAGGAACAGCGGATCGTCGATTTGGTCCGCAAGGTCCCCGGCGTCCGGCGCGTGATCAGCGGGCTGGAAGTCCCCAGCGTTACCACCTCCAGTATGGGGGCGTCAGCACCCAGCGTTGCCCAGTTGCCGCCCGTCGCCGTGGCCGAGATCCCCGTGGCGATGCCCAAGGCCGAGCCCGTTGCCGCGGCACCCAATGCTCAGCCGCTGCCGGCCGTGCGGTTCGCCAAGCAAGCGGAGGCACCTGCCGAAGAGGCCGCCTTGGTCGCTCACAACGCGTCGCCTGGCAAGCCGAGTCCGCTCGCAGCGGCTTCGGCAGGCGCGGTCAGCAGCATGCCGCCCGCTTCGCTGCCGGTCCCCGTCGCTCCGCAGCCGGCTCCGGTGACAGGCGCCTACGTGTACTATAACCAGGCCGCGCCGCAGGCTCCCCTGCCGACCGCGATGATGGATCAGACGCCGCGCCCGATGGGGCTTCCTGCGATGGCAGGCTATGCGGGTGGGATGGTCGCCGCTCCGCTGATGGCGGCCGGCATGATGCCAGCACAGCTGCCAGGCCCGGGCTACGCGGTGGTACCGGCCACTTATGACCATCCAACGTTGCCTGGCTACGCGTGGCCGACCTATGCCGCCCATCCGAACTATGCCGCGGTGACGTATCCCAAGCAATACTCGCCATCGGCTTGGCCCTACATCGGCCCGTTCTACCCCTATCCGCAGGTTCCGCTGGGATGGCGGAAAGTCACGTTGAAATGGGATGACGGCTGGTGGAACTTGGATTTCAAAGCAAAGTAACCTGCCCGCACGACGTTCGCCCAGTGCCGACCTCCGCCGGAATTCCTCCGGCGGAGGTTTTTTGTTTTGGGACATGTCGCGTGCTCGGGGGCGGCGTGGCTCGCGTGCCCAGCGTAGCCCGAAGCGCAAGCGAGTGGGAGGCGGCCCTCCCGCTGGCCCTCGCGTCCGCCCCCGGGCACCCCAGCCCGGTCCGTGTGCCCGGCACAGGACGACTTCTCGGAATTATCCGGAAAATCCGCAAGTTTCCCCCAAATTGACACGATATCTAGGGTTAGACATGATCGTGACAAAACCAAGGGACAAGTCCATGTCGCACCGATTTATCCTTCTCACGCTCTCACTGACGCTGGCTTGCCTTTCGCTGAGCAACACCGGGTGTGTCCACCTGACGGAGGGCAACTCGCTGGGGCTGCTGGCGATTCCGATTCCGGTCAGCCCGTACTTCCAAAAGGCGAAAGAGGACGAGTTCTGGAGTGCCGAGCGATACGACTCCGTACCGATTCTCGGACCGATTACCGCCGGCGGCCCGGCCTCGGCGCTGGACGAACCAAGCGACGACGAGGTGATGCGGGCGTTCGAACGGGCGCATCCGACCGAGGGCGGTCTGCCGTTCCTGCACGAAACCCAGATCAACGACGTGCGGATTGTGAAGGAAAAGATCGCCGATTATATCGATCCGCCGCGCGTGATTCCGCTGATCGGCCCTGCCCAGCTGCATCACGCCCATTACAAGTGCACGATCTACTACAGCCAGGCCAAGCGCGTCGGCTGGCCGGTTCCGCACACGCTCCGGGATGAAGAGGGGATCGAAGTCATCTACGTCGATCACAACCACTTCCACATGGTGGGCAACGTGGACACCGGGACCGCGCCCAACTATTGACGCACGGGCCACGGCGACACCTCGCCTGGGATCACCACAGACCTCGCGGCCGTTGCGGCGGACGCGAGGTCTTCCTGTTTGGGGGCGGCGGCCCGGCGGCGGCCCGGCTGCGGCCATCTTGACGGCCCGCCGCCGCGGCACGACGATGGCCGCATGTCACCACAACGACGCGGCATGTCGCCGCCGAAGCCCGATCCCGCGAAACTCGCGCTCGCCTGGGTTGCCGCCGCTGGCTGGTTTTGGGGCCTGACGCTGCTAGCAGCCCGCGGGCACGAGATCCTCGAGTACTACGTCCTGGCGTCGGCGCCGCCCGTGACAGGGTTCCTGGCATTACCCGCCTGGCAGCTGGGCGTGTTCCTGGGACTCAGCATCGGCCTGGCCATGTTGTGCCTTCACGACCGACAAGGGGCGGCCCCGGCCTGGAGCAGGCCCGTGCGCTGGCTGCTGCTGGCCTACACCGTTCCCCTGCTCGACGTGCTCCGGGTTGCCGGATTGGCGATCCCGTACACGTTTGTCGAGCCCTTGCTGTTGACGTGGATCACCGGAGCGGCAGTCGCCGGCTTGGCGTCGCACCAGCGGGAGCTGCCCCTCCGGACCGCGCGATTGCCCGCGGCGACGCCCCACGCGATCACCGGGCTGCTGACCGCCGCCGCCGCCGGCTGGTGGTACTATCAGGGCTGTGCCGCCCTGGACGAGTTCTCCCTCGGTTATCACGATTTCGGCCATTTCGCCTTTCGCGTCGCCAGCACCTGGCAGGGACGAGGCTTCCTGCTCGAGACCCCCAGCCTGCCGGCGTTTTGGGACCACTTCAATCCGGGCCTGGCGTTGCTCGCCCCACTGTGGGGGCTGTGGCCGGACGCCCGGCTGTTCATTCTGCTGCAAGCGATCTGCCTGGCAGCGCCGGCGACGGTCGTCTTTCGGATCGCCCGCCTGTGGGGAATGACGGCGGCCAATGCGGCGGTCTGGGCCGCGGTCTACCTGGCGTTCCCCGCGGTCGGCCAGTTGAATCTAAACTACTCCTACGGCTGGCATCCGATCAGTCTGGCTTTGCCCTGGCTGTTCGCGGCCGTGGCGGCCCTGCTGGCTCGCCGCTACGCCTGGGCCGCCGGGTTTGCCATCCTGGCGGGCAGCTTCGAGGAAGCGGTGATCGTGGCGCTGGCCTGCCTGGCCGCCGCGCTGGGACTGCAAGCGTGGTGGGCGGGCCGCCGCCCGGCTCTGCGCGACATGGGGCCGGACTCCGACGCAGCCTTGGCGCAACGCCTGCCTGCCGTTGCCTGGCTGGCGATCTGGGCGGTACTGGCCGTCGCTTTCGTCCTCATCACCCGGTACGCCGCATTCACCCGCTACCAAACCGGGCGTTTCGAAAACCTGGGCCAGTCGGGATTGGCCATTGCCCTGTCTCCGCTGCTCCGGCCGCGGGCGTTCTGGGGCGAGGCATTGCAGCCCAACTCGTTGCTGTTCCTGGCTGCGTGCCTGTTGCCCTGGACCCCGACAGCGTTGTCCAAGGGACGCATGCTACTGCTGGCGGCCGTTTTCCCCCTGGGCCTGTTGCTGGGCTGGAAGCATCCGCCGGCCAAGTCCATCGCCTTTCAGTATCTGACCACGCTGCTGCCGATTCTGCTGCTGGCCGCCATGGCGGGAGCCCGGCGTGTGACGTGCGAACGAAACGCGGCTTCCCCCGGGTCGCCGGTCGTTCCCGGCGATCATTCCCTGGGTTGGGCAGCCCTGGCCTCCTGCCTGGTCGCTTCGACGCTGTTCGGTGCGCTGCCCTGGAGCAGTCCGACCATGACGGTCCTGTTGGCGCAGAGCTATCAAGTCAGCGCCGAGTCGCCGACGGTGCAGAACCCGAGGGCCCCCGGCACCGCCGGCCACCGGGCCCTGACCGAGATCGTGGCCCGGATCAATACGGAGCAGTCCAGCGTGCTGGCCAGCGGGCGGATCGCGGCGCATCTGTTGAACGTGCGCCGCTTGGAGACCGTCGAGCAGGCCCTCGTGCGCTGGGACGCGTTGTGCGCCGAAGCCGGCTCCGGCCGATTCGCCACGGAGGTCTTCGACTGGATCGTCCTGGATACTTGGGAATGCTTTCAGCAGTCGCTGAGCAAGATGGAGACAATTCTCGCGGACGCGCGGCGGGCCGGCTATCAACAAGCCTGGTCCGGCGAGGGCATCATCGTCCTGGCGCGGCCGCAGGGCGAAATCCCGCTAGCCAGTCCCACGGAGACGCAACGATGAGCGGAGAACAAACGGGATCCTACGCAGGAAAATGGTGGCTCACGATCGGCGCCTTGTTCGGGTTTGCCAGCGTGGCGCTCGGCGCCTTCGGAGCCCACGGCCTGAAGACATCGCTGCGCGAACGGGACTTGTCGCCGCAGGAGCAGACCCAGCGGCTGGACAACTGGGAAGTCGCGGCGCGGTACCAGATGTACCACGGCCTGGCCCTGATCGCCGTGGGCCTGTTGGCCGGCCACCGCCCGCGGCGGCTGTGGTCCGCCGCTGCCGCCGCGTTCACGGTCGGCGGACTGATCTTCTCCGGCTGCCTGTACGCCTACGTCCTGAGCGGCGCCAAGCCGTGGGCCCTGATCGTGCCCGTCGGCGGAGTGCTGCTCCTGCTCGGCTGGCTCAGCTTCCTGCTGGCCGTGCTGCTGCCGCCCGTCAGCGGACGAGGCCAGGGGTTCTGACCCGTTCGCCTGTCACGAAGAAGACCCCAGGGGAAGAAAGGAATTGCGCGCGGGGTGTGTTCGGGGTGAGCGGCCCTAAGGCGAAGTCGTGGTCAAGCCCCGGAGGGGCGGCAGGATGTAGCCAGGGGCGCCAGCCCCTGGCCGCGCCACGATCCGTCGCGGGCAAGCCCCGGAGGGGCGACAGGGGCCAACGAGGGGCGCCAACCCGCGGCCTCCGATCTCGTTGCGGACGTCATCCAATTCTGCCTGTCCGCCGGTGGGTGCCTCGTTGAGGATCATGATCTCGCGCGGACTCGCGACGGCCTGTCGCCCCTCCGGGGCTGCGGTTCGTGTCCGCCCTGCCATCCAACCAGGGGCTGACGCCCCTGGCTATCAGGGCATCGCCCCGCTGGGGCTGGAATTGGCTATGTTGACTTTCGAGTTCTCGAAATTGCGCTGGGGCTCCGCCCCAGACCCCGCGGCGGCTGCGCCGCCTTCACGGAGTCTCCGGGCTCGGAGAACCCCGCCCACGTGACCGCTACGCCTTCCGCTACGGCTCGAAACACGCTCGGCTCCGCTCCGCTCCGCACGATCGCGTTTCGGCCTCCGCTACAGGCTCCGCTCTTGCTTGGACTCGCTCTACTTGCTCGCATCCACCGAACTTGAGGCCACGCGGAACCCGAGGGAGTCGTACCGGGAGCCAGGCGCGACGCTGCGCCGATACGCCGACCGGCAGTACCCCGGGCCGTAGTTCCAGCCGCCGCCGCGAAGCACGCGGTTCGAGCCTGCCGTAGCACCGCTCGGATCGGACACCGCCGCTGACGCGTACTCGCCGTACCAGTCCGAGCACCACTCCCACACATTCCCATGCATGTCACAGAGTCCCCACGCGTTCGGTTTCTTCTCGCCCACCGGATGCGTCGTACTACCCGAGTTGCTGCTGTACCACGCATACTCGCCCAACGACGACTCCGCGTCACCAAACGACCACTTCGTCCGGCTGCCCGCCCGGCACGCGTACTCCCATTCCGCCTCCGTCGGCAAGCGATACGGCCGCCCCTCTTTGGCACTCAACTTCCGACAGAACTCCACTGCGTCCTCCCACGACACCGTCTCCACCGGCAGCTCCGATCCTTTGAAGTTGCTCGGATTCGTTCCCATCACACGCTCGTACTGCTCCTGCGTCACCTCCGTCACGCCCAAATAGAACGGCTGCGTGATTCGCACCGGATGCTGCGGCTTCTCGGAACTGTACGCCTTCGTATCGCTCTCCGGCGAACCCATCTGAAATTCCCCAGCCGGGATCAACAACAGCTTCATCCCAATCGACGTCTCCAACGTTGCCCCCGGCTTCGGTCCCGGCGGCATTGGCTTGGGGCTCGGAGACGGCGGCACCGCCCGCGGCACGTACAACGCAAAACTCCGCGTCTGGGGAAACTGGTCCAGCCGGTAGGTGCGGCTGGCCGACCCCAAACGCACCTGCACCCCAAAACTCCCCCGCGCCTGTTGCGCCAGCGTCAGCGTCACCGGAATTTGAGCCATCCCGCCTGCGTCTGTCTGACCCGATCCCAACGCCTCCAGCCGAGAACTCTCCGACTCGCGGTAGTACAGCTCCACTTCCGCCCCCGACATCAGCCGACCGCTCTGGTCCTCTTCCCGCACCGTGAACAACGCCGTCACGGCATCCATCAGCGGACGCGGCACCACCGACACTCGCGACAAGGCAAACACGCCCTCCGTTTCCGGGCCGATCACCCGCACCGGACGCTGACGCGCGTTCAGCTCGCGCTGCGCCGCCAACTGCACTTTCTCGAACGTGTACCGGTACAGCTCGTCCACGTTCACCACCCCGTCCCGGTCGTAGTCCGCACCGCCACCCAGGCCTTCCGTCAAAAAATACGTGAACAGCCCCTGCCCCTTCGTCTCCCACTCGTACGACACCTCGTCCTTGCGGCAACTGGCCAGCGTCACCAGCCCTTGCGCTTGAGAAAACGCCTGGCTCAGCTCCTCGCCCGTCGAGCCGGTCGCCGCCCCTGAACGCACCGCGCCCGCGTGGCAGCAGTCCAGGATCAACAGCTTCTGCCGCGCCGCACAGTCCCGCAGCATCTGCTGCAGACGCGCCGTCGGAAACGCGGTCCGCCGCAAGTCGTTTTGGAAACAGTCCGTCGGACCCAGAAAACCTTCGCCGGTCGATTCGTCCACGAACCCGTGCCCCGAGAAGTGGACCACCACCGTGTCGGCCGCTTGTGCATGCTGCAGCCAGTCGCCGATCTGCGTTTCCAGGTTCACCCGCAGCGGTCGCAGGTGCGCCTTGGCCTGGTCGTCCACGATCAACAGCACGTGGTCCGGATCGAAGCCGCTTTTGCCCGTCAACGACTCGAACACCCGATGCGCGTCGGCCACACAGAATCTCAGCGGCGGGATCTTGGGGTCCAGGTACTCGTTCACCCCAATGATCACCGCCCATTTCCGGCCTTCCTCGGCGCTAATCGCCCAACGCGAGAAAAAGAGGCACAGGAACACGGAACTGGTCAGCAGAAGATGACGCATGAGATACCCTCTCACCTAATCTTTCAGCTAGTCTAATCTCATGTTACTCAGTCCGGCGGGCCACCGGAAACGGGGCACGCCACTTTTCGTGAATCCCGCCCTGCGACGGCGGGCGTCGGGCCGACGCCCCGGGTTACGACTGCTGAAAGATGGGCTTGGCCCGGTTGGCCTTCTTGTCCTTCCCCGCGCGGGACTTGTCCTTGACCTCGACTTGGCTCGGACGAGGCGCCGGGCTCGCGTCCGCCGGCTCGGAGAACTCGGGCGTGACGGTCACCGACGTTTCCGCCGTGTCGGGCTGTCTCGCTTTCGCCGCCAGGAACTCAGCGACCTTGCTGTCCGTCGCCCGGCCGGACGGGTTGGTCGAACCGCGGGCCAGCAACTCGCGGACGGTGCCGACCGGGTTGGCGTCGATCGCCTGGCGGTTGCCCGTCATCAACTCATCGACCTGGGCCAGCAGTTCTTCGCCGGCGGTGGTCAGCTGCCGGGCCCGCAGCAGCTCCCGTTTGGTGGCCAACGCCGCCAACTGCGTTTCCGTCCGGTTGATCCGCACAGCCAACTCCTCGATCTTCTCCTCGGCCGCAGTCTGGACGGATTCGATCTCCGTCAAGGACGATTCGTAGCCGTCGGCTTCGGCCAGCAGCAGGCTGACCTGGGCTCGGACCTGCGGTTCCGTGTACGCGGCCCCGCGGACCTCGACGGGGAAGGCTCCCGCGTCCTGGGCCCGCTGGTACGCGGCCCGGAACTGGTCGGCCAGCACGCGAGCTTGTGCGCCCAAGGCCCCTTGCTCGCGGCCGGTCTTCGCCAGCCGCCCGACCTCGGCCG
>CAIYOB010000830.1 GCA_903927685.1 uncultured Planctomycetaceae bacterium
GTTGGCGTGCAGGATCACTTCGTCGTGCACGACCAGCGTTCCCGCGGGGCCGCTATCGGCACGCCAACGTTGTTGGCCCGAATCGCGATCCAGGCAGACCACCGCATTCTGCGTCTGAAACACGATGCTCTGGCCGGCGACGGCCAACGACAACGGCGCGATTACGCTCGGCTCCGTCATCCACAGGCGTTGGCCGCTCGCCGCGTCGCAGGCCGCAACCACCGCCGCGGTCCCGGCCGGCTGGCCGCGGCGCGCCTTCTTGCTCAGCGGTGCCTCGGCCGCTTCGTCCGCCTGGCGGATGCACAGATACAGCCGGCCGTCCTGAACCAGGATCTCGTCGGCCCGCTCGGTCGCCGCGTAGGTCATGACCGTTTCGCCGGTTGCGGCATCCAACGCCGTCACCGGCGCACGATAGCCGAGCGTGACGTAGACCCGGTCGCCGACGGCGACCAGGCGCCGGGCGATGGCGGCTGGCAGCGCCGCGCGTTGACTGCCGATCCGGCGCCAATCCACGGACTCTAACGGTGGATTCCACGCTCGCCAGCCCCAGTCGGCAAGGTCGCGTTTCCACAGCACTACGCCGTTGAACGCGTCCCGAGCGATCAGCCTCCACTGGTCGGGAATCCGCGGGTCGAAGACGCCGGTCGGCCCTTCGTCGAAGATGCAGAACAGCCGGCCCTGCGCGGATACCATGGCGTTCAGGCTCGAGTGGTATTCATGGCTGCGACTCCACAGCGGTCGATCCAGCCACTGGAGCCGCCCGGGCGTGGCCACGACGCGATCGTGCGCGACGGCATTGTTGCTGGCATCGTGCAAGTAATGCGTCCACTCGTCGATTTCCGCAGGCCAGGGTTTGACTAGTTTGTCCGCGGGCAGAGGTTCGTGGTCCGTGGTGAGGACGACCGCGACGCCGCCGGGAACCAGGACGCGGAGGAGTTCCTCCCGGGCCACGGACGCCGGACGGCTGACCACGATCAGGTTGGCCAGGTTGTTCGCGTACGGCAGTCGCTCGCCCGACCACCGCTGGACGGAGACCGGCCCGGACAAGCCAAGGGCCTGGATGTGCCTTCTCGCCGCTGCGACGTTCTTCGCGTCTTCGTCCAGGCCTTGGACGATCCAGCTACCTCCGGCGCGCAGCGCCGCGGTCAGCGTCCCGTCGCCGCAGCCGACGTGGACGACGAGGCCGCCTGCGACGCCGGAGCCAGAGAGGATTCGTTCCGCCACGGCCTCGGCCGCGGTGCCCGGGGCGGGAAACAACAGGGCCACGGACAGGAACAGGACTCCGGTGCTCCGTTTCATTTCAGGTCTTTCCTGCCAGTGCGGGTTCCAGGTGCCTGCCGATGCACTCCCGCAGTTGTGCGGGGTCGGTTGTATTAAGCCGCTTCAGCACGCACTGCCAGCGATGGGCAAAATTGCCTTCCTGGCGGACGTGCCGCAGGTGGAACAGGTTATCAAAGGCATGGGGGTCCTCCCGGTATTCGCCCTGGATGCTGACAAACCGCTCCATCAGGGAATCCAGGTACAGGCGGGCGAAGCCCGCGGGATCGGGCAGCTCCCTCTGACGGCGAAGCACGGGACGCGCGTAGGCGTACCCGAACCGGCACAGGGGCTGGTCGTAGTGCCAGAACGAGCCGGTGTGGTGCATCACGACCAGGTCATCCAGCCGCCCGTCCTTCTCGACCAGCACCTCGTCGCCGTCGTCGAAAAACACGATTAGTTCCTCGTCGGGAAAGCCTTCCGTGGCCCCATCTCCGCGTCCCACGATCAGGTTCGAAGCGGCCGCGCGGCCGAGCAGGACGGCGAGGCAGTCCGCATAACCGGGGCGCTGCAAGCGGTCACCGCCGATACTGTCGCTGGCGAACCCCGGCACATAGCTGCGCTCGAAATAGGGCGTCCAGATGGGCGTGCCTTTGAAGGCGGCTTTCGTGCCTTCGTACAACTCGCTGATCTTGCCAATCCGCACCGGGCCGAACAGGTTCATACCCAGCCGTCGGCAGCCCAGATAGCGGTCCTGGGTGTACTCCATGTACTCCTCAGTCTCGAACATGGCCGCTTCCGGCGACTTGCCGCGGTCCAGACGGTAGGTCATATCCCATTTCTGCATCCGCAGCATGTGAACTTGCCCATGCGTCTCGCTGGCCCGCTTGGTGGCCACGACGTACACGTCGCGGCGGCCGCGTTCGGCGCGGTGGGCGCGGGACAGCGATTCATTGATCCAGCCGACGTTGATGTGCTCCAGATCGCCATAGTCGCGGACAAAGTTCAGGATGATGGCCTTGGCCCGGCGGTTCTCGTGCCGGTTGACGCCCGCCAATTCCGCCGGAGTGCCGCGGTCGAAGACCGAGTCGAAGTCCACGTGGCCCCGCTTGATACGCCCGCCCGGCAGCCACTTGATGTGCTTGCGGAACTCCCGGCCCAACCCCAGCCGTTCTTCGGGCTCCGCCGCGTGATCCTCCAGCGGATAGAGGGCGTCATAAATCTTGTCCTGCCACTCCTTGACCAACGGGTCATCCGACCGCAGGTGAGGCGAAACCGTCTGTTCAAACTGGTCGCACAGCCGCGCGTGCTCGGCCCGCAGGGCCGCTTCGTCAGCGGGGAAGTTCGCCGCGGAGAACGCCTCGCGCAGCGCGTCTCCACCGAGAAAGAAGTTCAGTTCGAGTGCGTACCGCTTGTTGCGCAGCTGGCAATACGTCTGGATTTCCAGCAGATGTTGGCGCAGTTCCGTGATATTCAGGTGAGCCAACTGGCGGAACTCGTTCAACGTCAGGTACCGCGTTCCCGTCGGCGGGCTGTGGTAGTAGATCGCCCGGCCCCCGATCTTCATGCGGGCGTCCCGCGTCCGGGCATTCATGTCCTCCGTCGTGACCGCATCCGAGGCGATGCGCCACAATTCGCCCCGCGTGGTCAACGCCTCGAAGATCGTGCCGTCGGCGGCCAGCAGAAAACGGACCCGGGCTTTGTGCACCAGGCTCTGCAGCAGTTCGTCCGCACGCAACACCCGCTCGATCTGAGTCGGGTCGGGGCGGATCAGCACCAGGTCGGACTGGACGATCAGGTCGACTCCGGCATCCCAAATCCGCCAGCGTTCGTCCTCCGTCAACAAGTCGGCGTTCGCGGCCCGCCGCTGCCCATTCAGATACTCACAGTACGCCTCCCGATTCTCCGCGTGCGTCCTGCCCTCCGTGACCAGAACCCACGTGTCCGGAAAGATGGTTGCCACGCGCGGCTCAAAGACCGTTCCCCCCGACGCGTACAACGACGGCCCGATACGTTCCAACGGCATGCCTTCCTCCTTTGTCCTGAACAACCTGGACCCGGACCTGCCCCACCCCTGCAAAGTCCCGCTTTGCCGGCAAATTCGCGGGCATCTGCCCTGTTGGAGTTCACGCTACAGCGTGTCCGGACGGCCAAGCCGGCCGGCGAACAAGACACGCTGAAGTGTGAACTCCAACGAGGTTGCTACCTTGACCGGTGTGGACGCGGTCCTTACCGCCGTGAGCGGTCGATCGTTTCCAGCAAGGGATTGCGCAAGCTCGAATCGGTGACCTTGTCGGCCGCGTTTTCCGCCTGCTGCAGAGCCCTCTGCGCGTCGGGGCGGCGACTCGCCGCCTTGTATTGGTCGCTCAAGTGGATCCAGGCGTACGACCGGCTCATCGGGTCCGGAATCTCGCCGATCAGCTTTTCGGCTTCCAGGAATGTCGCCTGCGCCTCGTCCGTCTTGCCCATCTTGCTCAGCGTGGCGGCCCCGCTGGCGACCCCATCCGCCCGCTTGCGGACGTCATCCAATCCCCGCGCGGCAGCCAACGACTTGTCGGACACGCCTTTTGCCCGCTCGGCCAGTTCCAGTTGATGACAGGTCAAGGCGACTTCCAGCAGGGCGTCGATCCGGCCCTCGGGCCGGGAAATGCCGTCAGCGATCTCCTCGCTGGTCTTCAGGTACGCCGTGGCGATATCCGTGTTCTTCAGGTGCTTGCCGTACGTATAGGCCATCCGCGTCAAGGCGGTGACTTTGAGTTCCGGCTCCTCAATCCCGTCCGCCGCAGTGCTGACTTCGCGGAGCAGGCTCTTGCATTCGCCCATCCGATCCGCGCGGCCCAACGCCTCGGCGACGCGGTTCAAGGCTAGTGCTTTGGGCTTCGCGTCGCCGATCCTCTTGGCCGCATCCGCCGCCGAACTGAGCGATTGCTCCATGCCGAGCACGTCGCCCGCTTGGCGCTGCCGCTCGGCGATCGTCAGCAATTGACTGGCCCGCGCCGCGAGGTCCGGCTCGGTCATCGCCTTGCGGTACTGGTCATCCAGCGAAACGCCGGACGACTTCTTCTTGGTCCCGCCGCCACAACCCGAGACCGTCGTACCAACCAGCAGCAGGACAAGGAGCGCTAAGCGGAATCGAAACATGGCAGCATCTCACTTCGGTCAAGCGGCCCGACCTAAAACACCAAGCCCAGTCCCTGGAGGCGGGTCACGGTTTCGGCCATCAAGGCATCTTCGGCAGCTTCGTCCGCCGCCTCGTACGTCACCGAGAATCGCAGGTACGCCCCGGCGTCGTCCCACGGCACGGTGACGATGGAATGCTGGGTGATCAGGTACTGGCTGGCCGCCTCGGCAGTCTCAAACGCCTGGCCGCCCTGCAGGCCCCGCGGGGCACGGGTGTACAGAAAGTACGAGCCGCCGGGCATCCGGCACGCAAAACCGCAACGGCTCAAGGCCTGGACCAGTTTCGTCATTCGCCGGCGATACTTCTCGCGGATCTGCACCGGAATCGAATCGTCGTCCAGGGCCGTCAGGGCCGCCTTCTGAATGGCGATGAACTGTCCCGAATCGGAATTGTCTTTGACGTCGGCCAACGCCTGAACCAGCCGCTCGTGGCCGCAGACCCAGCCGAGCCGCCAGCCGATCATGTTGAAGCCTTTGGACAGCGAATGAACTTCGACGCCCACGTCCTTGGCCCCTGGCACAGACAGGAAACTGAGCGGCTGGCCCGAGAACGTCAACAGGATGTGCGCGGCGTCCTGCACGACCACGATCTGGTTCGCCTTGGCAAATTCGATCACCTGCTCGTAGAACTCCCGCGTCGCCACCTTGCCGGTTGGGCTGTTCGGATAGTTCAGCACCAGCAGCTTGGCCCGCTGCCGCACGTCGGCGGGAATCGCCTGGAGGTCGGGCAGGAAGTCGTTTTCCGCCAGCAACGGCAGTTTGTAAACGGAGCCGCCATAGTACCTCGTATGCGTGCCGGCCACCGGATAACCAGGCACCGTCATCAGCGTGATATCGCCAGGATTGATGAAGCACGCCGGCAGCATTGCCAGGGCGGGCTTCGAGCCGATGCAATGATTGACTTCCCGGGCCGGATCCAGTTGCACGCCGAAGTTGCGCAGCATGAACCGCGCGACGGCTTCCTTGAACGGGGCGATCCCATTGTCCGCGTAACCACGGTTCTCCGGGCGGCTGATCTCCTCCGCCATCCGCTGGCGGACGTTGGAGGGAGCCATTTCGTCGTTCTCGCCGATCCCAAAGTCCAGGAGTTGCCGCTCCGGATGATCGGCCAACGCCTTGCGCTTGGCGCGTTTGATCTTCTCAAACTTGTAGATCTCGGTGCCCTTGCCGTAATTCACACCACCGATTCGCTCGGCGAACAGCTGCTGAAAATAGGGGTCGCTCATGGTTGCTGCTTTTGAGACTCCTGGACTTCACGCCGGTCTGAGTATTTTCGACGAAACGACAGCCCATAGCGTAATCGACATGCTTCGGCTGCGACAAGCCCACAGCCGGTTTGTGACGGCGCAAAGTCACGGTGGCTGGGGGCGCCGCCGGATGGCTAGGGTGCCGCCGGGTGGCTAGGGTGCCGCCGGGTGGCTGGGGTCGAGTGCAGCGAGCCCCCCAGTTGCCGCCTCGCCACCTCGCCGTGCTCGACCTCCGCCATTTCGGCGCGAACGACGGCTCGCACACCACTCGCGTCCCCACATCGCTCGTGGTACAAACGGGGCGAAACATCCAGCATTGGAACAGGAGCAACGAGATGTATTCCCCAAGAAGTTGGAACATGATCCTGGCCGCGTTTGCGCTGGCGTGTCTGCCGGCCGTTTGCCGGGCTCAGTCCGGTCAACCGCAGGGGCCGTGGCAGATCGCCGCCAAGATCGTGGTTGACGACGAGGGCTGGCGCTGGAACTGGGCGTCCTGGGACCAGGACAAGATCGCCTCGTTCGGCGACTTTCAGTACACGGTCTACTGGGATGCCGACCGCGTGTTTGTGCTGGTGAGACGGGATCTGCGCGACAACACCGTCCAGACGCTGCGTCTGCCGGAGTTCAAGCTGACCAGCGACGACGCGCACCGAAATACCTGCTTGGGGATCTCGCCCGCCGACGGACGGTTGCATCTGTCGTGGGACCACCACTGCAATCCCGTGCGCTACACGCGCAGCCGGGCGGCATTCCTGACGGACCCGCCTGCCCAGATCAGCGCGGCCGACATCGAAGCTCCGCAACCGATCACCGCGCAGAGCACGATCACATCCCGGGCCACCTATCCGCGGCTCCTGAACGATGCGGCCGGACGGTTGTTTCTGTTCTACCGCCAAGGCGCCTCCGGAAACGGCGACAATTACCTGTTCCGGTACGAGCCGACCACCGCAAGCTGGACGCTGATCGGCCAGGCGTTCAGTTCGCGCGGGACATACGCCCCCTGGGACAACAACCCGTCCCGCAACGCCTATTTCCACGACTTACTGTTCGACACCAAGAACCGCTTGCACGCCACCTGGGTGTACCGCGAAATCGGCGCCAGTTGGGCCAGCAATCACGACCTGCACTATGCCTACAGCGACGACGGGGGCCAGACATGGTGCAACAACGCGGGCCAGCGGGTCGCCGACTTGGCCGCGGGTGATCCGATTGAACTGAACGATCCCGGTATCGTCGTCCGCGAGATTCCCGTGTACTCGTGGGTCATGAATGCCGCCTGCATGGCCCTGGACTCGCAGGGCCGCCCGCACGTGGTGACGTACAAGCTGCCCGCGCCCCAGCGGCCGGAGAAACTGCAGCATAATCCGCCGGATGACATCGGCCAGCACCTGCGCCTGGTTCACTACTGGCGGGCCGACGACGGCCACTGGCTGGGCGGCGCTCCGATCGAGGCCGGCGTCGAATATGGCAACGTGGCCCGCGGCAACATCGTCTTCGACGCGGACGATACCCTGTACTACTGCTACCAACCCAAGCTCGCAAAGCCCGGCATTGTCTGCGTCGAAGCCCGAGCGGCGGACGAGTGGCAGCAATGGCAAAGCTACTCCCTGGCGGGTCCCGAGGTCGCCGGCCTGGATGCCTCCAAGCACGACCGTCGCCGCTGGACCGCACAGAGCATCCTGTCCATTACCGCCAAAGCGGGCGAGCAGGGGTTCGCGATCGTGGATCTGAAACTCAAGCGGCCGTGAGCTGCGCACCCGATATCTCCCTCGCCCCGGTACTCCGGGGAGACGGTTGGGGTGAGGGGCCGTATTCACTGCAATCTGGGAGGTGAGCCATGTGGCGCCAATTCGTCTTGATGGTTTGGTTCGGAACGGCCTGGTCGATTGCGAACGCGGCGGCCGAACCGCCGCGGGACGTGACAATCGACGACTATTTCAGCCTGGCCACGGTCACCCAGTTGGCCGTCAGTCCCGATGGCCAGCATGTCGCCTACAGCGAGGCTCGCTGGCAGCCTGCGACCGATGATCGCAAAACGGATCTCTGGGTCGTGCCCACCGGCGGCGAGTCGCCGCCCAGGCGATTGACGTTCGACCGGGCCAACTGCCGGTCGCTGCAGTGGTCAACGGACAGCCAGACGATCTACTTCCTGGCCGAACGTAAGCGCGAGGCGGAAAGGAAGCCACCGTACGACGGCAAGACGCAGGTCTGGCGAATCGCGATCGGCGGCGGCGAACCGCAACCGGTCACGCAAGTCGAAGGCGGGGTCACCGGCTACGGGCTGGCGCCCGCGGCGGGGCAACTGGTTTACTCGCTCGACACGAGCGTCACGGACGAGGACGAGTTCTCTCAGTTGCGCGGCCGGTTCCCCACGCTGCGATACCACACGGGCAAACGGGCGGTTTCGGAACTGTGGCAACTGGACTTGGGCACGTGGCGAGCCGACAAGGTACTCGCCGACAAGAGGTACATCCGCGAGTTCGCCGTCACCGCGGACGGGCGCCGGATCGCCATGATTTCGGCCGCCGACGACTCGGTACTCAACTCCGAGGGCGAATCGCGGGTGGACGTCTGGGACGAAGGCCGCTTGACGACGCCGACGACCGATGCCTATCGAGCCAGAGCGTCATCGCCGCACGCCTGGTTGGAATCGCTGGCCTGGTCGGCGGACGGACGGCGGTTTGCATTCTGCGCCATCTTCGACGCCTATCCGGCCGAAATTGCGATTGGCGGGAAGAGCCAAGATCAATGGCGGATCGAGTTGATGCCCCGACCCGGGGACACGCACATCCACGGCTACGGCTCGCCGCTGAAGTGGCATCCGGTTGAACCGGCCCTGCTCTTTCTGGCCGATCGCGCTGGCCGGACCGTGTTGCTCCCGTCCGACCCCGCCGCAATCCGCTCGCCGCCCGCTCCGGAACTCGCCGACCACGTCGTCTACGCCTTTGACGCCGATGCGGCTGGACGGCTGGGAGTGTACCTGCTGGGCCAGCCGGATCGGTTCCCCGAGTTGTATGCGGCGGAACTGAAAGCGGGCGTTCCGCTGCGCCGCCTGACGATGCTGAACCCTCAGACCGCGGCCTGGAAACTGCCGACGGTGCGGCACATCACCTGGAAGGCTGACGACGGCACGACGGTTGGAGGCGTCCTGGAACTGCCGCCCGAAGCGAAGCCGGGCACGCGACTGCCGTTGGTCGTCGGGCTGCACGGCGGCCCGACCACGTCGGTCAAGGCGGCGCTCGAGTACGACCCGTATCTGGGCCGCGTGTGGCTGCCGGCCCAAGGCTACGCGGTCCTGTGCCCCAATTATCGCGGCTCGACGGGCTACGGCGACAAGTTCGTTACGGACTTGATCGGCCGCGAGAACGATCTCGATGTCGCCGACATCGTGGCCGGCGTGCAACACGTGGTGCGCGAGGGCGTTGGCGATCCCGAGGCCGTGGGCGTCCTGGGATGGAGCAATGGCGGCTATCTGACCAATTGTCTGATCACGCGCAAGACCCTGCCCTTCAAGCTCCGCGCCGCCAGCAGCGGGGCGGGCATCTTGGACACGGTCATGGAGTGGGGAATCAACGACGAACCCGCCTATCCCAAGGTCTTCAAAACGGGCCTGCCGTGGGAACAGCCGGACGTGTACCGTCAGACCTCGCCGACCTACAGCCTGGGCAACGTCACGACCCCGACCCTAATCCACGTCGGCGAGCACGACGTGCGTTGCCCGCCCGGGCACAGCCAGATGCTGTATCGGGCACTGCGCGAATACGTCCGGGTGCCCACCGAATTGCTCGTCTATCCCGGCGAACCGCATGGGCTGGGCAAGTACGCCAGCCGCAGGGCGAAAATGGAATGGGACCTGGCCTGGTTCCGCAAGTACCTGGGCGGCCAGTCGGACCAGGTGCGGCGCTAGTCGGGGTGGCTGGGGTCGAGTGCAGCGAGCCCCCAGTGGATGGCGCACTGGGCGGCATCCTCAGGTAGCCCGAAGCGCCAGCGAGTGGGAGACTTGTCCCTTCCCGCTGTGCCCCTTCCCGCTGGCGTTTCCGCTTTCGCCCAGGGTCAACCGCGTGGGGCTGAGCGCCGCCGCCGCGCCCGGCGGATTCCGAGGACGAGCAGCACCAGCAGCAACGGCAGGGGCAGCCACGGCACCAGGGCCACAACGACCAGGGACAAGGCCTGGGCCGTATCGACCAGGACGGTGGTCGAGGCTCCGAACGCACGGCGGACGCGAGTCAGGTAGGTGGGGGCTTCCTCCGGCACGTAGTTCTTGATCTCGCTGACGCTGACCGTGACCGTCGTGAGATCGGTGACGTCCTTCAGCATCCGCAGGCGGCCTTGCGCCTGCTCGATTTCGCCGCGCACGCGGGACAACTCCCGCTCGACCGCCAGGATCTCCTCCAGCTTGCCGGTCGCATCCGCCAGCAGCTTCAACAGCCGCTCCTCCTCTTGCTGCTTGTTGCGAATCCGGGCTTCGACGTCGTAGTATTCGGCGGTGACGTCGTCGGACGTCGAGTTGATGCTCCGGACTTCACCCAATTGCCGCACCGCGGCGAGGAACTCGACGAACCGTTCCACGGGCACGCGGATCGTCCAGCGACCATTGCGCGGATGGCCGGGTGAGCCGGAGATGTTGGATGCGGAGATGAAACCGCCGTGCTGTTGGACCGCCGCCTCGACCTGCCCGGGCAACGGCTCGAACTGCTCGACGACCAAGTCGACTTCGGCCCGGTACACGAGCTTGCGATTGGCTCCGCCAGCCTCGGTAGCCGAGGCACTGGTGGGCAACCCCCGCTCGCTGCCGCCAACTGCGGGCGTTGACGCGGCGGCCTCCGTGGAAAAGGCCGCCGGCGAGGTCAGCGCCCCGTCCATGGCCCTGTCCGACCGCAGTTCCGCGCCGCACCCCAGTACGGCCACAAGACAAGCACACA
>CAIYOB010000831.1 GCA_903927685.1 uncultured Planctomycetaceae bacterium
TACGAGTGGCGAGCCCCCAGTCTTGCCACTGGGGGCTCGCTGCACTCGACCCCAGGCACCCGACTGCGCTAGGCCGCGCTTGACAGCCGGTCGCAACTCGGCAACAGCAGGCGTGCCGCGGCGACGGCTACTGGCCCCCGCCTTCGCCGCGGGGCGTCCGCGAGAACCAGCGGCTCAGCAGCCCAAAACGGCGGCCGCTGAGCCGATGGCGGTAGGCGTCGGCGATCACGGCCGCTACGATCACGCCGCCGGTGACGATCCGCTTGGTCGGATCGCTGGCCCCGATCTGCGCCAGCCCGGATTCCAGGACGCGGATGATCAAGACACCCAGGAAGCTGCTGATGACCGACCCGCGGCCGCCCATCAGGCTCGTGCCGCCGATCACCACCGCCGCGATGGCCGCCAGTTCCATTCCCACGCCGCCGTTGGGATCGGCCGAGCCCAGCCGCGAGGCTTGAAAGATGCCGCCCAGGCCGCTCAACAAGCCGGCAATCGCAAACACGGCAATCTTGGTCGGTCGCGGATTGATGCCGGAATAACGCACCACTTGTTCGTTGTGCCCGATGGCCAGCATGTACCGGCCAAAGACGGTCCCGGACAGGATGAATTGGCCCGCCACGACGACGGCCACCGCGGCCAGGAACGCTCCGGAAACGCCGAGGCCCTCCAACGGAGCGGCGATCCCTTCGATCCGGGCGCCGATGTACATGGTCTGACTGTCCGTAGCCAAGTACGCACAGCCCCGCGCGATCTCCAGCATCCCCAAGGTGACGATGAAGGCCGGAATCGACCAGCCGACGCTGATGACGCCGTTGACCAGGCCGCACGCCAGGCCCGCTGCCAGGCACAGCAGCCCGGCCGCCCACACGGGCCAGTGCCAGTCGGCCATGGCCACCCCCAGCACTGCGGCGCCCAACGCCAGCACGGAGCCCACGGACAAGTCGATTCCGCCGATGATCAGCACCAGCGTCATCCCCACGGCGATGACCGTCAAATCGGGGATCTGGTTGGCGACCGTGGCCAGCGTCTGCAGGGTGAAGAAGTGGTCGCTCCGCGCACTGAACAAACCGACCAGGACCGCCAGGACTAGCAGCAGCCCCAGGTAGTTCGCCAACTCGGCCACGCCCCACAGCGGGGCGCGCGGACGGGATGGCTCAGGTTCGGAACGCGTCGAGGAAAGGCTCTCGCTCATGGCTGCTTCAACGTTTCGGCCGTCACCAACTCGACCGGGGTTTGCTTGTCCTGCAATGTCGCTTCGCCGCGGTGCAACTGCAGAGCATATTCGATCCCAAACACGGCCAACTGGTCCGCATGCTGCTCGATGGTGGCCAACACGGCGCCTTCCTTGATCGCCGCCCGTACGGCGGAGATGCCGTCGTAGCCGATGATCAGGATCTGCCCGCTGCGGCCCGCTGCCTTGACGGCCGCCACGGCGCCCAGGGCCATGCTGTCGTTGCCGCACAAGAGAGCCTTGATGTCGGCATGCTCGCTGATCATCGCCGAGGCCACGCGATTGGCGATGTCCATTTCCCACTGAGCGCTCTGCACGTCGACGATCTCGATGCCGGCCGCCTGCATGGCATCCTCGAAGCCCAGCCGCCGCTGCTGCCCGTTGAACGCGGTACGGATTCCTTCCAGCATGCCCACCTTGTCGCCTTTGGCCAACTTCGTCGCCAGGTACTCGGCCGCCTGCCGGGCGCCGGCCCGATTGTCCGGCCCGACGAAGGGGATCTTGGTGTCGGTCTCTTTCAGGACCGCATCGTCCAACTTGTTGTCGATGTTCACGACGACAATGCCGGCCGCTTGGGCTCGTTTCAACACCGACACCAACGCCTTGGAATCGGCCGGCGCAATCACGATCGCATCGACCTGGTTGGCGATCATCTCCTCGACAAGCCCTACTTGCCGAGCCAGGTCGCGCTCGTCCTTGATGCCGTTAACCACCAGCTCGTACTGATCGGCGTGCTCGGCCTGATGCTTCTTCGCCCCCTCGGCCATCGTGGAAAAGAACTCGTTGGCCAGCGACTTCATAATCAGGGCGATCTGGGGCTTCTTGGCAGCCTGGGACGCCGGGGCGGGCGACGCTCCGGAGTCCACGGCGGGCGGCTTGGGACCGTTGCAGCCGGCCAGGGCGGCCAGCAGGGTCAAGCTCACCGCCCACAGGCAGGGTCGCGATGCGGATGGAGGAACCGGACGAGTGGTCGCAGCTTGCTGGCCGGCCGGACCGTGGATTGGCAGCGATGGCATGGGAAGCTCCTTGCAGGAATCCTGGATGGGCATAGTGTAGCGACTGGCCGCCATCGTTCGCCAGCAGGCAGGACGAAATCCCGGGTGGGCCTGGATCGGCCCCACTGAAACCCGAAGCGCCAGCGAGTGGGGTCGCCCCTCTCGCTTGCGCTTCGGGTTACTGACGCTGCTGGTCGTATTCTGCGCGACACTCCGATCAACGCCCCGGTGCGGCTCGCCGTCCGTCACAGCAGCGGCAGGACGAAGATCAGGAATGACAGCGTCAAGACCGTCCCGATGACAATGCCGGGCCAGATTCCCGCCCAGCCCGCCGCCAGGTGGCCGGCACAGCCGCAGGCGATGGGTCCCAGCAGGACGAGGCCCCAGAACCGCACCGACTTGTCGTCGTGGGTGACCATCCAGAAAGGCACGGACAAGACGGCGGTCACCGCCAGTAAGGACTTCAGGCTGAACTGCCAGGGTCTTGCCATTGGGGGCCGCGTTTCGTCGGACATTATTCGAAGTGGGGTGCGGGCTCGACGCGTGAGAAAATCTCTTTTCATTATTCCAGCTGTGACCAACCGTGTCACTGGCCACCTCGATAACTCCCCCATTACCCAGTGCTTCCCGAAATCTCGTTGAAAGGAGAGTCAACGGTGTTGGTCTTACAAAGGAAGAAGGCGGAGACGGTTGTGGTTGATGGTCGGATCCAGATCAAGGTGCTGCGGATCAGCCGCAACACGATCAGCTTGGGCATCGATGCGCCGGGCGACGTGGCGATCTGGCGGGGCGAGTTGGGGCAGTCCGAGCCGGCCATTGAGGCGGTGGAAGGGAGGGCCCGCATCAGGAGGTTGCCGCTGGTCCAATCGGCTTGAGACTTCGCCGGGACCCGGACGCCCATCGCAGCCTGACGCCGCGTAACCCGCAGCGTAGCCGGCAACGTAGCCCGCATTGTAACCCGAAGCGTCAGCGAGGAATCTGGCTGGAAGGGGGGTTCATCCTCGCTGACGCGTCGGGTAACGAACAGCGGCTTTGCCGCTTCACCTCGTACCATTCGGCCCCGTGCCGGTGGAGCTAGGTTTGGCGACCACACACGGCCCATCCCGAGCGGCGAGGCGGGTAAGGGCGTGCTATGGCGTCAGGGACTCGCGGAGCGCAGCCAGCAGCGCCGCGGCCCGGAAGGGTTTGTCCAGGAGGTGTTTCACACCGGCGGCAGTGAGGGCGGATCTCTGCTCTTTGTCCGCCCGCCCCGTGGTCACGAGGACTGGCAGGCGGGGGTTGAGTTGCTGGAGCCGGAGCGTCAGGACCAGGCCGTTCATTACCGGCATGGCCAGGTCGGTCAGGACAGCGGCAATCTGCGCCCGCTGGGCTTCGTACACGGCGAGGGCTTCGCTGCCGTCGCCCGCGCACAAGACCCGGTAGCCGAATCTCTCCAGCGTCTTCTGGAGCAGGCTGCGGACGGCGGGTTCGTCATCCACGACGAGAATCGTCTGTCCGCTTCCCCGCGCCAGGATCTCCTCCGGAGGGGCATCCGGCGTTACCTCGCCCGTTTGGATCGCCGGTAGAAAGACGCGAAACTCGGTGCCCAGTCCTTCCTGGCTGTCCACCTCGATGAAGCCGCCGTGGCTGCAGACAATGCCTTGGACGGTGGACAGGCCCAAGCCGGTCCCCTCGCCGATTCCCTTGGTGGTGAAGAACGGATCGAAGATCTTATCCAGGAGGCGGGCCGGGATGCCGACGCCCGAGTCGCGCACCTGGAGCACGACGTACGGCCCGGGCTTGGGCGGGGGAGACGGCCCGCCGTAGCTGTCGTCGATGATGAGGTTCTGGCCGCAGAACGTCAGCGTGCCGCCGAGGGGCATGGCGTCGCGGGCGTTGACGGACAGGTTCAGCAGCACCTGGTGCAGGTGGGTCGAGTTGCCGGAGACGGGCCACAGGTCGCGCGGAATCTCGTTCCGGATGGTGAGGTTCCTGGGGAACACCTCGCGCGTTATTTTGAGCAGCTCCTTGACCTGGTCGCCGAGGCGCAGCGGCCGCCGCTCGCCCTCGACGCCGCGGCTGAACACCAGCAGTTGGCGGATGATGTCCGCACCCCGCTGCACGCTGGCTTCCACCGAGTCGAGCAGGTTGCGAGTTTCTCCATCCGAGACCTGGTCGCGGATCAAGGGCACGGACATCATCACCGGCGCGAGCACGTTGTTCAGATCGTGCGCGATGCCGGCAGCCATGGTGCCCAGGCTCTCCATCCGCTGGGCCCGCAGCAGTTGCGACTCGAGTTTGGCGTGCTCGGTGACATCGCGGATCACCGTCATGATGCGGCCCGGCTGGCCGTGCTCCCGGATCGGAATGTGGCGGATATCCACGACCAGTTCCCGGCCGTCGAGCAGGATCTTGTTGCGAAGCAAAGTCACGGGCGCGTCAGTGGCGAGCGTCTGGCTGTGGGTGCTTTCGGCGTCGGCCGGGAGGAACGGGAGTGCCTGCCGCAAAGCCTCGCCCGGCCGCGGCTCCTCGACGCCGGCCTTGGCGCACCACTGACGACAAGTTTCGTTCACCAGCACCAGTCGCTGGTCGTGTTCCGCGACGTGGATCGAATCCGTCATGGCATCGAGCACCGAGCGGTAGCGCTCTTCGCTGGCCCGCAAGTCCAGCTCGGCCCGCTTCCGCTCCGTGATGTCCTCCTTGACCGCGACAAAATGCGTGACGTTGCCGGCGTTGTCCGTGATTGGCGAAATCGAGACGGATTCCCAATGCAGCTGGCCGTTCTGCTTGCGGTTATGAAGTTCGCCGTGCCAGTCCTGGCCCGCGAGAATCGTCTGCCACAGGCGTTCGTACATTGCGGGAGGTGTCTCGCCCGACTGGAGGACGCGCGGGTTCCGGCCGCGAACGTCCGCGAGCGTGTAGCCGCTGACTTCGGTGAACCTTGGGTTGACGTATTCGATCGCCCCCTGCGGATCCGTGATGACGATGCTGACGGTGCTCTGTTCGACCGCTCGGGACAGTTGACGCAGTTGCTGCTGTGCCGCGCGCTGCGTCATAATCTTGTGCAATTCGTTGGCGACCACCTGCAACTGGTCGATGTCGTCCTGGTCATAGTCCGCCGGCTTGTTGCCGACGCCGAAGATGATCCGGACCCGGCCCTCGTGAACGACGGGGATCGTCATGAAGCGGCTGACGGGCGCGTGCCCCGTGGGCAAGCCGTGGCGGTGGGGCGAAGTCGCGTAGTCGTTGTAGATGACGGGCCGCTGCTCGCGGATGCAGTCCACCCAGTTGCCCGCCTCGTTGACGGGGTAATGGGTCTCGTGGGGAACCGTGCAGCTCTGCTGGGCGGCGTCGTTCCAGGTGGTCAAGATGATCGTCCGCTGGTCCTCCGAGACCTGGTGAAAAAAGCCGATGGCGCTGTCCGTCAGTCGCACCGCCCGATCCAGCACGTAGTCGAAGAGTTCCCGGTCCGACAACTGCGGCGCCCGCTGATGCAGTTCCAGGAGGAACTCGGTGCGCAGGCTGTCGCGCGCGGCCCGCGCCTCGGCCCGCTTCCGGTCGGTGATGTCCTGGAAGGTGCCCATGACGAACGCTTGTCCGCCGTCCGCCACGCGTTTCAGTCCGCGCACCTCGGTCCACCGCCGGCGGCCGCTCGTGGTGGTCACCCCCGTCTCGATCCGAAACGGGGTCCCGTCCTTCAGTGCCGCCTGCAGTGCCTGCTGCAACGCGGGGATGGCCTCGGCGTCGTAGAACTGAAGGCCCTCGCGCAGGCCCGGTTGGTAGTCCCGGGGGACCTCGATGATCTCGCGCACGCCCTCGGTCCAATACAGGTAGTCGGTCTCCGGGCTGACTTTCCACGCGCCGATGCGGGCGATGTTTTCGGCCTCGCGACGGAAGAGCAGGCTTTCCTGCAAGGCCGCCTCGGACCGCTTCCGCTCGGTGATGTCGTGGCACACGCAAAAGACGAGCTTCTGCCCGGCCAGTTCGGCCGTGCTGTTGGACAGGTCCACAGAAAACGAGGAGCCGTCCTTGCGATAGTGGCGCGTCTCGAACTGGGCGCCCTCCGGCCCCAGCAGGCGTATGGCTTCCAGCACCCGCTCCGGAGACCAGTCCCGATCCCAGTCCCAGACGTGCAGTTGCCGGACTTCTTCCGCGGTATAGCCCAGCATCTCGGCGAATCGCCGATTGGCTTCGAGCACCTTCCCCGCCTGGTCCAGGACCACGATGCCGTCCCGCGACCCTTCGATCAGAATCCGGCGGCGCGTGGCCTCGAAGGCCAACTCCGCCTCGGCCCGCTTGCGCTCGGTGATGTCCTGGATGGCCCCCCGCAACTTGACGACTCGCCCGTCTTGACAGACCGGCTGGCCGATCGTGTGCACCCACTTGCGGACGCCCTGGGCGGACACGAACTCGAGTTCCAGGTCGTAGGGAATGCCTTGAGAGACTGCGCTTGCCACCGCCGCCCGAATCCGCTCGCCCGCCTCGCCGGGATAGAACGAGAGGCCGAGCGTCTTGGTGGGTTGCGTGTCCAGCGGCAGGTCGTGAATCCGGGCCACCTCCTCGGTCCAGCGTCCCACGCCGGTAGCCGCATCGAACTCCCAGCCGCCGACCTTGGCCACCCGGCCCATTTCGCGCAGCAGGGCGTCCCGCTCCTGCAGCGCGTCTTCCGCCCGCTTCCGGTCGTGAATGTTGCGAAAGTTGATGACGATCGCGTTGACGCCCGGCACGTCCAGCAGGTTCGTGAAGACGCTCTCAATCCAGATCCAGCTGCCGTTGGCATGCCGGAACCGGTACTGCAAGGTCTTGACTTCCTCCGGGCTGTGCAGCAGCTGTTCCAGGGCGGCCAGCACGCGGGGCAGGTCGTCGGGATGCGTGCTCGCGTCCGGAGAAACCTCGTGGAGCCGCGCACCGTCCACGCCGAACATCCGGCAGGCGGTCGGGCTGGCATAGGTCATCCGGCCCTCCCGGCTGACGAGGACAACGCCGTCGGGTGCGTTCTCGATGAGCGCTCGGAAGCGGGTCTCGCGTTCCTGCAGCAACTGCTCGGCCTGCTTGCGACTGGTGATGTCGACGTACGCGATCACCACGCCGATGTCCGGCAGTGCGACCGGCACGGCGGTCACGCTGATCCAGACGGTTTCCGTGGGCGACCGCACCAGGCCCATCTCGACGTTTTCGATCAGGCGTTGTTCGCGCAACGCCCGCACGCTCGCAAAGTCGACGGGGGGCATCGGCGAACCGTCCGGCCGCACGATCCGCCATTCCCGCCCGTCAATGGTCCGGTGCTGCTGCTCGTCCTCCGAAAGGCCGAGCAACCGCTCGGCCGCCCGGTTGGACTCGACGAGCCGCCCGTCCCGGTCGGCCAGGGTGACGCCAATCGGCAGGCTATCAAACAGCGTCCGATACTTGAGCAGCCCCGTCTCCCGGTCCTCTTCCAGGCGTTTCCGCTCGTTGATGTCGAGATTCACCCCGATCACCTGGCGTGCCACTCCCGCCGCATCCGCAATCACTCGGCCGCGCCACCGCAGCCAGCATACCGTCCCGTCCGGCCGGACGACCCGGAAATCCGTCTCCTGCTCGCCTGCCTGTTCCAGGAATCGGGTGTAAGAATCCCTCACCCTGTGAACGTCCTCCGGGTGAAGGTGGTCCCAACAGTATTGCAGGAAATCGCCCCGGAACTCGGCAGGCAGGCCCCAGATCTCCTCCACGCCGGACGACCAAGTGGCCTGCCCCGTAGCGACGTCGGCCTGGAACACGCCGATCTTCCCCACCTCCAGCGCCATCCTCAGCAATCGCTCGCTGTTCTCCAAGGCAACCTGGGCGTGGCGGTAATCGGTGATGTCCACCAGCGTGCTCTGCATCCCCACCACGTGCCCGCCGACGTCGGTGAGCGGCCGGGAGTTGTTCAGCACGGTGACGAGCGAGCCGTCCTTGCGGCGCAAGCGGTGTTCGTAGTTGATCAGTCTACCGCCGGTGAGCAATTGCTCGTGCGCGGGCAGCACCACCGCGGGATCGGCGTCCACGTCCGGCATGCGCAACTGCAGGAGTTCCTCCCGCGAATAGCCCAACAGCTCGAGGCCCGCCTGGTTGGAATCTAGGAAACGCTTGTCCTGGTCGAACACGTAAATCGCGACCACGGACTCGTCGAAAATCCCTCGATGCTTCTCCTCGCTGGCCCGCAGGGCCTCCTGGGCATGCAGGCGGACGATGGCCTGGGCGGCGCCGGCCGCGATCGTCTCCAACGCTTCGCGGGCGACCAAGGGAACCTCGCTTCGGGAGTGCGAGGCGACGATCAGGCAGCCGATCGGCCGGCCTTCGAAGCAGACGGGGATCCGGGCGACGGCGCGCAGGCCCTCCTGCAACTCCGGCTCCGTCAGGACCGGTGGATTCGCTTTCCAGGTGGCAAAGACCGGCTGGCCCTCCGCCACACAGTCCGCCCGGGATGTTCCGGCCTCCACGCGGGAAACCGCGCTGGCGAATGTCGGCGAAAAGCCCCGGTGGATGGTTAGGTTGAGCGCTCCCGTGCGTTCCTCCACCAGATAGAACCCGCCGGAGTCGAAGCCCTCGGCCTTGAGCGCCGCGTCCAGGCACAGCCGCAACCCGTCTTCCAGCCGCGTGGCGGCCGCCAACGCCTGCATCAAGTCGTGCTTGATATGGTTCCACTCCACGGCCTGCTTGCGCCGATGAATATCCGAACAGGTGCCCACCAGACGCAGCGGCTTGCCGTCCGGCGAACGGCGGGCGACCTTCCCGCGGCTCAGAATCCACCGGTAGTCTCCGCTCTTGCACCGCACACGGTGCTCGGCGAGATAAAGGAGGCTCTGACCCTCGAGATGGCATTGCAGCTCGCCCATGACACGGGTCCTGTCCTCGGGATGGACGCGGCTCTCCCATTCGGACAGGGTGTTGCCGATCTCGTGGATCTCGTAGCCCAGCAGGGCCTTCCACTCCGGGCTGTACAACACTTCGCCGCCCTGAACGTTCCAGTCCCAAACCGCCTGGGAGGCGCCCTCCAGGGCCTGCTTCCAGCGCGTTTCGCTGTCCTCCAATATGCGACCTGAGCGCCGGATCATGCGGAAGTAGCGGTCCAGGACCAGCCACAGCAGCAGCGCCGTCGCGCCGACGAAGAGCCAGCCCTTGATCAATTCCAAACCCGCCTGGATCGCCGGGTCGTCGACCAGACGGTCGAGCAGCCATCCCGAGCCGAGAATCCAGAGCGCACCGGCGGCGGCGTAGCCGAGCGCAATCTTGGTGGCGGAGGCTTGCGAGGGAAGATGCAACGGACTCGGACGCGCCTGCCGGGCCGCGACCCCAGGTTGCGGGAGAGTGGACATGGACACAGGCTCAAGGTGACAGAGTGGCGGGAGACTGGACGCGCTGGGACGGGATCCAGTCTAGCTGGGCAGGACGGGGGAAACAAGCTGACGAGGGGGGGCGGCGCAAGCGAGCCAAAGCCCTGCGGCCGTTCATCCCTAAGTGGGGTGGGTGATCGACGAGTAGCGGTGATCCCACCACCGGGAATTGAAGCTGGGTGCCTGGGGGCGAGCGCAGCGAGCCCCAGGCACCCCGGTATTTGACCCTGAACCCAAACCTGCCGGACGGACGGAACCGCCGGTTCGCCGGGCGGATGGGCTACCGCAGCCAGGCGATCCGGTTCTGTTCCAGCAGCCGCGCATAATCGGCGGCGATGGCCAGCACCTCGTTCATGTAGTAGTCGCGTTTGACGATCTCGTCGCTGGCGACGGCCTGGTCTTCCAGCTGCTTCTCATCTTCTTTGTCAGCGTCGAATTCGGCCCGCTCGGCAAAGAACTCTTTCTCGTTCAGCGTGACCAACTTTTTGGCCTTCTGTTCCTTGTAGCGTTCGATACGGCGCGACAGCTTGGCGAAATCTCCCGACTGCGAGATGCGAGTCTGGGAGCCGCTGGTCAGGGCCTGGACCAGGGCCTGGTCCGCCATCTTGTAGGCATCGTAGCCGGCCGAGGGCACGCGGTCGAATTCCAGGGCATAGTCGAGGTCGGCTTCGCTGACGTCCATGTGGTCGGTGATGGACGGCAGGGTGATGTCCGCCAAGACGCCGCGCTTCTGCGTGCTGTCGCCGTTGGGACGATAGAACTGCTGCATCGTGATTTTCAGCGCGCCCAAGGGCGGCGGATTGATTCGGATCAGCCGCTCGCCGAGATCGAGCAGACTCTGAACCGTGCCCTTGCCGTGCGTGGACGAATCGCCGACGATGATCCCGCGGTGATAGTCCTGGATGGCTCCAGCCAGGATCTCGCTGGCACTGGCGCTGAACTTGCTGGTCAGCACGACCAAGGGGCCCTTCCAGGCCACGCCCGGCTCGTCGTCCGGCAGGGACTCGACTTCGCCCGCCGAGTTCTTGACTTGCACCACAGGACCTTGGTCGATGAACAGGCCGGTCAGGCTGATGGCTTCGGGCAGGCTGCCGCCGCCGTTGCGGCGCAGGTCCAGAACGACCACTTCCACGCCTTTCTGAGTAAAGTCGTCCAGGATTTTCCGGACATCGCGCGTGGTGCTCTTGTAGCCGTCGTTCCCGTTCCGCGCCTCCTCCATGTCCATGTAAAAGCTGGGCAAATCAATAACGCCGATCCGCAGCGGCGACCCATCGACGTTAACGCCCTCCGTGATGATCTCGGCACGGGCCTCGCTGTCTTTCAGTTCGATCTTGGCCCGCGTGATCGTGTAGACGCTCTTCTCGTTGCTGCCGGCGGGGAGGACACCCAACTTGACCACCGTCCCGGCCTTGCCGCGGATCATGTCCACCACGTCGTTCAACTTCATGTCAACGACGTCCACCATTTCGCCTTTGTCGTTGCTGACGCTGACGATACGGTCTTCCGGCTTGAGCTTGCCTTGCTTGTCAGCTGCCCCGCCGGGGATGATTTTCGAGATCACCGTATAGCCGTCTACCATTTGCAGGGCCGCACCGATCCCCTCCAAGTTCAGCCGCATGAGGATGCGGAAGTTCTCGACCGTCTTGGGTGACATGTAAGACGTATGGGGATCGTAGCTGCTCAGGATCGACGTGATGAACATCTCCAGCAACTCGTCCGCGTCGGTCTGGTGCATCCGCTTGGCAAAACTGTCGTAGCGGCGACGGAGCTTTTCGCGAGCTTCCTCGCCCTCGACCTTGTCGCCTTTCAAGACCAGCAAGTCATACTTGATGCGGCGCCGCCAACGGTCCTGGATTTCTTGATCGTCACGGGCGTACTGGATCGCCTTGGGATCGGTGACCAACGTCTCCTGGGCCTCGAAGTCAAAGTCGTGCTTCAGCAACTCGAGAACCAGTTTGACGCGTCCATCCACGCGTTGCAGGAAGCGTTCAAAGACCGAAAACGCAAAGCTGACGTCCTTGTCGGCCAGCATGTTGTCCAGGTCGTGCTTGCGGAGCATGAACTCGTCCGCGTCCGACTGCTGGAAGTACATCTTCATCGGATCCAGGGCATCCAGGAAAGCCTTGAGACCGCGCTCCGAAATCTCGTCATCCAAGGGGTGCTTGGACAGATGCTCTTCGCGGATCAGCTTGGTAATGCTGGTGACGACGAACCGGTCGTAAGGCCGGGGTTTCACGAGGTCGGCGGACAAGCACGACCAAATCCCCAACAGGGCGGCGGTCCCCAGGGTCAGCCCCAGGACGGTCGTCCGACGAAACGAACGCAATGGAAAGTGCTTCAACATCAGCTCATTCACCCCTTGGACGTGCATGACAGAACCGGACGGATCTTCTACTCGTCGAACTCGAATAGTACAGAGATGTTAGACGGAATCTGCGGTTGGGGCAAGAGCGACAAATTGCGCAGGGACTAGCGCGGCAGGCCGGTAAACGCCGCCCAGCGTCATCGCTATCCGGCACGCGGTGGAGCCTGAATGAGGCCCGAAGCGCCAGTGAAAGGGGATAAGTCTCCCACTCGCTGGCGCTTCGGGCTACATAAACCTCTGGATGGCGATCGTCAGCCGGGCTGCTTCTCGCTGAACATCGCGCTGACCGACTGGTTCTGGTGAATCCGCTTGATCGCCTCGGCCAGCAGCGAGGCGATCGACAGCACCCGGATCTTGCTGCATTGCTCGTGCACGGTGGACGGAATACTGTCCGTGACCACGACGCTGGAAATCGGCGAGTCCTCGATCTTCTCGATCGCCTGGCCGCAGAAGATGCCGTGGGACGCGGCGACGTAGATGTCTTTGGCGCCAGCCTCGCGGACCAGTCGAGCCGCTCCGCACACGGAGCCTGCGGTGCTGATCAGGTCGTCGAAGATCAAGGCCACGCGGCCTTCAATCGGCCCGCCGATAATGTTCTCCTGCTTGGTTTCCGTCGCGCTGGACCGCCGCTTGTCGATGATCGCCAGGGTCCCACCCAGTTTCTTCGAATGGGTGATCGCGCGCTTGATGCTCCCCTCGTCGGGGCTGACGACTACGATGGCGTCGTGATTAAGGCCCAAGTCCATGAAGTACTTGTTCAAGACCGGAGAAGCGTTCAGGTGGTCGACCGGGACATCGAAAAAGCCTTGGATTTGGGCGGCGTGCAGGTCCATGGTCAGCACCCGGTTTGCACCTGCCCGGGCGATCAGATTCGCGACCAGCTTGGCAGTGATCGGAACGCGGCCTTCGTCTTTGCGGTCCTGGCGGGCGTAGCCGAAGTACGGAATGACTGCGGTCACCCGGGCGGCACTAGCCCGCTGACAGCTGTCAATCATAATCAATAACTCCATCAAGTTGTCGTTGACCGGCTGGCAGGTCGGCTGGACCAGGAACACATCTCGCCCGCGGACATCCTCGTCGATTTTGCACGCCGTTTCGGTGTCGGGAAAGCTGTTGAGCGTGATCCGCCCCAACGGGATGTTCAGATGGTCGCAAATCCCCTTGGCAAGTTGTCGATTAGCCCGTCCGCTAAAGATCTTCAGCTCGTGCATGACTGCTCCCGTCCCGGCGTGGGAATTCCATGTTCCGGATTCTTCGCTGCTCGAGACGCTCCAGCTGTCCGCAAGGGTCAAGGGCCCCGCTCACCGGCTTTTGCGAAATTTTTGCGAAGAAAGAGTTGAGATACTGCGGGAATTCTCCGAATCTTCCCGTGCCGGCACAATCTTGCCACGAAACGGGGCGCGATACCAGTGGTAGCACCGCCATTTTTCGGTCCCCGGACTCTGGACAGAGGGGCTTAATCTCGTGTATCTTACGGGGCTTATGGCGTACTCTGCGCTTGGATCATAACTTTAATATGGAGTTTTGCGATGATTTTGGTGGGGAGGACTAATGGTTAAGTTGATGGTTCGGGACAAGGAATCCATTCAGGAGGCAGTTCGCCGCTTCCGCAAATTGGTGGAACGAAGCGGGATTAAGAAAGAAATGCGGCGTCGCGAGTACTACGAGAAGCCCAGCGAAATCAAACGTCGCGCCAGACTGCGGGCGGAACGACGTTCCCGCCGAACTCGCTTGACGCCAGGGATGTGAGCCGCCCACGGGGCGTCACAAACCGTTCTGGCTAGGTCGCGACATGCGGCCTGAGGCAACTCCATTCTTTACGCTCGTGCGTGGGTGTGCGCAGATGCTCTGCGCACAGATCCTGTCCGGCCATTGGCGGATCGTCGTTGGACGGAATCATTCCGCCTTCAACGGACCACAATCCGCTCGACGAAGACGTCGCGGGGCCAATCTGGGGCAGCCGCCAAAGGGATTTCGCCCTGGACTCGGCAACCCGTCTGCGACGATACTTGTGGGGGCACTCTTGCATTTCCAGCCCCAACTGTGCTGTATCGCGCCATGGAAACGTCGCTCCATCGCCAACTCAAAGAAATCTACGCCGACGGCGAGTCGCAACTGGAAGCGGCCCTCGATGCGTATCGAATTGACGTCGTCTGCGGCGGCGAATTGGTCGAAATCCAGCACGGCTCGCTGGCGGCCATTCGCGACAAGGTGGCGAAGCTGCTGGTGTCGCACCGCGTGCTGGTCGTCAAGCCGATTGTCAGCTGCAAGTGGATCGTCCGCCAGGACGCTCGAGGCGGGCGGGTGCTCAGCCGTCGCCGCAGTCCCAAGCAGGGTGGCGTCTTGGACCTATTCCACGAATTGGTCTATTTCACGCGGGTCTTTCCACACGCGAATCTGTCGCTGGAAGTGCCGCTGGTGGAAATCGAGGAACTGAGATACCCAGGCCACGGCCGTCGCCGGCGCTGGCGGGCGAACGACCACCAGATCGAAGACCAGAAACTGCTGCGGGTGCACCGCGTGCACCGATTCCGCTCGGGCGATGACCTGCTGCGGCTGCTCCCGAAAGGACTGCCTGCCGTCTTTCACACCGGGCACGTGGCGGCGGGCTGCGAGGTGCCCCGCTGGGTCGCCCAACGGATGACGTACTGTCTGCGGAAGATGGGTTTGGCAGAAGAGGCAGGCAAGGAAGGCAACGCCCGCCTGTATCGGCTGCCCAAGCGACTGCGGCAGGGCAAAGCCGCATAGGCGACGGACGTCGTCGGAGCGGAAGGTTCTGATCGGGTGGCTGTCGGGGCTGGCCGTGAGGTACGAGTGGAATGCGCCCAGCTTTTCCGTCTGGGGGCTCGCTGCATTCGACCCCAGGCAGGCGCCATTGCCGGTGGGACGGATTGGCAATCCGTCCTACCTAGCCCCCGGGCACCCAGAATCCGACGGGGCACCCGGAACCGAATTCGACTTGCCGGAACGAGTCCGGGGCAAGGCCTTACTGTTGGGCGGCAGGCGTCTCAGCCGCAGTCTCGGTGGTCCGGCGGCGTTCACGCAGACGAACGGCTTTGCCGACCCGGTCGCGCAGATAGTACAATTTCGCGCGGCGGACGATGCCGGAACGTTTGACCTCGATCTTTTCGATCCGCGGCGAGTGCAAGGGGAACTTGCGCTCGACGCCTTCACCCGCCACGATGCGGCGGACGGCGAACATCTCGCTGACGCCACTGCCGTTGCGGGCAATCACCGTACCGGTGAAGATCTGGATGCGTTCCTTGTTGCCTTCCAGAATCTTGGTGTGCACGTCGACGGTGTCGCCGATCTCAAACTGCGGGACTTCCTTCTTGACGTATTCCTGCTCAACCGACTTGATCACTTGTTGGCTCATGACTGGTCCTTTCTCCGGGCTCTTCGGCGTCGGCTGGAACGGGGGCTTCCAGCAAGTCCGCACGCCGCTGTTTGGTCTTGTCGTAGCTCTGTTCCCGCCGCCACTGAGCGATCTCCTTGTGGTGACCGGTCAGCAGCACTTCGGGAACACAGTGACCGCGATACTCTCGCGGCCGCGTATATTGGGCAAACTCTAGCCATCGATTTCCCCGCGAGAACGAGTCATCGACGTTGCTGTCCTGATGTCCGAGCACTCCGGGTATTAAACGCACCACAGCGTCGATGATGACCATCGCCGCCACTTCCCCGCCGTTGAGCACAAAGTCACCGACGGAAAGCTCCTCGGGCTGAAGGATATCGATCACCCGTTGATCGAACCCCTCGTACCGCCCGCACAGCAGCAGCAACCGCGGCTCACCCGCCAGTTCCTCGACGATCGTCTGCGTCAGTCGCCGACCCTGGGGGGTCATTATGACCACGCGTCCCGGTTGCTGGCCCAGGGTCTGGATGTCCTCGACGGCCTCGACCACCGGCTCGACCCGCAACACCATGCCGGGACCGCCGCCAAACGGGCGGTCATCGACCTTATGATGTTTGTCGGTCGACCACCGGCGGATGTCGTGGATGAGAACTTCCACCAAGCCGCGTTGGATCGCCTTGTGCAACAAGCTTTGACCCAGGTAGCCGGGGAACATATCCGGGAACAGGGTCAAAACGTCGAAACGCATGTGTGGGCAGTTATCTCAGTGACCCAGCCCTAGCCTTCGGCAGCCGGAGCCTCAGCGGGAGCGTCGCTTGGCGCGGCCTCGGTGGCCGGGGCCGCCTCGACTGCGACAGGCTCTTCTTTCTTGGGTCGCGGCACGACTCGCGGTGGGGGCGCCATCGGCTTGGCCAGCTTGACGCGTTCCAAAGCCGCCCTCTGCTGTTCGGCATGGCTGCCGTTCGCGCCGTACTTCTTGATCAGCACCTTGACTTTGTCCGACGGTTGGGCGCCGACGCTCAGCCAGTAGCTGATGCGTTCGCCGTTCAGGATCGCACGCGCGTCGGTTTCCTTGACCATCGGGTCGTAGTAACCCAGCTCTTCGATCACCTTGCCGTCGCGGGGCGCCCGCACGTCCATCGCACAAATGCGATAGAAAGGCTGGTGCTTCCGCCCCATCTTCTTCATTCGGATTCTCACTGCCACGGACATTCACTCCTGTTGCGTTAAGAACTATCAGGTGTTGCCTTTCTCCGCCCGCTTCTTGCGGCGGAGTTCCTTTTCGCGTTGCTTTTTGAGTTGAGCCTTTTCCTTCGAGGTCAACCTTTTGCCGGTGCCCTTCTTGATCTTGGGGCCGCGGCTGCCGGGATCCAGCATCCCGGAGTTTTGCAGTTCGCGGATCGCCGACATTCGTTCGCCCATTCCCTTGCCGGCCATCGCCTTCATCAGCGGCGACATCATCTCGTACTGCCGCACCAGTTGGCTGACTTCCTGCGGTTCCACCCCCGCCCCGCGGGCGATCCGATTGCGGCGGCTGGGGTCGATTACCTTGGGGTTGCGGCGTTCCTCGCGGGTCATGGAGTCAATGATGCCCACCGTCTGGCGGATGCCGCCCTCGGTGTCCTCCTGCTCCAGTAGCTTGCGGAATTCGCCCATCCCCGGCATCAGGCCCATCATCTTCTGGACGAGTCCCGGCTTGGCCATTTTTTCGAGCTGCAGCTTGAAATCATCCAGCGTGAACTCGCCGGACCGCATCTTGGCTTCCAGCGCTGCCTGCTCGTCCGCATCCACGACCTTGCGGACCTCGCCGACCAGGGCCACCATGTCGCCGAGTCCCAGGATTCGCCCGGCCATGCCCTCCGGCCGAAACGGTTCCAGGGCGTCCAGGTGCTCGCCGGTTCCGATGAACTTGATCGGCACCCCCGTGACCTGCTTGACCGACAGCAGCGCCCCGCCGCGCGCGTCGCCGTCCAGCTTGGTCATGATGACGCCGTCCAGTTCCAGCGCCTCATTGAATGCCTTGGCGCTGTTCACCGCGTCCTGGCCCGTCATGCCGTCCACGACCAGGTACACCTGGTCCGGCTGGACGCGCGTGTCGATCCGCTGCAACTGCTGCATCAATTCCTGGTCGATGGCCAGACGCCCGGCGGTGTCCAAGACCACGACCTTGATGCCTTCTTCGCGGGCCTTGCGGACCGCGTCCTGGCAGACCTTGACCGGGTCCTGGGCGCCCTTCTCCGAGTACACCGGGACGCCCAACTGCTCGCCGATCACGTGCAACTGGTCGATGGCCGCGGGCCGCTGCAAATCAGCCGCCACCAGCATCGGCTTGACCTGATTGTCCAACAACAGCCGCGCCAACTTGCCGCACGTCGTCGTCTTTCCAGAGCCCTGCAAGCCGCAGAGCATCAGGATGTTGGTGTCCTTTTTCAGATGAAGCGACGGGTCGACGGGCCCCAACAATTGCAGCAGCTGGTCGTGGACGATCCCGACGACCTGCTGGCTGGGGTCCAGGGCCAGGAGCACCTTTTCCCCAAGCGCCCGCTGCGACACTTGGGCCATGAAGTCCTTGACGACCGAATAGCTGACGTCCGCCTCCAGCAGGGACTGTTCGACCAGCCGCAGGCCGTCGCGCATATTGCCTTCGGTCAGTTTGCCCTTGCCGCGCAAACTCTTGAAGGCTGACTTGAGTCCGTCTTGGAGTGAATCAAACATGTGCGATCGTGTCCAGGAACCATTCCCGAGGCCCGTACCAGGCCGGAGCATCGAAACATCGGCGCAGGGATGGGCCGCCGCATGAGTCGAAACTCGAAAATTATGCTAAAAACCGCCGGTTTGTAAATGGCTGCTTGACGATCCGGCGAGAAGTAATTGATTTCGTTTGCCTCGGAAGACAGGTTCCGCTCCCGCTGAGAAGCAGCTATCGGCACACCCAACACTTCCCGAGATGGTTGCCTGCCAAGGCTGGCCGTTTTATCATAATTCACTGCGAGAGAATGACTTGCAGCAATTGGTCCAACCGAAATCCAGTGGGGACAGGGCCTCGAAGCCGGTGCTTTTCCGACAAGCAGTGGAGCCTGGAGCACCGGTCTGCGGATGCCCTTTTCATTTGCCCGGGGTCAGGCACGCCAACTCCCCGCATGGTGGGGCTGCCGGCGAGAGGCGGCGGCTCAGCTTCGCGAACCGGTGGGTGGAAGCGGGCCGGCTCGCGGCCTGGCGGGGGCCTCGCCGCGAATCGGCACAGGCCGCTGGTCCCGGGGCGGGCCCTCGATCGAGACGTAGGTGACCTCCGCGTCGGTCAAGTGTATCGCGGATCCATCCCGCTCGGTGTCGACGCTGACGTGCATGGTCAATGACGTGTGACCGACGCGCACCACGTGCGTGTAGAAACTGACGATGTCGCCGACCCACACGGGACGATGAAACTCGATGCTCTTCATCGCGACCGTGACCAGCAATTGATCCGGCCAGTCTCGGCTGCGGATCTCGTGCTGGGCCCCCACGGCGCCGGCCAAGTCGATATAGCTGAGGATCACACCGCCGAAGATCGTCCCGTGGGGATTGGTATCCCGCGGCAGCATCACGGTCTTGAGCGCCAGGTAGCGTTGACTGTCGTCGGGTGTCGAGTCGGACTGGGTCATGAGGAATCCCCGCTTGGTATCTCCCACGTGGCGTGCATTCTTGCCCATGGCGTGGAAAAACGCAATCGCCAAAACGATCTTGCCGCCAACGGCTTGCATCGCTATTCTGCCACTCGTTTTTTGGTAGTTGTGGAACCCTTGCAGGCTCCTCCATTGCGGCTTACGTGGGCACAGCGAGTCGTCCTGATCTCGGCTGGCGCGGCGCTGTTGTCGCTGCTGGCCGTGGCGGGCGTCCTGGCCCCCGATCCGCGCGGCCTGGGCACGCACGAGCGGCTGGGCTTGCCGCCGTGCACGTTTCGGCAGTTGACCGGTTATCGCTGTCCGTCATGCGGAATGACGACCTCGTGGGCGCATTTGGTGCGTGGCCGGGTCGGACAGGCGTTTCGGGACAACCCGGGAGGAGCCCTGCTCGGGCTGGCAACGGGGATCCTGGCGCCCTGGGCGTTGATCTCCGGGTGGCGCGGACGTTGGCTAGGAAGGCCGCTTCGCGAGCGTACTGTGTTGATCGCCGTCTGGGGGGTGATCGCCGTGACGCTGATCGACTGGAGTTACCGCGTTTTTTTCGCACTTTGACACAGGGATGTGCCTATGTTCTTCGGTGTCCGCGGGGCGTGCCGGTTCACCTTGTTCCTCGCGCTAGCCGTGCCGGTGGCGACCAGTTGCGGCTGTGTCGGTCTGGGGGCGCAACTTGCGTACTGGATCAAGGGGGGCAACAAGATCGATCCGGAATTCGAGGGCATGAAGGAGAAACGCGTGGCCGTGGTGTGCGTTTCCAATGCCAGTTCCTACGGTCCCAACACGTTCTGCTCGCTGCTGGAACGGCGCATCGGGATGGCGCTCAAGGAGCAAGGCGAAGAGATCGACGTGATTTCCGCCGACGAGGTGGCGGACTGGATTGACAGCAACGACTGGAACCAGATGGACTATCGCCAGATCGGGCGCGGCGTCAACGCCGACCTGGTCCTGGGCATCGACGTGGGGGATCTCCGCCTGCACGAGGGCCAGACGCTGTACCAGGGCCATGTGACGCTGACCGTCACGGTGTACGACATGCAGGACGACGGCAAGGTCGCTTTCCGCCGGACCATCCCGGATTTCACCTTCCCGCAAAACGGGCCGCGGCATGCGACCGAAATGAGCGAAGGCCGGTTCCGGGCCATGTTTGTCGAGGTGCTGGCGAAACAGGTGGCCAAGTACTTCTGCCCGTACATGTTCGAGGACGATTTCGCCAAGGATGCGATGACCCTGGCGATTTAGTTCGCTCGTCACTTTCACGAGCCCCCCTTCAACGCCGCACGGTTGGCGCGTAGGATGCTAATTCCAGCAGACGCATGAGTTTGGATTTTCGCGGCGTTGAGGGCAACCCCTGTGAGCAGCCAGCCGGCCCCAGTCATCGGCATCGACCTCGGTACGACGTTTTCCGTCGTGGCTTGCCTGGAAGGCAGTGGCAGGCCCCGGACGATTCTGAATGCCGAAGGCGATCTGAGCACGCCCAGCGCCGTGTATTTCGAGCAGGACCAGGTCGTCGTGGGCAAGGAAGCGATCAAGGCGGCTGTCTACGAACCGGAATCGGTCCTGCAGCACGTCAAACGCGAGATGGGCAAGCCGCTGTGTGAGAAGCCGATTCGCGGCCTGCGGTTGCCGCCCGAAGTGGTCCAGGGGGCGATCCTGCGGAAACTGCGTCAGGATGCCGAGCATCGCCTGGGCACGGTCCAGGAGGCGGTCATCACCGTGCCGGCGTTTTTCAACGAGCCGCGCCGCAAGGCCACGATGGACGCCGGTCGCCTGGCCGGGCTCCAGGTCCTGGACATCATCAACGAGCCCACCGCCGCGGCGATCGCGTACGGCGTGCAGGCCGGGTTCGTGTCCGCGACCGGCGAGGCTCGGCAGGCGGAGAAGATTCTGGTCTACGACCTGGGCGGCGGCACCTTCGACGTGACTTTGATGCAGTTGGACGGCTGTCAGTACACGGCCGTGGCGACCGACGGCGACGTGCAGTTAGGCGGCATCGACTGGGACCGCCGAATCGTCGATTTCGTGGCCGAACACTACCTGGACCAGCACGGCAGCGACCCGCGCAAAGACCCGGTGGCGCTCCAGATGTTGCTGCAGGAAGCCGAGGACGCCAAGCGGGCGTTGAGCAATCGGACCAGCGTCACCGTCCGCTTCGCGTACCAGAGCAAGCGGGTCCAAGTCACGTTGACGCGCGAGGAATTCGAGGCCCTGACCAGCGATCTGTTGCAGCGGACCATGTTTACCGTCGAGCGGCTGTTGCGGACGGCGCGGCTGCGGTTCGACGATTTGACGCGTTTGCTGCTGGTCGGCGGCTCGACGCGCATGCCGATGGTCCAACAGGTCCTCGAGGACGCCTCCGGCCGGAGCGTGGACCGTTCGCTGTCGCCGGACGAGGCGGTGGCGCACGGAGCGGCCCTGTACGCGGGCTTTCTGCATGGGGGCAGCCAAGCCACGGACCGCAGCCTGGTGGTCAAGAATGTCAATTCCCACGATTTGGGCGTCTTGGGGATTGAGAAGGCCACCGGGATGAAACGCCGGCGAATCATGATTCCGCGGAACACCATTCTGCCGGCGCGGAGCAAGAGTTCCTTTGTGACCCACCGGGCCAATCAGCGGAGTATCGCAGTGCACGTGGTCGAAGGCGGCGATGACAGCGGCAAGAACGCCACGCCGATCGGCAAATGCCTGATCTCCGATCTCCCGCCGAAACTGCCCGCCAAGACGCCGGTCATGGTCCAATTCTACTACGCCGCCAATGGGCGTCTGAGCGTCAAAGCCTCGCTGCCCAACACGGGCATCGAATCGTCGGTCACCGTCGAACGGGCTTCCGGGATGTCGGACCAGGCGTTGCAGGAGTGGGAGCAGCGCATGGCGGCGGGGCAGCCGCTGTTGGGACCGGCGGCCGCACCACCCGCGACCGGCGGCCCGCCTCCACTGCCGCCGCCCTCGCCCCCGGGCGCGGCCGCCCCGGCGGAAACGTTCGATTTCGAGGGGCCGCACGTGTTCGAAGACGAAGAGCAGGACTCGGAAGTCTTTTCCGATCTGGAATTCTGATGGCTTGCACGATCGGCCTCGGGACCGCAAAATACCGTAGATCCCCTTCTGCGGCGACAGCGAGCGACCCATGGCCGAAAAGTTCGATCCGTACTACAAATGGCTCGGCATTCCTCCCAAGGATCAGCCGCCCCACCACTACCGGCTGTTGGGCATCGAACTGTTCGAACCGGATCGCGATGTGATCGACGCAGCCGCCAACCGGCTGATGGGCTACTTGAAGGAACTCGCCGCCGGCGACGACGCCTCGCATTCCCAAAAACTGCTGAACGAGATTTCCCGCGCGCGGTTGTGTCTGTTAAACAAGGACAAGAAAGCTGCTTACGACCAGGAATTGCGGGCCAAGCTGCCAGCCGAGAGAGGGAATGCAGCTGCCCCAGCCCCCCAGGCTCCTCCGCCTCCGCAGATCTCCGCGCCCGTCGTGCCGCCGGCCATTGAGCCGCCCGCGTTCGTCACGCCGCCCATCATCACCGAGCCGCCCCGCATCGACATCGGGCCTGCCGCCACCGGGCGGGACACGGGACTCAAACCGCCACCGTTGACCGCTCGTGGTCCGGCAGCAGCCGGGGGACGGGAAGTCCGCGAGTTCGACGGATTCGACGACGAGGAAGACGAGGAAGAAGACGAATTCGACGAGGAAGACGAGGGCGAGGAGGAGTACGAGGACGACGACGAGCCTTACGCGAAACCGCGGCGATCGTCGCAGACGCGAATGTACCTGATCGCCACCGGCTTGGCTGCCCTCGGGCTCGCCTTGCTGATTGTCGTGATTCTACTGCTGCCTCCTCCTGGGTCGCCAACCAAGACAGGGCGTCAGAAGACCAAGCCGCGGCACACGGGGCCCAATCCGGTCCTGGTTCTGCTGCTGAGCGACGACGTGCGCCAGGAAGTCACCGCGTTTCAGATTGACGGCCAGCCCCAGGAATGCCCGCCGAAAACGGAACTGGCGCTGGAACCCGGGACCCACCGCCTGATGCTCCGCCGGCCAGGCTACGAAGAAGTCGTGGAGAATATCTTGCTGGTCTCCGGACAGCAGCGGAAAGAGTTCCGCCCCAGTTGGCGCGCGCAGGGCGGCGCGCGGCCGTGAACGCGTTCGGGCCTTGATCGGAGTCCAGCACAACGAAACCCGATGCGTCAGCGAGGAACGGCTGCAGGTCCTCGCTGACGCGTCGGGTTACGATGGCTTGGTGCTCGCGGCGCGCTGGGGGTGGCTGGGGTCGAGCCGCGAGGTACGAGTGGCGAGCCCCCAGCCCTGCCACTGGGGGCTCGCTGCACTCGACCCAATCCATCCGGGGGGGGCGTCGATGGTACCTGGGGTCGAGCCGCGAGGTACGAGGTACGAGTGGCGAGCCCCCAGTTCTGCCACTGGGGGCTCGCTGCACTCGACCCCA
>CAIYOB010000832.1 GCA_903927685.1 uncultured Planctomycetaceae bacterium
CGTCCGGGTGCTTGGTCGCCCAGGTCAAGGCCATGTGGCCCCCCAGCGAACCGCCGACAACGGCCAGCAGTCGCTCGATGCCCAGGTGGTTGACCAATTGCTTCTGCAGCTTGACAACGTCCCCGATCGTGACCAGTGGAAAGTCTGGTCCATACGGCTGCCCCGTGGCGGGATTCGGACTGTTCGGCCCCGTCGTGCCGCGGCAGCCTCCCAGGACGTTGGGGCAGATTACAAAGTACCGGTTTGTGTCAATCGCCCGTCCCGGACCGATCAGGATGTCCCACCACCCTGGGTCGTCCTCGTCGCAATGCCGCGCCACATGCGAATCACCAGAGATCGCATGGCAGATCAGCACGGCGTTGTCACGATTGGGGCTGAGCGTTCCATAGGTTTCGTAGGCCACCGTCACTTCGGGAAGGTGACTACCTCGTTCCAGATGGAACGGGCCGGCGAAAGTCGCGTACTGGGCGTATTGCAGCGGCTTGGCATTCCGCACGCTGTCACTGCTCTCGTAGATGCTCTTGTCGGTCATCGTTGTGTCGTTCGGCTTTCCGTGGTTCAGTGGATGCGCAACCACGATCTGGGTGCGATCCGGATCAGCACCGATTGTAGCAAGCTTGGGCCTGCCTGCCAGAAGCCGTCGCAGGAAAGCCAGTGGGAGACAAACGTCCGATTGCCGGGCCGGTGCTCCTTTCCACGGAGCGTGAATCCGGTAAAATGGCAGATACACATTTGGTCACATCTACTTCACCTGTTTCAGGAGGGCGGCATCTTGCGATATTCACGTCTCATTCTCGTCTGTGCATGGCTGGGTGGAGTGATGGTTGCGATGGCCGCTCGGGCAGCGGACCAACCGCCTGCGGCCGCGAACGCGGACGAACAGGCTGTCCGCCAAGCGTCCGCGCGGATGGTCGAAGCGTACAATAGCGGCCAGGCCAAGGCGGTCGCCGCGGCGTTCCTGCCGGAAGGGGAAGCGGTTGACGAAGCCGGCAATGTGTACCAGGGCCGCGAGCAGATCGAGCAGATTTTCGCGAAGTTCTTCGAGCGGTTTCCCGGCGCCAAAATGACGCTCAGCGACGCCGCGATTCGCCTGCTTGGTCCCGACCTGGCCGTCGAGGAGGGGACGCGGCAGGTCGTCACCACCGACGGAACCGGCAAAGCGGCAACGCGGTACACGCTGAACTACGCCAAACGCGATGGCCAATGGCTGATCGCTGCAGCCCGCGAGGCGGCGGCTGACCAGGCGCCAACCCCACACGACCGCTTGCAGCCCCTGGCCTGGATGATCGGCGAGTGGGTGGACGAGAATGCCGAGTCCGTCGTGCTGATGAACTGCAAGTGGTCCGAGGACAAGAACTACCTGCTGGCGGAGTATACGGCCACGATCCAAGGTCGGGCGGCGATGAAGACCAGTCAGCGGATCGGCTGGGACCCCCTTCACCAGCGGATCCGCTCGTGGGCCTTTGATTCCGATGGCGGCTATGGCGACGCGCATTGGACCGCGATTGAGACCGGCTGGGTCCTCAAGTCGTCGGCGGTGCTGCCCGATGGCCGTACCGGATCGGCGACCCTGTTCATCGAACCCGTGGACAACGACAAGTTCGTGATGCGGGGCTTTGATCGGATCATCGGCGACGAAACCAACGACGACTACGAAGTGACCATCGTCCGCCGGCCGCCATCGCCGGCCAAGTAATCCGCGCGGTTTCGGGCAGCTTGGGAACGCAGCGACTTGTTGCTGCCTTGCCGTGTCCGCCTCGGTGTTGTCTATCGTTCCACCACGCGAAAAACCAGAGCGGCCAGAGGTCGCCGCCATCCCACGACCTTCCGGTGACAATCATGAATCGACGTATCTATTGCATTGCCCTTGGCATCGTGTTCGCTGGTGCGACGAGTTGGGTGCTCGTTTCGGACGCGTCCGCGCAAGGACGGAGCCCAGGCGGGCGAGGCGGTGGTGCCAGGCCATCCATGGGAATGGGCGGCGGATCGCGTCCCAGTGGGGGCGGTATGTCCCGGCCGAGCCCCAGCGTTTCCCGGCCGAGCCCGAACATCTCCCGGCCGAGCCCGAACATCTCGCGGCCGAACGTGCCGTCCAGTCGGCCCTCGCTGCCCAGCGTCAGCAGTCGTCCGACGACGCGGCCCAGCCCGAGTCCTTCGCTCTCGCGACCCTCGCTGGGCACTGGCAGCATGCCGAACCTGGGCGGCAGCTCGAGGCCGGACATCAGTCGTCCTTCCGTCTCGCGTCCCAGTATTAGTTCGCCCTCGATCAGCTCCCGGCCGGGCGTTTCGCCGGGAATCAACAACCGGCCCAGCTTAGGCAACGTCGATCCTGGCTTTGGCCGTCCAGGCCTGGGGAACATCTCTGGCGGACTCACGCGTCCCAGCCCCGGTGGCGATCGGCCGAGTATCGTTCGGCCGGACAGCGGCAGACCAGGCGTCGGCGGACTCGATCGGCCGGGGCTGGGCAAGATCGACCGTCCTACGACGCTGCCCGCGGATCGGCCGTCGATTGGCATGCCGGGTATCGGCGGAGTGGATCGTCCGGGGCTGGGCAAGATCGATCGTCCCACGACGCTGCCCGCGGACCGGCCGTCTCTTGGCAAGCCCGGCATCGGCGGAGTGGACCGTCCGGGGCTGGGCAAGATCGACCGTCCCACGACGCTGCCCGCCGATCGGCCGTCGCTTGGCAAGCCGGGAATCGGTGGAGTGGACCGTCCGGGGCTGGGCAAGATCGAC
>CAIYOB010000833.1 GCA_903927685.1 uncultured Planctomycetaceae bacterium
AGCTGCCAGGAACGGTTGAGCGAGATGCCCGGAACCAATCCGGTCGACATCCCGCCGGAGAACGCCTGTGAGCCGGAGCGACCCACCGACTGGCCAATCGCTTCTCCCGTCGCGTGAGACTGACCGTAGGCTTCGCTGCGGCTGTCGGCCCTGCCCCAGCTATCCGCCTGGCCCCACGACTGCGACCACGAGCGGCTGACCGAATTGGATTCCGAGACGCCGTCAGTGCGGCCCGTGCTATCTGCCTGCCCGGTAGTGTCGGCGCGACCAACGCTGTCGGCATGTCCAACACTGTCGGCGCGGCCCGTCGAATCGGCGCTGCCGCTCGAGGTGGCTACCCCCCAACCATCCGAATGCCCGACCGTACTTGCCCCGCCAACGGTATCGGCGCTGCCCCAACTGTCGGCGGAGCCGGTCGTATTCGCCGCTCCGTAGCTGTCGCTGCTGCCGCTTCCCCAACTCGATCCACTCGTGTCGCTGACGCCGGTCGAATCAGAACTGCTTACGCCCGTCGATGATCCGGTCGAAGTCGATTCCATCGTCCCGCTGCTGTCGGAGACGCCAGCAGAATGCGACTCCGATACCCCACTGTTGCTGGACGAACTGCTGGAAGAGCCGCTCGAGGTGGATGAAGACTGGCTGCCGCTGACGCCGCTGTTGACGCTGGCCGAAGCCACGCCCGGCACTCCCCCGCCGACCGATGCGCCCATACTCCAGCCTTCCGACTGGCCATTGGTGGTGGAGGAACTCAAGCCGGTCGAGATCGAACTGCCGCTGCTGGAGCCGCTGGTATCGGTGGCGGAAGTGGAATGCCCGCTGGAAGTGCCGCTGCTCGAACTGGAAGATGTCCCTGACGAGGTCCCCTCACTGTGGCCGGAACTGCTGCTGTGGGCTTCGCTGCCGCCGGTGGACGAACTGTCGCTGTGGCCGCTGCTGGTGGACTGCGAGGCGCTCTCGGTGTGACCGGAGCTTTCCGTGTGTCCCCAACTGCTGCTCTGGCTCTGGCTGTCGCTGTGACTCTCGCTGATCGTCTGGCTCTGGCTCACCGTGTGGCTGGCGCTTTCGGTGTGACTGGCGCTATCCGTGCGGCCAACACTGTCGGTATGGCCGCTGCTGTCCGTGTGCCCAACACTCTCCGTGTGAGATGTCCCAACAGTATGCGTTTCCGAGCCGCCCACGCTGGACGATTGGCTTTCGGTATGGCTGTAGCTATCGGTGTGGCCCTGCCCCCAACTCTGCGACTGGCCGTCCGAGGTCGAGCGCGCCTGGCTGCTAGAGGCCGCATGCCCGCCGCTGACCGCATTGGAGATAGCCGCCATCAACGGGATGCCCAGGCTGAAGCCGATGCTCATCGCTCCCTTGCGGCGTGAGGCGATGTTGGAAGTGATCTCGGCCACCTGCACCAGAGTGTCGCTCAAGAACTTGCGTCCCACATGGCGGGCGGTGACCTGGAAGACGAAGTCCTCACGCAGCTTGGCCAGGCCGCGGTAGAGCAGTTCGTTCTGTTCGCTGGAGAGATCGTCGCCGGTTTCGTCCGGCAGCTTTCCGTCCAGTCCCAGGCCGCGGGCGCTTTCGCGTGGATCAGGGTATCCGAGCAGCGTCAACACGTTCTGGCTGCGCCGGGTGACGAAGTCAATGTACCAACGCACCCATCGCAGATCCGGTGGGCAGGTGCGCGACTGGGTGAAGTTGGCCAGCACCGCCTGCACCGCGGCCAGATGCTCCGTCGCCTGGCGGGCGGCTGCGCTGCGCGTCTCGGCCTCCACCGCTGCGCCGTAGAATTGGACAATGCCGATGTGTTCCGGGGTGAAGATGCCGCTGGCGGTGTAGATGAAATTGACGCCGGCGTTGTACAGGCCGCGCACCGCTCCCCACTGCTTGCCCAGGATGTTGTAGTCCTCGGCGGAATCCACCGGCAGAGCAGCCAGTTCGCGCAGCGCCACGCAGCGGTAGCGCTCCCCGTTCTCGTCGCGCAGATGGTACCAGGCGTATTGCAGCGCGCCGTTTTCGATGTGCAGGCCGTTGTCGAGGATTTCCATGCGCTAAAGACCCCGGCCGCGCGAGCGGATGCTGTGGATCATCTCGGCGGGTTGGCCGGGCGCGGGTGGGTGCGCCCACAAGGACTGCGCCAGGATGGCCAGGAAACCGAGCGGGATCAGGTACATGGCAAAGGCGGCGATGGCCGAGAGATATACCTGTCCCTGCGCCAGGAGTGGCGATCCGGCAGATTGCCCAAGCAGACCCTGGTAGACGGTGAAACCCAGCCCGGCCAGGCTGTACAGCGCCAGGCCGCGCACCGTGTTCCAGCGCGCGGCGGCGGTGTTGAACTGCTCCAGGTGGATGGCCAGCACGCCGG
>CAIYOB010000834.1 GCA_903927685.1 uncultured Planctomycetaceae bacterium
ATAATTGCGCCAACAGGCAACTGGTCCCCGAAGGCATCAGGTCCACCTCCCGTGACCGGATCCTGGGCGGTGAAGCACGTTACAGCCAAAAACGTGAGTAGCTGGTTCATCTTTTGTGGTGCACGTACGACAAATTGACGGATTGCGCCCTCTCTCGACTAAGACAGGTCCCAAATAGTGGTCCCAAGTTCGCAGTGGCAACAGCAATCCCACCCTCGCTCCACTGATTTTTGGGTCTGAAAATATGGCAAGGACGGGACATTCGCCTTGGCATATAGTGCGTTTAGGTCCGTAATCAAGCCCGGTGTTTGACTGCCGGACGCGGATTTGGCGGGGGCCATTTTCGCGGGATCAGAAGGGTCGGGGTTGCGGCTGGGTTGGTTCGGGACGTGGCGTTTTGGGATTGCGGGTTGACGGGAGGAGGGGCGGGTCCAGACGGAGGCGTTGACAGAGATCGAGGGCGGCTTGGTAGAGGGGGAGTTGGGTGGCTGCGGCCCAGAGGTCGAGTTGATTACCTCCGCGGCGGCAGCGGTGGCAGAAGAAGACATGCTTGCGGACGTTGACGGCGAAGCAGCTTTCGGAACGATTCCGCGCACGGTCACCGTGCAGCGGGCACGGACCACGCCATTGGTCCCCACGAGTCCGCAGCGGGACGTAGTTCATCAGTTCCAGAACCGCCTGAATCGGGAGCTGGGCGTGCAGGGCGCGATAGTCGAGGCTTGACATGTTCGTCCCCTGGCAGTGGCCCGACCGGGGTGGACTACGCGTCGGGCTGGGCAGCAGCTGCGAGCCGGTCGCGTTTGGCACGATGGGCTCGATAAGACTTGCCTTTGAATTTGTAAGGCAGGGCCCCGTCGACGATGCGATCCAAGAGGGCCATGGCCAAGGGAGGATCGCCGAGATAGTCCGTCCAGTCCTCGAACTCGATGTTGGTCACCAGGGCCGTCGAAGCGCGGCCGTTGCGGCGATCAATGATTTTGAAGAGCAAGCTGGAGGCTTCCGGGTACTCGCGACGTTCGAGTTTGTCGAAGCCGAATTCATCGATGATGAGCCACTCAAAGCGGCTGTAATAACGCACGCGGGCCGGCAGGGTTTTGTCGCCGGCCGCGGCCGTTAGGTCCTCCAACAGTTCGGCGCTGGTGACGTACCGGACGCGATAGCCCAGGGCGCAGCAGCGGCGGCCGATGGCTTGAATCAGGAAGCTCTTGCCCATCCCGCTTTGGCCGACGAAGGCTACATTTTCGCGGCGGCGGATGAACTCACCCGTGGCCAAGTCTTCGAAGGGCTGGCGGGGCAGGGTCTTGGCATTGAAGTTCCAGTCGAAAGTCTCCAGGGTGCCCGGGTCGCGGAAGTGGGCCTCGCGCAGGCGGCGTTGGACACTCCGTTCCCGGCGGCGGTTGGCCGGGAGCCGGAGCACGCGGTGGAGGAACTCCAGCTGGGACAGGCGTTCCTTCTCGGCCGTGGCGAGCAGTTGATCGAATTCGTCTTCGGGCAAGGGGATTCGCAGGAGTTCCAGGTCCTGGAAGATCTGGTCACGGATCGAGGGCGGCTGGGCGCGGCGGGTCATCGAGGTTCTCCTGGGGCAAGGGTGACTCCGCGGACGGCGCGTCGGGCGTCGGTTCTGGCTCCGCGGCGGGCTCGTCAAACAACAGGCGTTGATACTCCCGGCTGTCTCGGGGCGGGATCGTTTCGCCGGGCGGCAGGTCGAGCCGTTGCGGTGGGGCGAGCGGGTCCCAGGCCTGCCACGGTTTCTTCGGGGTGGCTTGGGCGGCCAGGATCCGTTCCAGGGAACTCAACGCATAGGCGTGGTAGCGGACGGCTCGTTCCATCGCGGCCAGCACGTCTTCCCGCCGCCAGGTATGAAGCAAGGCTA
>CAIYOB010000835.1 GCA_903927685.1 uncultured Planctomycetaceae bacterium
CCGTCCGGCGAAGCCGCTGCGGAGCCCGCTGCTCGCAACAAGCCAAGTCCCTCAGCCGGGCAGAACCGCCGCGGCCCGGCAGGCCGCTCGCGGACGCTCAACGGTCTGCTGGCGGTGCTGACCAAGGAATTCTCGCACATTCGCCGCCAGCCGTCGACGATCTTCTTCATGCTGGTCGTCCCGGTCATGCAGACCATCATCTTCGGCTACGCCATCGACACGCAGATCGAGAACATTCCCCTGGCGATCTACGACCTGGACGGACGCAGCCGCGGCCGGGAACTGGCCGAGACGTTTGCCAATACGCGGCGGTTTTCGATTGTCCAGCGCTGCCAGGACAGCGAGTCGTTCCGCCGCGCCTTGACGTCCGGGCGGGCTAAAGCGGGCCTGCTGATCCCGCAGAACTATACCGACCGCCTGGCCCGCGGCGAGCAGGTCCAAGTGCAGGTTCTGATCGACGGCAGCGACTCGCAGGTCGCGACGACGGCGATGAACACCGCCAAACTGCTGGGCCTGAACCTGTCCATTCACCTGGCCCGGGAGAAGGAGGAGGCGATGCAGATTGCGTCTGCCCGCGATCCCGCCGGCCGGCCTACGCTGGCTGTCGACATGCGTCCTCGGCTGCTGTACAACCCGAACCTGGAGAGTTCGCACTTCTTCGTGCCGGGCCTGATCGGCATCATCCTGCAACTGGTGACGCTGTTTCTGACGTCGTTTGCCGTGGTCCGCGAGCGGGAATTGGGGACCCTGGAACAGCTGTTCGTCACTCCCGTGGGCAGAACCGGCCTGCTGTTGGGAAAACTGGTGCCCTACGCGCTGGTCGGCTTCGTCGAAATGCTGATCGTCATGTGCGTGATGGTCTACGTGTTCGGCGTGCCGATCCACGGCAGCCTGCCGCTCCTGCTGTCCCTGTCCATGCTGTTCATGGTCTGCTCGCTGGGCCTGGGCCTGCTCGTCTCGACGGTGGCCAAGAGCCAGATCGAGGCCGTCCAGTTCGCATTCATCATCATGCTGCCGTCCGTGTTGCTGTCCGGGTTCGTATTCCCCCGCAGCGAGATGCCCGGGCCGATCTACGTGATTACCTTTGCCATTCCCGTGACGTATTTCATCGAGATCCTGCGCGGCATCGTGCTCCGCGGCGCGGACTTCGTCGATCTGCTGCCGCCGGTCCTGTGCCTGGCCGCCTGTTGCCTGGTCATCCTCAGCTTGAGCGTCTTCCGGTTCCGCAAGCAGTTGGCGTGACCTGTCGACCCTTTTCTGCTGACCGACCTTGACAGAAGCCGGCCGATGGACGACAAGGGCTAGGCATTGGGTGCAGACCGTGGACGTGTTGATCCGCCCCTTTTCGCGCGAGGCCATCGAGCATCATGTCGGACGCCAACGAGTGGACCGTCGGTCGCCTGCTGACCTGGACGACCGATTATCTGAAACAGCATGGTGCGCTCAGCCCGCGGTTGGACGCGGAAGTACTGCTGGCGGCGGCGCGCGGCTGCGAGCGGATTCAGTTGTACACGGCGTTCGACCAGTTGGCGGACGACGCCACGCGGACGGTGTTCCGCGACTACGTGCGGCGCCGGGCGGCCGGCGAACCGGTGGCGTATCTGGTCGGCCAGCGCGAGTTCTTCTCGCTGTCGTTTCAGGTGACTCGCGACGTGCTGATTCCGCGCCCGGAGACCGAACACCTGGTGGTCGAATGCCTGGACGTGCTCAAGAAGCTTCCGACGGGCGACGAACCCGCGCAAGTGGCGGATGTCGGCACGGGCAGCGGAGCGATCGCGGTCAGCGTCGCCAAGCACGCTGCCGGTTGTCGCGTGACGGCGGTGGATCTCAGCCAAGCGGCACTCGAGGTCGCCCGAGCCAATGCCCAGCGGCACCAGGTGGCCGAACGGGTCGAGTTCATCCGCAGCGACCTGCTGGCCGAGCTTCCGCCGGATAACCGTTTCCACGTGATCGCCAGCAACCCGCCGTATGTCAGCCAGGGTGAATGGGAGCAATTGCCGATCGAGGTCAAGAACTTTGAGCCGCGTTTGGCTCTGATTGGTGGTCCGACCGGCAGCGAGACGATCGGGCGGTTGGTTCCGCAAGCGGCCGACCGGCTGCGGCCCGGCGGTTGGCTAGTGCTGGAGATCAGCCCCATGACGGAAGCGGCCGTCAGCCGGCAGGTGGCCCAGGACGGCCGTTTTCAGCTGCAGCCGACCGTCAAGGACTTGGCCGGCTTGCCGCGAGTCGTCAAGGCCCGCAGATCGCAGGGTTGAGCGCAACAAAAAAGCGTCCCGCGGCACAGTGCCGCAGGACGCCCGCGTCAATGGGAGACACGTTCCGTGAATCCATCTAATTCCGACTCAGTGAATCGTACTTCTGGGGACCCGTGGGCTGCTTGTCGCCGGCTCGTCGCACGGCCTCTTGGCTGACCCGCATCGCCGTGGCCAATTCCTGAGGCGAGAACCACTTCTCGGTATATCCGTTGCTCAGTTTGACACGGTCCTTGGCCGCCAGTTCCTCCCAGCTCAGCCCGTTGCCCAAATGCCAAGCGGCCGCCTGGGCGACGTTCTGCCCGAGTTCTCCGCGGCCGAGCATCTTGCAGACCTCAATGACCCGCTGGTCCTGGGTAAAGGTTTCGATCGGCCGGATCTCGTAGTGCATGCGAGGATTCGGATCGGTTTTGCCATGCTCCAGGCACACGGTCGTGACTTTGATCTTGCCAACCTTGTCCGGCGCGACGTTGAACATCCCGCCGCCCATGCCCATCCCGCCGCCGCCCATCATGCCGCCGCCGCCCATGCCGCCCATGCCGCCGCCCATTCCCTGGCCGCCGCCACCCATGCCGCCGCCGCCCATGCCACCCATGCCGCCGCCACCCATGCCCATGCCCATTTGAGCCAGGACGGGGACGCCAGCGAACGCTTCGGGCAGCTTGATCTGCAACGGTTGCTTGGCCTTGTTCTCAATCAGGACATTGGCCTCTTTAGCGTCTTTCGGGATCAGTTTGACCTCAATGTCGCCGGCCTTGATCGCTTCAAAGAACTCCACTTGCTTGGGAGCCGCGCCAGCTTTGTCTGCTGCACCGGCCGAAATGCCAGCCGCCAAAACGCTCAAGGCCGCTACCACGGCTGCCATCCCACGCCCAGTTGTGACTCGCATCTGCATTCTCCTGCCTCTTGATTCGCTGTCGCGGCCTCGGTCCAAGATTCAGAACGCGGCGCGCACGTCATGCCCCTACCGCTTAAGAATAGCTGGTCAACACGTAAATTCCAACAGTTTTCTTCGGCTAGACAGCCCCGCCGGCTGGATCTTTCCCAACTTAAACCCCTGTTAAGAGTGGCTTTGCGGGGCAATCGCGATTGACCGGTCCCAGCCGATCGCTATAAACTGCTCTTTCGGAACATGTTGCGCGCTTTTGCCAGTCGTGCGGCAGATCCGGATTTCACCTCGACAATGAGATTCGACAGAACATGGAAATCCTGGACAGAATTTGGGAAGTCATCGGGCTGTTCTTCGGCGGCCTGTTGAAGACGTTTGAGCGCGGTATCACCTCGCTGTTTGGGTCGTCCAACGCCCGCTACATTCGCCGTCTGCAGCCGACGGTGGTGGCCATCAACAGCCTGGAAGCAAAGTACCAGGCGATGTCCGACGCCGAACTGAGAGAGCAGACGGTCAAGTTTCGCGAGCGGTTGCGGGCCGGCGAGACGCTGGACGATCTGCTGGTCGAAGCGTTTGCGGTCTGCCGCGAAGGCGGCCGCCGTTTCATCGGGTTGCGGCATTACGACGTCCAGTTGATCGGCGGGATGGTGCTGCATCGCGGCGCGATCGCCGAAATGGTGACGGGCGAAGGCAAGACGTTGGTGGCGACGCTGCCGGCGTACCTGAACGCGCTGGAAGGCAAAGGCGTGCACGTCGTGACGGTCAACGACTATCTGGCCCGCCGCGATATGGAGTGGATGGGGCCGCTGTACATGGGCCTGGGGCTGACTGTCGGCGCGATCCAAAGCGACATGGAGGTGCTGGATCGTCAAAAAGCCTATGCGTGCGACATCACCTACGGCACGAACAACGAGTTCGGCTTTGACTACCTGCGCGACAACATGCGTCCGGCCGCCCGCGGAGACGAACGCTATCGCAAGGACCTGCAACAGTCGCAGGGGCGTTTGAACTACGCGATCGTCGACGAAGTGGACAATATCCTGATCGACGAGGCCCGGACGCCGCTGATCATCTCCGGTCCGGCGTACGACGACGTCCGCAAGTACGCCGAGGCGGACCGCATTGCGCGGCTGCTGAAACGCGACACCCATTTCGTGGTCAACGAGAAGGACCACACGGCGCACCTGACCGACGACGGCGTGCGCGAAGCGGAGCGCCTGGCGGGCGTCGAGAGTTTCTACACCGCCGGCAACATGGAATGGCCCCATCTGCTGGACAACTCGCTGAAGGCCCACTACCTGTACCAGAAAGACGTCCGGTACGTGATCAAGGAAGGCCGGATCGTGATCGTCGACGAGTTCACGGGGCGGTTGATGGAAGGCCGCCAGTGGAGCGACGGCTTGCACCAGGCGGTCGAAGCCAAAGAAGGCGTCAAGATCAAGGAAGAGACGCAGACCCTCGCCACGATCACGCTGCAGAACTTCTTCAAACTGTACAAGAAGATCTCCGGCATGACCGGCACGGCCATGACGGAAGCCAACGAGTTCTGGAAGATCTACAAGCTGGAGGTCATCGCCATTCCCACCAACCGGGCGATGCGCCGCATCGAGCATCCCGACGTGATCTATCGCACGGAGCGGGAGAAGTTCAAGGCGGTCGCGGACGAGGTCGAGCGGATGCACCGCTATGACGCGATCGCCACCACTGACGGTCAAATCCGGGTCGGCACGATCCTCAAGGACCAGGACGGCCAGGTCGATTTCCAGGATTTCGAGACGCGCCGCCGCGAACTCCTGACCGCGGACAAGATCAAAGAGATCCAGCCGCGCGGCCGGCCGATCCTGATCGGCACGGTCTCGATCGAGAAAAGCGAGCGGCTGTCGGCGATGCTGGACAAGCGGGGCGTCAAGCACCAGGTGCTGAACGCCAAGTATCACAAGCGCGAGGCGGAGATCATCGCCCAGGCCGGTCGGGCGGCGGCCGTGACCATCGCGACCAACATGGCCGGCCGTGGAACGGACATCGTGCTGGGCGGCAATCCGGAGACCATGGCCTGGGCCCGGCTGCAGGACAAGTACGCCACGCGGCTGGACGTGCCCCGGGAGGAATGGGACACGCTGGTGGCCGAGATCGAGCGTGAACAGAACATGAAAGAGGAGGGCGAGCACGTCAAGCGGATCGGCGGCCTGCACGTGATCGGCACCGAGCGGCACGACGCCCGCCGCATCGACCTCCAGCTCCGCGGCCGTTGCGGCCGCCAAGGCGACCCCGGCAGCAGCCGCTTCTTCCTCTCGCTGGAAGACGACCTGATGCGGATCTTTGCCGGCGAGTGGGTCAAGAAGATCCTGGAGTCGCTGGGCATGAAGGAAGGCGAGTCGATCGAGAGCCGGATGGTCACGCGGCGGATCGAGGCGGCGCAAAAGAAGGTCGAAGAACGCCACTTTGAGAGCCGCAAACATCTGCTCGAATACGACGAAGTCATGGACGAGCAGCGAAAGCGCGTCTATGGCTATCGCCAGCGGATCCTGGACGGCGCCAGCTGCCGCGACTTGATCCTGGAATCGGTCCGGCAGCAGGTCGAGCATCACCTGGGCACCTACCTGGGCCGGGACTTTGGTGTCGAGACGTTCGCCGAGTGGGCCGGCAAGCGGTTGGGGACCTCGCTGGAAGCCCGCGATTATCGCGGGATGGATTTTGCCCAGGCGGAGCGCTATGCCCGCGACGAAGCCGAACGATACGCCGAGACGCAAGTCCTGGACGCGATCGAAGAAAACCTGCCGGAGATCGTCGACGAAGAGGCTCCCGAGGAATGGAACTGGCTGGCCCTGACCAAGTTCGCCAACGCCCGCTGGGGCTTGAATCTGCGCGACAAGGATCTGCGCAAGGTAGGTCGCGAGGGCACGGCGGAACTGCTGATCGAGCGGGCCCGGGAAGCGATCGGCCAGATCGACCTGTCGGACGGCGCGATTTTCCTGCGCGAGGATTTCGGCTTGCGGAGCGCCATCGGCTGGGTCAAGTACAAGTTCGGCATCGACCTGGACTTTGACGAAGTCCAGGAACTGGAGCCGCACGAGCTGAAGACGCTGGTCTACGAGCGGGCGGTGCAGGCCTACGACGAAAAAGAGGCCCAGTACCCGGTCATGGCGGCCCTGTACCGCTTCTCTTCCGGCCCCGGCCACTCGCGGCTGGACCGCGACGGCCTGATCGCCTGGGCCAGCCAGCGCTTTGAGGTCTCGCTGTCCGTCGAGGATTTGAAGCACAAGCAGCGGGACGAGATCCGCGCCGTGCTGTTGGAGCACAGCCGGGCGTACCCGCCCCGGGCCCAGCAGTTGCTGAGCGACATGCGAGCGAAAGTGGCCGAGTTGTTCCCCACGCAGGACGGGGACCAGCCGCTGAGCGTCACGGCGGGCGACGGGAAACTGCAGGCCTTGACCGACTGGATGAACTCGACGTTCGACTGCGAGGTCAGCCAGGACGAACTCCTGCGGCTGAACCGGGAGGAACTCGACCGCAAGCTCAGCGATGTGATCGAGGAACGCTACCGGCCCGAGATGCGCCGGATGGAGCGGGCCGTGCTGCTGCAGATCGCCGACGCCGCCTGGAAGGACCACCTGCTGGCGATGGACCACCTGCGCAGCTCCGTCGGTTTGGTGGGGTACGCCCAAGTCGACCCCAAGGTGGAGTACAAGCGCGAGGGTATGAAGCTGTTCGATTCGATGTGGGAGTCGGTGGGCGGGCGCGTCACCGACCTGGTCTACCGGATGGAGCAGTTGGACGAAGGCTTCGTCGGCAGCACCTTTGTCGAGACGGCAGCCAGTCACGCGGAGGCCCCCACGGCCAGCGATATTGCCCGCCAGCAGCAGCAAGCCATCCAGAACAGCCAGGGCGAGATCGTGATCGAGACGATCCGCAACCGCGGGCCGCGGCCGGGACGGAACGACCCCTGTCCCTGCGGCAGCGGCAAGAAGTACAAGAACTGTTGCATGCGGAAAATGGGCGCGGCTTGAGCTCCAGTCATGGCCTACCTGCTCAACCTGGTTTACCTGCTGCTCTTGCTCCTCGGCTTGCCGTGGTTCGTCTGGGCGTCGTTCCGCAAGGGTAAGTACCGGGAGGGCTGGGCGGCCAAATTCCTGGGCCGCGTCCCGATCCGCACGGGGAATGAACGCTGCCTCTGGCTGCACGCCGTCAGCGTCGGCGAAGTGAACCTGCTGGGCCCGTTGCTGGCGCGACTGGAGCAGC
>CAIYOB010000836.1 GCA_903927685.1 uncultured Planctomycetaceae bacterium
AAACGACCTTGTTCGTCAAGAACGGCCCCTGCATGGCGTCGCTGGGACTCGGCGGCGAAGGCTATATCTCGTTCTCGATCGCCGGACCGACGGGCGAAGGCGTAACCACGCCGCTGACGTTCACCCGTGAGCGGCGGTGCTCGATGATCGACGACCTGTGGATTCTGGGAAGAGGCTGATATGCAACTGGCCCGCGTCATTGGGACTGCCACGTCGACGATCAAGCATCCGACGCTGCAAGGCGTCAAGTTGCTGGTTGTCCAGCCGTATCTAGCCGACGGCCAAACGCCGGACGGCGATCCGCTGCTGGCCGTCGATTCGGTCGGCGCGGGGCGCGGGGAGACGGTGATGCTGACCAGTGACGGGCGGTACGCGCGGGATTGGCTCAAGACAGATGCCACGCCAGTCCGCTGGACGACGATCGGAATTAAGGACTAGGAACCAGGACTGATGGCCGGCCAGGAAATGGATCTCGAAGCAATCGTGCGCGAGGTACTTCGCCGGCTGGAGCAATTGCGCGCCGAGCCGACGCGCGTCGACGGCGCGCGGGCGGGAACGCCTGGCCCGACCGTGCCGGACAAGGCTGCCCAATCGCCGGATCCCAGGCAACTGCAATTGTCGGAACGAACGATTACGCTGGGCACCCTGGCCGGACGGCTGGCGGGCGTAGCCGAAGTGCTGGTTCCCGCCGGCGCCGTGGTCACACCATCGGTGCGTGACGAGTTGCGGAAGCGGCGGATTGCGCTGCGTGTCGCTTCCGCGCCGGCCGCGGACGTGGCGACGCCCAGCGGCGTGGTCCTGGGAGTTGCCGGCCCGGCGCAGGCGACCGCCTCGGTCCTGGCGGCGGTGCATGCGGAAGCGAGCCCGGTGGAGCGAATTGAACGCGAATGCGTCTTGGAAGTCGTCCGGCAGGTGAGTCAGGCGGTGGCCAGCCAGGGGCGGATCGGCCTGGTGTTGACCGATCGCCCGGCGGTGGCGCTATGCCTGGCGAACCGTCAGGCGGAGATCCGCGCCGCCTGGGGCGTGAATCTGGCTGCGGTCCGCGAGGCCGCCAGATTGATCGGCGCCAACGTGCTGGTGGTCAACCCCGCCCAACACGGCGTCTACGAACTGCGCGGCATGATCCGCGAATTCGTCGGCGGGCGGCACGACTGTCCGAAGGTTTATCGCCGAACCCTCGGAGGAGAATCATGAGGATCGCACAGATTGTTGGCACGGTCACGCTGAGCCAGATGCACCCGAGCTTCAGGGGAGCGACGCTGAAGCTGGCGTTGCCGTTGTCGCTGAGCAACCTCACGGGCCAGACGGAGCCCGAATACGATCCGGTGGTGGTGTGGGACGAACTGGGCGTCGGCATGGGCGACAAGATCGCCTTGGCCGAAGGCCCCGAAGCGTCCCAGCCGTTTCGGCCGGAGGTCAAACCCGTCGATGCCTATAACGCCGCGATCCTGGATCGCATCGAACTGGAACAGCAACCCAAGTAGCAGGCACACCCGGTGTGCCGATCACGGAACCCAACGAGGAAACCCAGACATGGTGAACACGCACAAGATCAAACAAGAAATCTGCGAAATCGGCCGCCGGATTTACGCCAAGGGTTTTGCCGCCGCCAACGATGGCAACATCTCGGTGCGGATCAGCGATAACGAAATCCTGTGTACGCCGACGATGCACTGCAAGGGCTTCCTCACGCCCGACGACATCGCCACCGTCGACATGACGGGCAAGCAGACCGCCGGACGCAAGAAACGTTCCAGCGAGGCCATGCTGCACCTGGAGATCTACAAGCAGCGGGCCGACATCAAGAGCGTCGTTCACTGTCATCCGCCGCACGCGACCGCCTTTGCCGTGGCCCGCGAGCCGATCCCGCAGTGCGTGCTGCCGGAGGTCGAGGTCTTCCTGGGCGACGTGCCGATCACCAAGTACGAAACGCCCGGCGGCCAGGCGTTCGCTGACACGATCATCCCGTTCGTCCACAAGACGAACGTCATGCTGTTGGCCAATCACGGCGTGGTCAGCTATGGCGAGAACGTCGAGCGGGCCTATTGGTGGACGGAGATCCTGGATGCCTACTGCCGGATCCTGCTGCTGGCCCATCAACTGGGCCGCGTGGCCTACGTCGGCGACCAGAAGGGGCGGGAACTGCTCGATCTAAAGAAGGGCTGGGGTTACGCCGATCCGCGGAACACGCCGGAGTACAAGGACTGCGACGTGTGCGCCAACGACATCTTCCGCAACAGCTGGAAAGAGGCGGGCGTGGAACGTCTGGCCTTCAACGCCGCCCCGCCGGCCAGTCCGCAACCGGCCCCAGCCGCTGCCCCCGCGAGCGACCAGGAGGCCCTGATCCGCGCCATCACCGACCGCGTGCTGGAAGCGCTCAGCAAGCAAGGCAGCTAGGCCACGGGACCGCCGATTCCTGCGAATCCTGGCCGAAGGGCCTGTTCCATGCACGAGCATTTCATGCGGCTGGCGTTGCACGAGGCGGAACAGGCCCTGCGGGAAGACGAGGTTCCGATCGGGGCGGTGATTGTCCACCAGGACCACGTCATCGCCGCCGCGCACAACCAGCGTGAACAACTCCGCGATCCCACCGCTCACGCGGAAATGATCGCCATCACCCAGGCCGCCACCTCACTCAACAGCTGGCGGCTGGAGGATTGTACGCTGTACGTCACCCTCGAGCCCTGCCCGATGTGCGCCGGGGCGATCCTCCAGGCTCGGATCCCGCGCGTGGTCTACGGCGCGAGCGATCCGAAAGCCGGCGCTGTTCAATCGCTGTTCCGGCTATTGAGCGACCCCAGACTGAACCATCGCGCCGAACTCGTCCCCGGCGTGCTGGTCGAGCCTTGCGGCGAGTTGCTCAGCCGCTTTTTCCAGGAAAAACGCCGCCTGGGCAAGAAGTAGCCGGTATTTTCGCCATTTTGCCGTGGCAAGAAAAGGTAGCTGCGGTAAAATGCGGGCACCTCGGCTGACTTGCCGGTTATGCCGTTCAGGAGGATTGGGTTAGCCTGGAAAGGTTTGCCTAACAAGGCGAGATAGCCGGATACGATAATGGGCTAAGCCCGACGCTAGGTTGGGATGCTATTGGCAAGCAAAGGAGTGATGCGATGGGGCGGGGCGTACGAGGGATCTTGAGCGGACTAGTCATTTTCGCGGTACTGGCGGGTGTCGGCAGGCCGGCAGCCGGTCAGACGGCCGAAGCCAAGTTGCAGCAGACCTACCAGGAATTGGAGCGGTGGCTCGGCGATGACGCCAATGCCCCCGGCTGGCGCAAGTTCCTCGAAGCGGATCAACTGGTCGCGGAGTTGGCGAAAGGGGCGCAGGCGGATCGGACGGTCGTGCGCACCATCCTGGGTCGCTACTCCAGCGGCGTGGCCGGTCTGGAACGAAAGCGATTCGTCGCTGTCCGCACGGCCCTCAAGAACTGGCTGGAAGAACTCCCGGCGTTGACGGCCGAGCAGTTGCCGGAAGCCGCCCGGTCGGCCAAGCTGACGTTTGTGGCCGCCACGGAAGCCGACGCCGAACGCGAGCGGAAGCGATTGACGGTCGCCGTGGCGGACTTGAAGAAGGTCCTCGATAAAGCCTCGGCCGAAGACGCCGCACGGTGGCGTGAAACCCTGAAGTGGGAGCAACTGGAAAGCGTCCTGGCGGCGACGGACGCTCGTCTGGACCTCAAGACGCTGCAGGCCATCAGCGGGCAGTACTACCAGGACGTCGCGGGCCTGGAACGGAACGAATTCCTTGCCGTCCGCCAGTCGCTGGACAAGTACTTGAGCGTGGCGCTGCTCGCATCGAGCGCCGATTCGCAAAAGGTCTATGAGAGCTACCTGGACACGTTGGCCGAGAAACTGACCGCCTATCAGCAACAGCCCACGACCGAAGAGGCCATCCAGATCGGCGGCCGCTTGGGCTGGCTGGACCGCTTTGGACAGGCGACGGAACTGGTCGAGGCGGCGCGTTCCCATTACTCGCGTCCTAACTTGTTCCTGGGCGTTTCTGAGGCCCTCATGCAGGCGGGCGTCGAACAGAATGTGGATGAAACGGCGGCCGTGAACGAGGTGATCTTGGGAACTCGCGTCCGTGGCAAAGCCCGCTTGACGGGCGCCGTGACCTTGGACCTGGTCGCTAACGACCAGCATGCGGCGATGGACATCTTGCTGAACGGGTCGACGGTCTCGGACAGCGTGGGGACCAATGGGCCCGTGCGGGTGTTCAGTCGCGGCTACACCAGCGTCGCGGCCAAGAAGAGCCTGACGCTGGACCAGACGGGACTCACCGACCGCCCGGCGACGGCCCGCTGCAGCACCCGCACGCGGATCGGCAACGTCGAGGCCGGTCGGCTGATCAAGCACGTGGCGATGAAGCGCATCGAGCAGACGCAACCGCAGGCCGAAGCCATCGCTTCGCGCCGTGCCGCGGGCAAGATCGCCAGCAGTGTGGACGAGCGTTCGGAAGATCTGCTGGGCGATGCCAACACCTCGTTTGCCGACAAGTTCCGCCTGCCGCTGGTGCGCCGCGGCGGCTTCCCGCAGCAACTGCAGTTCCGGACCACCGACGACGCGCTGGAAGTGACCATGCTGCAGGCCGGCCGGGACCAGCTGGCGGCCCCGAACTCGCCACCAGCCCTGGACGGCAAGTTCGACTTGGCCGTGCGGATGCACGAATCGCTGGTCGGCAATCTGTCCCAGGCCGTGCTGGGCGGCGTCACGCTGACCGATGTCCGCTTGGCCGAGATGATCAAGGAAGCGACGGGCAAAGTGCCGGATGAACTGGCTATCAAGGACGAGAACGATCCGTGGTCGATCACCTTTACCTCGGAGTTGCCGATCGAAGCCCGCTTCAGCGGCCAGACGGTGAAAATCAGCATCCGCGGCAAACGCTTCGGCCGCGGGGACCAGGAGGTCCGCCGGCTGATGGAGATCTCGGCCACCTACACGATCGAAAAGCTCCCTGACCGGGCGCGCCTGGTGCGGCAAGGCGATGTGCAAGTCGAGTATCTGACTCGCACCTCGCAAGGCGCCCCGGACTTGGCGATGAAGACCTTCATGAAGAAGAAGTTTGAGGGACTCTTCAAGGAGGAGATCGTTTCCGAGGGCTTGGCCTTGCCCGAACGCTGGAAGAGCATTGGCAAGCTGCAACTGCAGCAGTTGGGTTGTGACCAGGGTTGGCTCGCCTTGGGCTGGCTCAAGCCGCCGGCCGCCGCCGAGCCCCAGGTCGCCAGCAACAACTAGGGGTGTGGCATGAACCGCTGGGTGGAGCTTACGTTTGACTGCCTGCCGCTGCGGAGCGTCGTCCGGATGGACGTTCCGCTGGACGCCTCGCCCAAGTTCCAGGCGTTTTGCGAGCGGGTCAAGGCGGCCATCGAACGGCACGGCAAGTTCAACACGTTCTACTTGTACAACGGTCGCTGCACCTACCACTTGACGAATCGGGAGGACCTGGGGACGATTCAATTCCGGTTCGAAGGCACGGTGCTGACCGACGAACAAGACCGGCACACCGTGCGCTGCGATTTGGACGTCGGCCTGCTGCGGGAGACCTGCAGCTGGCTCTCGGAACCGATTGTCGATTGGCTTCGTGAGACCGTACTGCATTCCGTGGGTGTCGAGTTCGACCGCTATATCGAAGCCGGCGATTTGGAGCAGACCCGGCGGCGGATCGAGCAACTGCAAGCCGCCGCCGACCAGACGGGCGGGTTTATCGGGATGTACTTGTAAGCCCTTGAGGAGCGTGCGCGGACTGGTGACCGTTACCTTCGTCCCAATCACGGCTTCAAACTTGGCCTATGCAGTTCGGCTGGGCACGGTTCTCTTGTCCGCTTGCCTCGTTCCGTGCCCCGCGATGGGGCAGATCGCCTCCCCCGCGGCGAGTTCGGCTCCGGCGGCGGGCGTCAAACTGGATGAGGCCGACAACGCGGCGCGTTCCCACCTCGAGCGGATCGAAGTCTATCTGGCTGACGGCCAGTGGGACGAAGCGGTCGAGGCGTTGCGCGGATTGATGGATTCCGGCGGCGATCGCCTGGTCGCGCTGCCGCCTGAGACCGGCAACGGGGGCGGACAATTCACCCGGTTCGTGCCGCTGCGCCAGTTCGGTCAGGCGCGGCTGGCAGCCTTTGCCCGGCAGGCCCCGCAGGCCCTGGAAGCGTACCGGCAGCGAGTCGACCCGCTGGCCGAGGCGTGGCTTAAGAGGGCCGTGGCCGAGCGTGATCCGCAACGCTTGGAGGAGATCGCCGAACGCTTCTTCACCAGTCGCAGCGGAGACGAAGCCCTGCTTCGCCTGGGCGACATCGAACTGGAGCGGGGCCACTTTGCGCGAGCCCGGGGAGCGTGGCGAAGGCTGGTTCCCGCGACGACCGACGCCGCGGCAGGCTCGCCCTGGCTCACATACCCAGACAGCGACCTTGATTTGGATTCGGTCCGCGCCCGCCTGGTTCTGGTTTCGCTGCTCGAAGGCTCGCCGGCTCGCGCCACGCGGGAATTGGACGCCCTGCGCCGCGAGGCACCGGATGCCCGGGGAATGCTGAGCGGCCAGATGGCGCGATATGTGGAGTCACTGCACGGCCTGCTGGCCGCCAGCGGCAGCTGGCCCCCGCTCCCGGAAACGTCCGAGTGGACGACCTTCGGCGGGACGGCAGCACGTTCCAAGACCGCGGTCGCGGCGGTCGACGTGGCCCTGCGTCCGGTCTGGTCGGTTCCGCTGCCGCGGCGAGGCGGCGCGATCTCTTCGCCTGCCGGTGAAGGTTTCGGATCGTCGCCCGGCTGGCTCTGCTATCATCCGCTGGTCTCAGGTGCGTCAGTCCTGATCGCGACCGGCGATACACTCGACGACATTCATGGCTACGACTTGAACACGGGCCGGTCGCTGTGGCTGGACACAGCGCTTCCGCCCGCTGCCGTCGCGGAATCCCAGACTCCCAGCCCCCAGGGGACAGCGTTCGGCGGACGCTCCGGACAGCCCCGGTACACGCTGACCGCGGCTGGCAGTCACCTGTACGCCAAGCTGGGTGCTCAAGCCACAGCGCTGCCAGCGACGGACCGCGGCGACTCGCCGCCGGTGGGCTATCTGGTGGCCCTGGACGTGCAGGCCGACAAGCGGCGACTGTTCGAGATTCGCCTTGATCAATCGCCCTGGGGCGAGGGCTGGGCGATCGACGGTGTGCCCCTGGCGAGCGATGGGCGACTGTACGTCGCCTTGCGCCAGCGGGACAGTGTCCGCACCCAGGCCTACGTCGCGGCGTTTGATACTAAACGCGGCGAACTGGTTTGGCAGCGGTTCGTAGCCGCCGCCGAGAGTTTCAGTCAGGGGCCTGCCGTCGAGTACACGCACAACTTGCTGGCGTTGGCCGAAGGAACGCTCTATTTCAACACCAACCTGGGAGTCGTCGCCGCGGTTCGGGCTCGGGATGGGCAAATCCAGTGGGTCACGCAATACCCACAGGCGCCCACCGACGCCACCGATTCCGGCGTTTCCAGGCAGACTCCCGGCTGCGATCTGACGCCGTGCCTGGTCTACCAAGGGCTGGTCCTGACCGCTCCGGCTGATTGCGACCGGGTCTTTGCCCTCGATGCGGTGACCGGCCAAAAAGTCTGGGATACGCCCGCCGGAACAGGGGCCGATACCCAATGCCTGCTGGGCGTAGGGGCTGGCAACCTGATTGCCAGCGGCAGTCGCCTGGTCTGGATCGACGTCCAGACCGGCGAGGTCAAGGCCCGATTTCCCGCCTCGATCGACAGCGCGCTACGAGGCTACGGGCGCGGCATTCTCGCCGGCGAACAGATCTACTGGCCCACGCTGGAACGGATCTACGTCTTTGACCAGCACGGCCCGCGGCAGAAACGCCAGCCGATCGATCTGACGCCGTTGGGCCTGACCGGCGGCAATCTGCTGGTTTCCCGAGATGTCCTGCTGATCGCCGCCGCGGACCGACTAAGCGCATTCAACACGACCGGTCCCCCCGTCAGCTCGGATGGCCGCTGATGACGTGACCCGTTCCGGCTCTCTCGGGAATTCCGTGGATCCGGTCTTGAATGAAACATGTTGGAGGAATTGGACTTGCGACTATTTTTCGGGGTGGACGGCTGATGGCGGAAAGTCCTCAAGAGGGGACCCGCAACATGCCAATCGGTCCGAATAGCCGAACCGAACGGAGCGGCGGAAACCGAGTTCGGCAAAGTTGAGATTCGGCCGCGCAGGCGGGTTGTAACTGAACGCGTCACAAGGCACAATAGTCGCACGGGCCGGTCGGCCACGTTTGGTGCTGATCATTCGCTTGTGCGGGACGCCGACGGAACGCGGATCGGTCCGATGGCGACCGGCACGTTAGGACTTGTCAAATCCGGTGGAAACTCAGCTTATGCCCACGGTACTGGTGGTTGACGATTCCCGCATGGACCAGCGGCTCGTTGGGGCCTTGCTGAAGGAGACCCCGAAGCTCGAGATCGAGTACGCGTCCAACGGCATCGAAGCGTTGGAGCGGATCAAGCACCAACAGCCGGACCTCGTCATCACCGACTACCTGATGCCGGAAATGGATGGGCTGGAGTTGTTATTGCGGGTGGGCCGCGAGCACCCGTTGATTCCCGTCATCCTGATGACCGGCTACGGCACCGAGGAAGTCGCCTTCAAGGCGGCCCGCTCCGGGGCTCGGGCGTACGTGCCCAAACCATCCCTGGCCAAGCAACTGCCGGGGATGGTCAGCCAGCTGCTGACACTGTGCCAGGAAAAACGCGAACTCAATCGGTTCCTGCGGACGATCACCGACACCGACAGTACCTTTGTGATCGAGGGCAACGACACGTCCGTCATTCCGAACATGCTGGAATATGCCGCGGCCTGCCTGCGAAATGCCCAGGCCTGTGAGGAAGGGACGGAGGAGTTGGCTTGCCTGGCTTTGGAAGAAGCACTCCGCAATGCCGTCCACCACGGCAATTTGGAGCTAAGTTCCAAGCTGCGCGAAGAGTTCGACGACGAGAAGTACAGCGAGGCATTCGAGGAACGCCGCAGGCAGGAGCCGTACTGCCATCGCAAGGTCTACATCAAAGTGCGGATTTCCCACGAGGGCGCCACGTTCATCATCCGCGACGAGGGACCCGGGTTTGACCCCAAGAAGGTCCCCGACCCGACCGCTCCCGAAAACCTGGAGGCCGTCTGCGGCCGCGGGATCTGGCTGATGCGGTCGCTGATGGACGACGTCTCCTACAACGACACGGGCAACGAAGTCACGTTGATCAAGCGGCGCCGCCAGCCCTGATTCCCGTCTGTTCCGGCATATTCCGGTGTACCACTGCTTGGTATTCCCAGCAGTGCCAAGCCGCGCAGAGCCAACAGCACCGCCCCGACGCCGTGAACGTGGCACTGCTTGGTACTCCCAGCAGTGCCCGGCCCTCCGACCACACCACGGCTTGGATTACCAAGCCGTGCCACGCCACTGTCCCTTCCACAAGCGTGCGTGAACATTTGAAGAGATTTCGTCCCGGCTCGTAGGTTCCGGAAGGGGCCGTGCTACGTTACGGGCCATGAACGCGATTCTGAAATATCGAGGCCGCACGGTGACGGATGCCCAGGCGGCGTTCATTCGGGAACTGATCGCCGCCCAGCCCGGCTTCCGTGGGCGGCGGTTGTCCGCGGAGTTGTGCCGAGCCTGGAATTGGGGCCAGCCAAACGGCCAGCCGCGAGACATGATCTGCCGCGGCCGGATGCTGGCCCTGCACCGCGCTGGGCAAATCACGATGGCTCCGCAGAAGTCCCTTCCGCGGAATCCGTCGTCGTACATGTACACGGACAACGGAACAGCCTGCCCGTGCTGGCCGGAGAACGGCAACACGATTTGGGCCTGATCGTAATCACCCGGTCTCCAAAGTCCGTCCAACCGGATTAAGTCGCCCGCCGCGTGGGTGCCGGGCATGGTCCCGTTTTTTTTGGGCGCGCAGCACGGTCAACGTGCATCCCACGAGCTGCGTGACGAGCAGTCCTTCGCTGCCGACCACCTTCTTGACGGCGATGTCAATTCTCGGGTCCATGCCGGGCATCATCGAGCCGAGTCCATGTGGGGGACGGGGCGAACAATGATCCGATTATATCGAGGCCGCTGCCAGAAAACGACCGGCCGTCGGTTCCGGACTTCACGCACCGGGAATCACAAGCCGTTCCACGTGGTACCATGGCGGCTTCGCTGCCAGGTGGTACAACGGCCATCGTCCACACATGACGCTCAAGGGGGCACACCGGACGCCTACCTCGGCGGCCATCCGACTTGTCGCTACCCGCGTCGAGAACCGCGGGCACATTGGCCGCGCGGCGCACCGTGTGCCGCGCCCCGCGTGCCCATTCGCGGTTGGTCTGGCCAATCGCTGGAACGGAACGTCGAGTTCCACGCGGGCTGCAAGCACTTGCCGGTCGTCAGCCTCCGCCGCGCGGCGTAATGCAACGACGCCACGCCGGCGCATGTCGCGCCGCCGGACTGTGCCGACCAAACGTTCGGTCGCCCCCCAATTACCGAATTGTCAACGAGCAATGTGCCGCAGCACACCTGCCGGGCAGTCCCTCGTACCGCGGAACAATTCGTCCGGGTGTAACTACCTTAACCATTACTACCCCTTTGCATCGAGCGGGATTCGCTGGACCTGGACACCTGCCCAGCATCACGATCCGCCGTGCGGCATAGTCGACGACGATCCATCGTCGTCGACTACGTGCCGCGCTGACGCCACGCGCCGGTCGAGCGTTTGGGCTCTCCCTACGCTACCGACTTGTCAATGAACAACCTGCCGCGACATTCGCCGCGAGTTTTACGCGTCACGATCCGCCGCATCCAGATGCCTCGCGTCCACCCAACCGTGGCAGACGGAACTCGTTGGACTGTCGCATCCGGGGCAAACGAAACTCGTTAGACTAGCACTGCTGAGTTTGCTGACCTTTCGACATAGCAGTGCGCTCATTTACGGCGGTAGTCGAAATGAAATCGATCAGATTGGACGAAATGAAAATTGGTAAACTGGTTCAACGCGACGAAGTCGACGAACTCTTGAGTCACAATGATCTCCGAAAACAGGTTTCCACAACAAAAGACGTCTTCACCGTGCCAAGTTGTCTCGTCGATCACGAGACGCTCAATCTTATCGATTGACATCACTCTGCAAAAATCGCATCCGCGCAGTTCATGCACAACGACGCCGGCCTCCATTTCGTCAACGAGAGTGCAAGTCGCAGCCGGAATCGCAAGGAAGTAATCTCTCGAAGAATCCCGCAATCGCAATGGCCACTCTGCTATCTCGAACCCCACGAGATCCGATGAGTGGTACGCGTCAGCAAATCTCCGCGTGACTCCGACCGAAATACCGTCACTTATCATGTCACCAAGCAGGCTTCTCTTAATCGTGTAGACGGCATTCGGCCCATCCGAACTAGGCGCAAGCTCTTCCCCGCACTTCGGGCAGACAGGTGGGCGCAGTGAATCACCTGCCTCCCCATTTTCAAGAAATGCATAAATTGACTGGCTGTAGTCTCTGGAAAGCACAAAGAACTTGGTCATGCGTTTAGAACCCCAAATTGACATCTGGGATAGGCGCGGAAAAGGAGGCGCGGAACAGGGATCGGGTGTCATTTCTGCTCAGCTCTCCTTCGCCGGGTTCTTCTTGGGACGGCCCCGAGAACGAAACGTTGAATCCAGGTAGATCCGCTGTGGGGGGCACTGCACCCACGCGTCCTCACCCAAAGGCCGTCCCACACGCCACCGATCGACGCACCGCCTTCAACTCGGCTTCCGTCTCCGCGCGGTTGACCTGGGCCACCCACTTCTTTCCTGGTCGCACCGGCCAAAGCAGCTCGCGGGGGTCGCTCGGGCAGCGGCTCATTGCCCCCTCGTCGTGTTCTCCACAAAGTCCACGTGATTGTTCCCGCCGTTGGCGTTGTCTTTCCGCGGGCGCCAGAGCTTGCTGACCAGATCCAAGTCTCCGTCGCCGTCGAAATCGCCGGCCACCGCGGCGTGGCCGCCCAGGTTGGCGTCCAGGATCACTCGCTCCGTAAACTGCTGGCCTTGGCCGTCTCCGTTTTCCCACAGGAACCAGCGCGGCGCCCGCTCGCCGGGGATGCCCTCCATTTCGCAGGTGAACACGTCCGGATCGCCGTCGCGGTCAAAGTCGGCGACGACCAGTGAATGATACGCGCCGCGAACCGCCGTGTCTCCGGCGGCCAGTTCGTGGACCCGCCACGCCCCGCTGCGCCCATCCGCGTTCTCCAGCCAGGCGATCCGTCCGGCCTTGATCTCGTTCTCGGTCATGACCAGATCGTTGTCGCCGTCGCGATCGATGTCCAGCACCGCACAATGCGTGGCCAACGGAAACGGCTGGCTGGGATTGCCGAAGGGGATATTCTCGCGCACGGTCCATTCCTGCCCCTTGCCGTCGGCGTTCTCGTACCACCGATTCGAGCGAACGACGTCGGCATCGCCGTCTCCGTCCAGGTCGCCGACGGCGATTCCGGCATGGACCGACGGGCCGATGTCAACCCGCTGCCAAGGCTGACGGGGATCCTGCCCGATGCGGTACCAGCGCAGGTTGTTTTTGTCGGACATCGTCAACACGTCGCTCCGCCCGTCGCCGTCCAGGTCGGCCAGGACGACGTCGTGCACGGAAGCCAGCGCAGCATCGAAGACGATCCGCTCGAACGACTCGGTTCGCGGCCGGCCCGAATTGCGATACCACGCACCGCCTGCGACAAAATCCAGCCAGCCGTCACCGTCCACATCCAGAACCGCGCCGCCGACATCCGAAGGCGACTGGTCCCCCAACCGATGACGCACCCAGCGATCGGGAGTCTTCAGACGATACCAGACGATCTCGCCGCGACTGCGGCCGGTGATGAAGTCCAACCGGCCGTCGCGGTCCAGATCGGCGACCGCCGTCTGCCCCCAAGACGAGCCGGGCAGCTCTCGATCGACGAAATGGTGACGAACAGTCACTTCGCCTGCGGCGGCCGAGGTGATGCCGCACAGAAGGCTGAAGACGAATGTCGCGGCCGGCCAAGTCTTCATCGGTTCCTCCTATGTGTTTGGTGGACCGCGACCTAGTCGTCGAACGCTTGGGCCGCCGCCGTCGCAGCCGACGAGCCCAAGACCTTGGCCTGCCAGTCGCCGCCCTCGGCGAACTCGTCCTTGCACATCCCCCACCGCGAGGCTTCCTGACGCACGTGATCCGGTGTCCGCGGCTGGTTGGCCAGCGTCCGCATCAAGCCCTGTTGGTACAGGCCGAGCCCTCCGACCACACCACGGCTTGGAGTACCAAGCCATGCCACGCCAATGGGCATCGGCGACCTGTCGCCAGCGGAAACGATCACGGCCGTCGTTGCTACAGCCAATCCGCGACCAAGACCGAATCGTCCGCCAGCAGCGTGTCAATCAGGGCCGCGTACTCGTCCTCGTCGGCCATTTCCGCCACCACAGGCTCGTCCTGAGCCACCGCCGGAATGCTGAATTGGCCCAGCGTCATCACGGCATCCACGGCGGCCGAAGCCGGAGCAGCCTCTGGCCGCGTCGCCGATTCGCCCTCCGCCTCGGACCTGACCCCGGCTTCCAGCGACGTCAGCAGCCAGTCCGCGTCGGCGCCGACCGTCGAAGTGGGCGTGGCGGTGTCCGCGACCGGGCTGGAAATCGCGGCTGGCGTCAATTCCACCGCCGGCACCGCAACATCCAGCACGGCGTCAGTGGCCAAACTCGTCTCCGTCACGTCGGCGGCGCTGGGCGTCACGAACAAAGCCGGCATGGAACGGGGCTCGGCGAATGTGACCGACTCCAGGGTTGGCGAAGCCATACGAGCCGAGTTGAACTCGCCTTCGCCTGACTCATCCGCCGCGGCTGCCGTCTCGCTGACCACCGGCTGCAGACCGAATTGATCCGGCCCGGCGTCCACACGCAACAGGAAGGCCGTGCCTTCGCTGCCCAGCCACTTGACCAGGTTGGGATTGCCGGCATTCAGGCTGCCGCTGAACTGCTGGTTCTGCGCGTTGGTGGCCGTCAGCGTCAGTTGGGCCTTGTTCGCGGACAGCTGGAGACTGAGATTCGTGTACCCCGTCCAGCCGGACAGGATCGAGTACCATTCCTGCGTCTGCCCCGGCACGACGGCGAGCGTCAGCGAGTTGGCCGGCGAGCGGGATGTCTGGCGGGGAGCCGTGACGAGGAAGTCGGCGATCGTCAGGAACTTGGCCTGCCGCCCGGGCAACTCGAAGTTGTTTTCCGTGCTGTCGCCGGCGCTGAAGTCGGATTCGACCGTCACGGCATTCGGCTGGTCGATCAGGAACTTGGGCGCTCCCGCTTGAATCGCATACAGGGAGTAATTGCCGGGCGCCATATCGTCAAAGGCGAATGTGCCGTCGGCCAGCGAGTGCGTGCTCATCGTCACGGCGTTGGAAAACTCGTCGGTGCCCGTGAGGTCGATCTTCATTCCTCCCAAGGCGGTGAACCGTGTGGCCACGTTTCCGGAGATGCTCCGCGGCGTGTATTCCAGGACGTGAATCGTTACGGTCGCCTGGGCGGTGCCGCCGTTGCCGTCGCTGATGGTGTATGTGAACGTCTCGTCGCCCTTGTAACCGGCCTTCGGCTGGTACGTGACACTCCGGCTGTTGGCGGCGATCTGCACCACGCCTTGTTGGGTCCCCTGAGTCACTGCGGTGATCGTCAGGGTTTCGCCGGTGTCCGGGGCGAACGCGTCGTTGCCGAGCACTTCGAGCGTCCGGGCGGCCGTGTCCTTGGGAACGTCGTAGGTATCGTTGGTCGCCGTCGGCGGATCGTTAACACTGGTCACCGTGACCGTGACCGTCGCCGTCGCCGCCCGTCCGCCCACTTCCTGCACGGTGTAGGTGAACGTGTCCGTGCCGTTAAAGTTGGCGGCGGGCCGGTACAGGATGTTGGCGCCGCTGGTGCCGACCGTCACCGTGCCGCCCTTGGCCGATGTTCCCACGGCGGTGACCTTCAGCACGCCGCCGGTTTCACCCGGAGTATCGTTGGCCAGGACATCGATCGCCGTCTGGGCCGCGTCCTCAGCCACCGTAGCCGTGTCCGCAACGGCCGTCGGCAGCGGTCCTGACTCGACGGTCACCGTGACCGTGGCCGTCGCGGTCAGACCGCCCGTCGTGCGGTCGGAGACTGTATAGGTGAACGTTTCCTGGCCGCCAAACCCCGCCTTGGGCGTGTACAGCAGGTGCGTCCCATTGGGAGCGATCGTCACGGTTCCTCCCTGACTGGTCGTGCCGACGACGGTCACCCGCAGGGTCTCGTCCTGGTCGGGCGAGATTCCGTCGTTGGTCAGTACATTCAGGAAGTTCGCCTGGGTGTCGGCTCCAACGGTGAACGTGTCGTTGACCGCGGTCGGCGGATCGTTCATGGGCTGCACCTGGACGGTGACCGTCCCGATGGCGGCCGCGTCGCCGTTCCGCACCGTGTAGGTGAACTGATCTTCGCCGAAGAAGTTCGCCGCCGGGCGATAGGTCAGGCTCAAGTTGTTGGCCGCGATCGTGACCGTGCCGCCGTGGCTGGTCGCGCCGACGGCGGAGACCGTCAACGTTCCCGGCAGTTGGGTCGTATCATTGCTCAACACGTTCAACGTCGTGCCGGTGCTGTCCTCGTCGACGTTGTACACGTCGTCAACCGCGGTGACGCCTGCCGTCACCGTCAAGGCCGCAGGCTGGATCGTGACCGCGTCCCAGGCAATCGGCGTGTCATTGTCGTAAACCAAGATCTGATTGCCGGTGTTGTCGGCCGGGTTCCCAGCGAATTGAACCTGCCCAGCGGCGTCCGCTCTCATGCGCACGGCCAGCAGGGGCTTCTCGGCCGCACCGGTCTGCGTGAAGCCCGCAAACGCTCCCGCATCGTCGATCACGCCCGCGACGCCCAAATTGCCCGTCTTGCCGTTCTCGTACGGATCGCTGTACACGATCGTCGTATCGGCGATCGAGACCATGTTCGCCTGGTACGTCACATCCAGGTAGGCAGCGAAGACCCCTTTGGCGACGGGGCGAATGTCCTGGACGAACACCTTGAGGAGGAATTCCTGGCCCGAACTGACGGTGCTGATCGGCGTTCCGTCCAGATTCGTCGTTGCCAGGCGCAGCCGAACCTCCTGCGTCACCGTCGTCACGTCGACACTCAGGTTCTGCGTAACCGCGTTGCCGGCCAGGTCCATGCCGCGAACCTGGAACAGACGCTCACCGGCCTGATCCGTTGTCGGCGTCCAGGACAGAACGCCCGTTGCCGAGTCAATCGCGGCGCCGGTCGGGCCGCCCACCAGTGAGTAGCTGAAGCCCACGGTCCCTTCCGACGGACTCTGGGCGTCGTACGTCAGGAAGTGACCCGCGATGGCGCTCGTCGGAGGCGTCGACGTAAAAGCCTGCGGCGCCGTCGTGTCCAGCGTCACCTGCAGCGGGGTGGAGGTTGGGCTGCGGCTGCCATTGAGCGTCTGGACCGCTGTCAGCGAGTACACGCCGTCGCCGAGCGCGGCGAGGTTATTCGTGGTAATGTCGATAGTCGTGCCGTTGGCAGTGCCTTGCCCGATCACCGTTTCACCGCGCAGGATCTGGACCGTGGCCCCGGTCACCACATTGGAGACGCGGAACGGGAGGTTGGTGATGTTGGTGACGTTGTCGGTGGGGATGTTCGAGTCGCCGGCTTCCAACAGGTCCAAGGTCGGCGTGCCGGGCAGAACCGTCAATGGCACCGACTGCCGGTCCCAGGTATCCCCCGTGTTCGAGCCGCTCACAGCGCGGACGGCGACGATCACCTCCGTCGTCCCCACAAAGCCGGCGTTCGGGGTCACCGTGACCAGGCCCGTGTCGTGGTTGACATTGACCGTATAGTTCGCATTGGTGACCGCATTGGCGTCGAAGTAGACTGCGTCGCCTTCGACGTCCACGGCCTCCAACTGCAGATTGACGGGCGTGCCCATCGGCGTTGATAACGCGGCAATGTCTTTCAAAAAGGGGCCGCCGTTCGCGCCGCCGTTGGCCGTGGTGTCCGCCTTGACGGTGACCTTGAACGTGTCCTGAACGCTGTGGCCCTGGGCATCCGTCACGGTGACGGTCACATTCGCCTGGCCGCTGGCGCCTTCCGCCGCCTTCAGCATGACGACGCCGTTCTCGCTATCGTCGAAAATCGTCACCTGTTCCATGGTGATGTCATACGTCGGCCGGTCGGCAGATGTCGTCGCGGTGTTGCCGATGGATTCCAGGACGTGATAGCCCTCCGTCATGATGCCGAAAACGGAGTGATTAAAGTCCAGATGCCGCGTGGCGGCGAGCGTCACGAAGAATTGCGAGTCATTCGTGTCGTCGGTGCTCTTGGCGTACGACAACAGCCCCGCGCGGTTATGTTGCAGGTCGACATGGAACTGGTCATCGAAATCGCCCAGGGTGGAACCTCCCGTGCCGGTTCCAGTGGGATCGCCACCCTGGATCACGAAGCCCTCAATCACCCGGTGGAAAATAATGTCCTCGTAGAAGCCGTCCTCGGCGAGTTCAACGACGCGGCTCGTCGGACGCGGCGCGCGATCCTCGAACAACTGAAAGACCATGCCACCCCAGTCCTTCACGTCGATCCGCATGCTGCGGTTGCCTTGCAGCAACGTCGGCGCAACCAGCGACGGATTGTCACTGGTAATCGTGTACGTCAACGTACCTCCGTTGGGATCATATCCGTCCAGCGGAATGTGCAGCGGCGATCCGCCCAGCAGCGTGAGGTCGTCAATCGGCTTGATGAACGGGGTTTCCGATGTGGGAATGGCCACCCCGGACCGTTGGGAAATGGTTGCCAGCGTCTGCTGGCCCGTCAGCCGCGTCTGGTCCGGAAACTCCCAGGTGGGAAAACTCGTGATGTTGGCCGCCGTACCGACCGAGTTGAGCGTGCGGTCAGGATTGGTCACTTCGATGAAGGGGAGGTAGTCCGCTCCGTCTTCGAACAGGGCCTTCTGTGCGTTGCAGTGCGCGCACCACGCGGCGCCGTAGTACTTCACGCCGGCCTGCGTTAGCGCCTTGGCAAATGCAACCAAGTCCTGCTGTGCCTCTCCCTCGCCCGTCTGGCCGATGGAAAAGGCCGTGGCGGACACCAGCGACTCGTCAACAGAAGATGCAACCGCGAGCATGGGCGCTCCGAGGGCATCCTCGCTTGGATCTCCATTCGCCAGCAGTCCTTCCGCATCATATAAATCGCCCGCGAGCAACTGCCGTGTTTCGAGCGATTCCAGGACGAACGCTCGCTTCCGCCGGGTCGAGCGACTGCGGCCCTTCCGACCCGTCGAACCAAAACCACACAGATCTGCAAGCCGACGCGGGAACCGTTGTTGACTCTTCATTGTCCTAACCGTCAAAAAAACGAAGTTCCAGGCACCTGACCCATTCTTCCCAGCTAACGCACTCTTACCAGATCGTTCATTTGGTTATCTCGCTGTTAGCTATTCTTCCCAAGCCTCGTATCCAAACACGGCCGTGCTGTTGTTTCACCCGGTATAATCAAAAAAAACGTCAAAACCGGGAACCGCGACACCAGCCTCGCCCCACCCAGCGTGTCGTCAAGGAATGGGAGTGAGCCACTTGTCGCCGCGAACTGGGCCCAGCACGGTAACAATTGGCCGCCACCCAATTATTGCCGGTTCACGCGGATGTCAATGACTGAGGCTCGAAGTCCCCTCGGATCAAGCTACGAGCGAATACACGCTGCCAATGCCGGATTTGACGCGCGATGAGATCCAAAGTTCCCGAGTCAACGCCTCTGAATGCTTGAAACAAATGATCAAGCTTTATTTGTATTTGGATAAAGGCATTTTCATCAATGCTTTTATCGGCGATTGCCGGGGCAACGTTGCGGCACCGGCGGAGGGAACGTTGGCCGGCGGTGGTGGATTGCTTTGACGGACCAAGCTGAGTCGCCCCCCCCGGCATCTGGAGTGACTGCTCGGTGGCGATTGGGGCTCGAAGCGACACACCTAGCTGCCAAGGCGGTCCCGACGCTGAGCGCAGAGCCGTCGTTCGCAACGCTGTGAAATGTCGGCTGGGGGGGCTTGTTTTTTGGAGTCAGGCAGATCGGAACTCCGTCTTCATTGCCTCCAGAGCACTGGCATAGACCTCTCGGTGAAGACGGAAGCTTGAAGTGCCTGACCCGGGGGTTCGCTGGCGATTGCGAGCCAACTCAGAACGCTCCGGCGGTCGGGGCCGTCGAAACTACGTCATGGGGAACGTGATGGTGCACTGACGGAGGGGAAAAACTGATACTGGGACCGGGAGCGGACTCTGCGGACACCACACGCAGGCTCGGTTGGGGCAGCGTGACGTCGGTCACCTCCGGTTCGCCATCACGACGTTCAAAGTCGGACGGGACAAGTTCGCCAGAGATCACCTGAAGCAGCTTTGAAATACACAGCTTGTTCATGCTTGTTCGGTGATTATGCGCTTCATGCCGTAGCGCCTCGTGCAGACTCTTCGGAAGCCGGACGGTGATGACCCGGGTCGCCTCCTCCGGAATCTTCTGGCCTCGGTTCTTTTCACGCAGCTTAGCTAGCATCTGCTGGATCTCGCCAAACTCCGAGGTCGCCGAGAAACGCGTCCTCGCCTCATGCCCCGGAAACAGTTGATCGATGATCCCTTCGACCCCGAGAACTTCACGGTAAAACGTGACCCAATCCGGGTCGTTACGAAATCGCTCGGACGCAAGCTGATGCGCTCGCTGAGCTCGATCCCCGTGCAGCGTTTCTTGGGCTTCCATCGCGACATCCAGCATCTTCGGCTCCTTCCATTTAGTCTTGCGGGAACTAATCCGGGAAGTGGTCAGGTTCAGTGGTACACGGTTTACTTTGAACGTGTCCTGGAAGTCAAGACCAGCACCGATGTGCCTGCAACGCTTGCACTTACGAATCAGTCGATGTGGCCGCCCGATTTTGAGCATCACTGCCAGTTTTGTGGGCGTGTGGGTGGTTGCATAAAATTATGGCATGCCGTTTCGTACCACTACAATTAATGGGAAATGGAATTTTCCAAAATTTCTTGACGCCCTCACCCCAGTCCGGCGAAGACTGCTGACTCCAGGGCAACGGCTGGGAGATGTGTTACATGGGAACACTATTGACTCACGTCGACAGCGGTACTGTACCTAGATGTATTGTTAGCCTTAGACTGAGTCTTGTGGCCTGGGACACAGGCTGACGATGGCCACGTGCGGGAGCAAAGATTGCGAGCCAGACTACTAGCCGACGGCTCAAGAATCGGGTAATATTCGTCTCGTTCGCGGGCGTTTAGCTCAGTTGGTTAGAGCGCTATCCTCACACGGTAGAGGTCACTGGTTCGAGTCCAGTAACGCCCACTCGATGTAAGTTCTATATAATAAAAGGCTTGCGTCGAATTCTGACAGTCGGAATTGCAGCAGTTCCCGAGGGGCGATTACCCCTTTGCGAGCGGAATATCGGGGTGCTGCACGCCTGAAGCTCGCTGTTGGCCGCCGAAGTACGCTCGTCACAAGCCATCTGGTTAAGCCATTTTCAATATCGATGGCACACTCTGTGACCTCAGGCCCGTGAGAAACCGCATGATTGAAGGTGCGGTATCCAGAAGCTGACTTCAGCTGGGGCGCAACAGGTACGGGCTGGCAACACCCTCGTCGCGGATCTACCGCACACGATCGGCACGACGGTCGCGGGGTTTCTGATCGCCGCCGCGCTGGAACTGCATCGGTTCCGCGACTGTCGGTTTGAAACAAGTTCAGGCAGAACCCTCCCTGCCTCAATCAACTTGGCGGCCCAATGGCCTTGGTTCTGCCTGTCCCGGACAGTTTTTTGCCACTGTTTCCTTTGTCCCCCGCTCGCCAACCGTTCTGTTTCGTGGTATGCTCGGCGGAAAAGTCAACCGAGGCTGATGCAAAACACCTGAACCTCCCACCCAACCAGCCAAGCGATTGCCGCACAATTTACCAGGGACGTAACATCGGGCACCGTCCGGCATGGTGTTTGGATTTGCAGCAAAGTCGAGCAACTGTAGTGTTTCCGCGGCGTGCGCAGCGGGATTCGTCACCAGCGCGGTGAAGGACCGTTTCTGTGGCGTCGATGAAGTGGCGTTTGTTTTCTCACTCTTGTTAAGGAGGGCTCTGCGATGCGATTGCTTCTCGCCGTAGTTGTTCTGTTGGCCGCCTGCTTGGCGGTCCCCGCCGTTCAAGCGGCGGATTCGCCGGATCAGGCCAAGCCGGATCAGGTGACCCCGGACCAAGCTAAGCCGGATCAGGCCAAGCCGGACCAGGCTACCCCGGATCAGGCTAAGCCGGACCAGGCCAAGCCGGACCAGGCCAAGCCGGACCAGGCTAAGCCGGACCAAGCTAAGCCGGACCAGGTCAAGCCCGACCAGGTCAAGCCGGACCAGTGCAAGTCCGATTGCTGCAAGGCCAAGGGGCGGTTGGCCCGTCGTCGCTAGACTCGGCAAACCAGCTGATCGGCTTTCAAGCCCGGAAAGATGCCCCCGCAGCTTGCGAGGGCATCTTTCCTTTTTCGAAATTCGCCTGTTCCGCACTGTCGCCCACCTGTTCTTGGGCTGTTTGTAAACGCGGTCGCCGCCACCGCGAGAGCTTCGAGGAATCGTGAAATGAAGAGTGTCGTTTTCCGCTTTTCGCTGACCCTCGTTTCCACGCTGACTTGCGCCTTCAGCGGCGCGCGTGCGGCCAGTCCGCAGACGGACAGCAACATCCGTCCGCGCGATGTGAATGGAACCGTCGTCCAGAGCGAGCGGGATGAACAGCGGGCATTGTTCAACTACTACTTCCGCGACCGGGACCTGCAGTACGAGACCAAGTTGGCGGACCTGAAGTCAGAGGGCAGTGTCCCCAGCTGGAGGATTCCTTATTCGGCGGACATTCATCCAGAGACGGCAGGCGGCATGAGCGATGCGCGCGTGGCCCGTCCGGTCGGTCTTTTTGCCCGCCGGCGACAGGGCGTTTCGCCGGCGCGCGGCGGAACCGGATCCGGATCGCTGAATGTCTACGACTTGGCATTCAACGATGGCCAGGGGCTGGCCAATGCGTATGAAGCCAAACGGATCATGGGCACGCCGCGAGCGATCTTTCCTGCGATGCGGATGCGATCCGGTTCCGAGTCTTGGGAGGGCTACTGCAGCGGTTTCACCGCCTCGACGATCAAGCATCCCGAGCCGGTCAAGTCCGTCGATGCGGGCCGGGTTGGCGGGACTCCCGGCGTCATCGTCCGCCCGGCGGACATTAAAGCCTTGCTGTCGTGCATTTACAATCGGACGACCGACGACAGCTTCCTCTTCCTCGCTCCGCCCACGGCACGGGATGGCGGTCCCAATATGGGCACATTTCACTTGACCCTGGCTAACTATGTGGGCCAAGCCGGGTATCCGGTCGGAATGGACCGCACCAAGGGGCAGGTCGCCTGGAACAATCCCGTGTATGCCTATAAGGTCAACTCGATGACCGATGCGGGCGAAGGTGATGGACTGACGTACAAAGACGTCGAAACCTCGGTCACCTACAGCTATTACGGGAGTGATTCGTCACTGCAGACCGATACGGATAGCGGTGAGCGGGTTGGCAACCGAAAACAGTCGATGACCTTCCGCTATACTCTGGCACTGGACAGCGAGGGCAAGATCGTCGGAGGAAAGGCGCGAAGCTCGAGCGGCCACTTCCTCTGGATTCCCTTGTACGCCGTGCAAGCCAAGCCGGACGGTTCCGTCCAGGGCAACCCGTATGTCGATGTCCGCAAAGTGATCGCCTTGGCCCGCGCGTCAGCGCTGCCGGAGGTCCAGGCCAAGTATGACGAAGTGACCATCGGTCCGCGCATCGACCCGGCGCTGGAACCGGAGTCCGAGTCGCGTGACGAGACCGCGGACGCCAATTGAAGCCGGACTGTTGGCGACCGTTTCCCCTCTTCATGCCGGTTTCCTCGCGGCCAGCAGCCGGCGAAGTACTGGGGGCTGTGGAAACTCGTTGATCGCCGGGTCGGAGCGTAGCGCCGCGGCGACTTGTTCCAACTGCTCCGCGGCGTTCAGCGCCAAGTCGACAAAGATCCAGCGCTGGCCTGCAAAATCGCACTGACCGCCGCCGCTTCCGCCCAGCCATTCTTCACGAATGCGGTAGCCTAGCCGTTGGGCCAAGTCCAGGGCCTGTTCCCTCAAGTCGACTGTATGCATGCAGCGTGTTCCTCGTGCCGGTGGCAGCGATTATAGGGGCTTCTGCTGCAGTGAGCCAGTTCAATGCGACGATACCTACCGTGTCTGTAAGCCGCTGACGTGCAAAGAGTTAAGACTTGCCGGACAGGTAAACCGCAACAATCGCCCACGACTCGGCAATCCGGCGAAGATGGCGGTTCTAGAACCGACTTGAGGCCCACCGATGACGACGAACGGGACCAGCGGGATGGCGAGCGCCGATGAACGGATCGCTCTTCTCCAACAGCAATTGGCTCAGGCCCAAAGACTGACGGCGATTGGGGAACTCGCTAGCACGGTCACGCACGAATTCAACAACGTGCTGATGACGATCATCAACTACGCGAAGATGGGAGTTCGGCACAAGGACGAGGCGACAAGGGACAAAGCGTTCGAGAAGATCCTGGCGGCCGGTGAGCGGGCGGCGACGATCACCAACGCGGTGCTGGGTGCGGCCCGAAACCGGTCCGACTCCTTCGAGCCCACCGATCTGGCCGCGATCATCAAGGAGACCTTGGTCCTGCTCGACCGCGAGTTGCGCAAATATCGGGTCAGCGTTGATACGCAGATTCAATCGGTCCCACCCGCCAGAGCGATCGGCAACCAGATTCAGCAGATTCTGCTTAACCTGTTGATCAATGCCCGCCAGGCGATGTCCGAGGGAGGACGGATCTTCATCGGGCTGTCGCATGATCCGACCAGCGACACCGTCGACCTGACCGTCCGCGACACCGGCAGCGGGATCCCAGCCGACAAACTGCCGCGGATTTTCGATCCGTTTTTCAGCACCAAGAAGGGGCCCGATGACAGCGGCAAAGGCGGCACCGGTCTGGGGCTGGCGACCTGTCGGAGTATCGTCGAACATCACCGCGGGAGAATCCGCGTGGAGAGCAGTGTCGGAGTCGGCACCTGCTTTACCATCAAGCTGCCGGTGTACCGCAAGCCGAAATCTGCGGTGGCCCCGCCGGTCGTTGCGCACGCGATGGCGGAAACGCTGGCGACGCACACGATCTCGTGACGGCACAGGCCTCACGTCGCTTCGGACTGGAATGGCGGCCAGCGGCGTCTTTGGCCGCCTCAGGGCCCCGTGGTCCGGTCGCGAATTTCCTGCAGAATGCGCTGCTCTAACGAAGCGTCACGTCCCAAGGCAATCCAGCCCAGAGTGAACGCATCCGCTCCCTGCTCCTCCTCGTTCCGGTTCAGGGTGGTCTCGTGGCGCACGCGCGCCTGTCCGACGCTGGCATGCTGAGGACTTGCCATATCCTCCAGTTCTTTGTAGACCGCCAAGTCGATCAAGTAGCCGCCGCCTGTCGGGGTGACCCGGACTACGGCCCGGCGGCGAATTGACTGTAACGTGGATTGCAGTCGTTCAGGTCCGTGGGTCGAGTCCCTCCGCCACGGTTCCAGTAGCGTCGCGCCGCCTACAGGAAACGTCTCGATGCGGCCCTCGAGCAGCACGTCGCCGACCTGGCGCACCCGTTCTTCCCGCTGAATCACAAAGTAATCGTCCAGGGCATCGATGACCTGGTCCCAGAGCACGTCGCGATCGGTAACGGGAACCAGCAGCGGGTTTTCGAACCCGGGCGGCTGGGGGTTGGTCGGACCGACCAGAGAACCATGCGAATACATGCCGCATCCGGCCGAGCTGCAGACCAGCACGGTGCAGAAGTACCAGATGCAGAGCCGGAAGAACATGGAATCTCCGCTGGCAAGGCCAGAAACACAGCGCGCGACGCCACCCAGAGGCCGGTAGTTTGGCGAGAAGACGAAACGGCTGCAAGATCATTCCGCCGGGACGATTCCGCCAGGGGGCAGCCTCCCGGCTTCACTGGAAGTGCTAGCATTGTGCCAGCACGAGCATCCCGGCAACGGGTTCCCCCAATTCCTGACGCAGCACGCAATTGCGAAGCCAGTTCAGCTCCAGGCCGGCGGCAGTCAGGGCTTGGCGCACGTAGCTCTCCGTGTGGCAGTAGCGGCCGTGGGGTTGGATTCGGAACCCCGAACAGCTCTCGGCGGCGGTTTCCCGTTCCACGGTGAAAAGGCACCGACCGCCGGGCTGCAAGGCCGCCCGGGCGGCGGACAGCACCGGGCCTAAGTCTCCGAAGTAGACCAGCGTGTCGCCCGACACGATCAAGTCGAATTGCCCCGGATGACATCCCAAGTACCCCGTCAGCTCGGCCTCGAACAATTCGTCGTACACGCCTCGCTCGCGGGCCCGGCTGAGCATCAGCGGCGAGAGGTCCACGCCGACCAGTCGGCGGGCGTACGGCCGCAAGGAGACGCCGCACAACCCCGTGCCGCAGCCGGCGTCCAGGATATCGACGGCACGCTCCAGTCCGAGGTCGCCTTGTTCCAACAACTGGGCGATCAGCCCGGGAACATGGTAGTCGAGCTGCGTGAGAACCTGGTCAAAGTTGTCGGCAAAGGTGTCAAACGTCCGCCGGATGTAGTCGTCACTGGCTCGGCTCGGCCCGCTCTCCCCGCTACAGGCGGCGACCAGATGCTGGGCGATGGGATTGGCGGGGTCGCGTTGGAGCCATTCGCGGTAGATGCGTGCGGCGTCCTCGATGCGGCCCGCCCGATAGCAGACGCGGCCCAGTTCCACGTACGTGGCATCACGCGTAGGGCGGTAGGCAGCGGCTCGCCGGTAAGCTGCCATCGCCTCGTCCCAGCGGTGGATGGTTTGATACAAATTGCCCAGGTTGTGCCAGGCATCCGCATGTCGTGGCTCCAGCCGGGTCGCTTCCTGGTAAGACTGCAAAGCCTGCGCCAGCTGTCCGCGCTTGCGGAGCATTACGCCCAGGTTGTTATGCGTGTCGGCGTGATCCGGACGGAGTTCCAGGACTCGGCGATACGCCTGCAGCGCGCCTTCGTCATCGCCGGTTTCCTTGAGCATGTTACCGAGGTTGTTGTGGGCCTCGACGTAGTCCGGCTGCAGCTCGACGGCCCGCCGCACCGCTTGGATCCCGGCTGCCCGCTGGCCCTGCTGGAACAACAGCAGGCCGTGAAAGTGCAGTGCGTCCACGTGGTCGGGGATGGCTTCCAGGATCCGTCTGTAGATCCCGTCGGCTTCCGCGATCCGTCCGAACTTGTGGAGATCCACCGCCAGGGCGACCGCTTCGGTGTCGCTCATTCGCACCTGTTGGCGTGCCGCGGCCGGCTGTTCCTCGGGCGTATCTTGGTTCGACATGGTGTGCCTTGCCTCGTTCAGGATTTCCTGGCCGCCACCAGCAACCCCGGGACAGGTTCTCCCGCCTCGCAACGCAGCACCTCCTCGCGGTCGACCAGCAGCTCGAAGCCGGCCGCGGCAAGTGTCTCGCGGACGTAGGTTGGGCGATGCACGTAGCGGCCGAAGCGGTTCAATTGAAATTGAAAACGTCCCTCCGCAGGATCGCTGACCTGCCTCTCGACCGAGAAGACGAGCATTCCAGCTGGTCGCAGGGCCTGGGCCGCCGCTGCGAACACCGGCTCCAGGTCGCCGAAGTAGACCAGCGTATCGCCGGACACCAACAGGTCAAAGGCCCCCGGCCGCTGCCGCAGGAAGGCGACCAGATCCTGCTCAGCCAGCTCATCGTAAGTCCCACGTTCGCGGGCCTTGGCCAGCATCGGCGCGGACAGGTCGACGCCCGCCAAGCGGCGCGCCACGACTCGCAGCCCCGGACCGCACAAGCCCGTCCCGCACCCCAGATCGGCGACATCCCAGGCCGGTTTCCCCGCGGCGTCCCAGGCCTCTTGGACCAACTGGTCGACGAGCGCCGGCACGCGGTACGCGAGCTTCGCCAGGCAGTCGTCAAACTCGTCGGCAAAGTTGTCGAACGTCGCCTGCACGCATTCGTCTGCCGCCCGAGCGGGCACGGGCAGTCCGCCGCAAGCTGCCAGGAAATGCCCGGCCAACGCATCGTCGGGCTCCACGCTCAACCACTGGCGATAAACCTCGCAGGCCTCGTCCAGCCGATTCAGTTTCCTCAGGACGCGGCCCAGCTGCAGGGCTTGGTGTCGCGCGGGCGGCGCGTGGCCGACCAGCCAGCGACAGTGTTCCAGTGCTTGCGGCAGGCAGTTCTCGTCTTCGTACATGGTGGCCAACGCACGCCTCGCCGCAGCATAGTCCGGTTGCAGGGCAACCGCCCGTTCGTAGCCGGCCAGCGCCTCGTTCGTCCGTTGCAGGCGCGCCAGCACATTGGCACGGTTGTGGTGCGCTTCGGGATAGTTGGGACGGATGGCGAGAGCCGCGTCGTAACTGGCCAGCGCCTCGTCTACGCGGCCGCAGGCAAACAGCACATTCCCCAGGTTGTTCTGGGCCAGCGGCTGCCGGGGATCGATGGCGAGCGAGCGGCGAATCCGCTCGATCGCGGCCTCGCTGTCGCCCCGTTGATGGGCCAACACTCCCAGCAAATGCCACGCGTCCGGCTGGTCCGGCTCGGCTTCCAACACGCGGCGATAGGCGGCTTCCGCCTCGGTCAACTCGCCTTGCTGGTGGAGCAGAATGGCTTTCCTCAATTCGGTGGTCGGAGGTGATTGCTCGGCCATCTTCCTGCCTCGTGCCGCACCCTCGCGCCTACCCGGGATGCTCAATGTATCGGACACCGCCCGCAGCACGAAGGGGTGAGGGGCATCGTTGTCCCCCAGTCCCAGCCCGGCCTGGCGGTTGGCCGGGCTTCGCGACGCACAACGCCGCGCAGCCGGGCTGGTGATTGTACCGCCGCAGGTTGCGGCCAGGCAAGCAGGAATCCCAAGGTCAGGAATCCAAAGGTCAACGAATGGTGTCTGGCCTCAGGCAGGGGGAAGCACTTGCGATGCCCAACCACGGAGCCGATAATCCTGCCAGGAGGACAAGGGATGCCGGAGGGCGACACGATCTTTCGGACTGCGGCTCGGCTGCGGCCGCTGCTGGCGGGACGCCGCATCGAGGCGGCGCGAGCCCGCGAGGCGTCGTTTGCCGCCGATACGCTGGCCGGCCGAACGTTCGCGGCGGTCGAGGCCCGGGGCAAGCACTTGTTGCTGCACTTGGATGACGGTCGGGTGATCCATTCCCACCTGGGCATGCATGGGGCGTGGCACTGGTATCCCCCGGGCCAGCCGTGGCAAAAAGACCGCCGCCTGGCGGCGCTGGTCCTGGAAGTGCCCGGCAGCGTCTGTGTCTGCTTTTCGCCCAAGGTGCTGCAGTTGCTGTCGGCGGACCAGTTGCGGCGGCATCCGCAGCTGTCAACCTTGGGGCCGGACCTGTTGGCCGAGCACGTGGATGACGCCGAGGTGCTGCGCCGCTTTCGCGTGCACGCGGGCACGCCGATCGGCGAGGCGGTGATGAACCAGTCGATCGTGGCGGGGATCGGCAATGTCTACAAGTCCGAGGTCCTGTTCCTGACGCGAACCCACCCGCTGACACCCGTCGGCCGGCTGACGGACGAACGCGTGCTAAGCAT
>CAIYOB010000837.1 GCA_903927685.1 uncultured Planctomycetaceae bacterium
ATCCCCTGTGGCGAGGCCTGTCTGTGGGGCGACTATCACCTGCGGGAGGCCGGGCTGTACGTCCAGCGAATCGCGCAGGGCGCCCCCTACTACACGTTCTTTGCGCCGTAAGCCTTCGGCCGGCGCTGCCGCCGCCGCTGGTCCACGATGATCTGGCCGATGATGAGCCAGACGGCGATGAAGAAGGTGCCCATCAGGGATTGCATCCAGACCAGAGACATAGGCTTACCGCTTTCGACAATGGTTGCAGCTGCGCAGGGCGGTCGTATGCAAGCACGCTTGTTCGTGACAGCATCGGCCGAACCGCGGCGGGGGTCCACTTTTTTTGGCTGCCCCCGTTCCGCAACCCCAATCGGCCCAGTCTCCCCAATCGTCATTGCTACACGCCGTTCGAGTTCGGGGTGGGGTGGGCTGCCGCGGCCGGCGCGGGTACACTGTAGTAGCGGCTGGCACTGCGTCGAACGCCTCCCCAGCCAGCCGCTTGCTAACCCAAGCCCGATGAATCACGTCATGCCCAGGTCATTCAGCGAGTGGATCGCCGCCAAGCTGCTCGCCGGCCGCTGGCCGCTGCTGTTGCTGGCCCTGCTGGTGGCTGCGGCTTGCGTCGTGCCGGCGCGAAACGTCCAGTTCGATCGCTCGATCGAGAACATGTTTGCTCCGAACGATCCTCTGCTGCCGCCGTATCTACAGCTGAAGAACGTATTTGGAGGCAACGAGGTCGTCTTGGCGGTATACGCGGATCCGCAGTTGCTGGCCGAGGACCGCAGCGGCATCGAGCGGCTGGGGGAGATCAGCCGGCAACTGAAAGCGACGCCCGGCGTCCGCGACGTGCTCAGCCTGGCGGAAATCGACACGGTGCTGGACAAGGTCGCGATGGCCGCCGGCCTGATGGGCTCGGCGGATTCGCCGGAAAACGGAATTGTGGATTCCAAGAGCAGTCTGGCTCGGCGGTTCCGCAAACTGTTCGAGGGGTACACGCATGGCACGGACGGCCGCACGGCGGCCGTGATCTGCATGCTGGAGCCGCAGGAAGCGGAGGGCGTGACGCGCGAGGAAACCGTCAGCCAATTGCGGGACAAGATCAAGCGGCTGGCTGGCGGCACGGTCGCAGGCGAGCCCGTGATGGTCGTCGACGGTTTTCGCTATGTCGAGGAGGACGGCCGGCGCCTGGGCTGGACCTCGACGATCCTGCTGTCCGTCGTGCTGCTGGTCTGTTTCCGCAGCCTGCGGTGGATGGTGTTGTGCATCGCCGTCGTGCAACTGGCGCTGCTCGCCACGCAGGCGCTGCTGGTCGTGTCCGGGGTGCGGCTGAGCATGGTCAGTTCGATGCTGACCGCGATTGTCACGGTGGTCGGCGTGGCTACGGTGATGCACTTGATTGTCCGTTTTCGCGATGCTCGCCGGGATGGCAAAACGCCTCACGAGTCCTTCCTCCTAACCACTGCCTTGCTGACGCTGCCCGTGTTCTGGGCGATCATGACGGATGCCGTGGGGTTCTCGTCCCTGCTGGTCGCCGGCGTCGGGCCGGTGCGGGATTTTGGCCTGATGATGGCCGTGGGCTCGGTGTTGGTGCTGGTCAGCGCGATGCTGATTGCGCCGGGCCTGACCCTGCTCGGGCCCCCGGTGCAGGTCGTCGGCCAGGCGCGGATTGATCGCGTGCTGGGCCAACAGTTGATGCGCTCGGCGTTCTGGATGGAACGTCGCCCGAAGACGATTTTGTTCGTCGTGTTGGGGCTGTGCGGAATCGGCTCGGCGGGCGCTTACCGCCTGGAACTGGAGACGGATTTCACGAAGAACTTTCGCAGCGGCAGTCACATTGTTCGAGCGTACGAGATCATCGAGACCGACCTGGGCGGCGCGGGCGTCTGGGACGTCGTTCTGCCGGCCCCGGAGGCGCTGGACTTCGGCTATCTGCAGAGGGTTCGCCGGCTGGAGCAGCGAATCTCGCGGGAGTTGGCCACGGGTGCAAGCGCCGGTCCGCCAGCCGTGCGCACGGTCAGTATCGCCGATGCCGTCTGGGCGGGGACGCCCAACCTGGAGCGGAAACGTCTGTTGACGCGCACCGCGACCGTCAGTGCGTCGGTGGCCGCGATGCGGGCTCACATGCCGACGTTCACGGCGGCACTACACGCCGAGGATCCGCAGGCCCGCGGAGAGTACTATTACCGCATCATGCTGCGTTCGGCCGAACGCCAGTCGGCGGAGCAGAAACGCCGGCTAATCGAAACGGTCACGCGACTGGCTCGCGAGGAATTCCCCGAGGCCCGGGTGACGGGCTTCTTTGTGTTGCTCACCAACTTGATTCAGAGCATCTTGCGGGACCAGTGGCTGGCGTTCCTGGTCTCGTCCAGCGGGATTGCCCTGTGCGTGCTGATCGCGTTTCGCCGCGTGATGTTTGCGGCGATTGCCATGGTGCCGAACATCCTGCCGATCATGACGGTCACCGGCGTGATGGGCTGGCTGGATTTCAAGATCAACATGGGGGCCGCAATGATTGCCGCCGTGTCCATGGGACTGGCGGTCGACAGCTCGATCCATTACCTCCAGGCATTTCTGCGAGCTCGGGAAGCCGGCAAGTCGGTGATTGACGCCATTGCCGAAGTCCAGCGGACGGTCGGCTTTGCGATGATCCTGTCGACGCTGGCCCTGGTGGCCGGCTTTGCGGTCCTGGCCAGCAGTGAATTTGTCCCCACGATCTACTTCGGCGTGCTGGTCAGCTTGGCCATGCTGGGCGGCTTGGCCGGCAATCTGGTCATCCTGCCCCTGCTGCTGTGGCTGGTCTGCTGGCGAGAGCGGCGCGAGGAAGATCTGCCACCGATTCTGGCGACCTCCGCAGACGAGCCCGTCGCAGACGAGCCAACTTGATTCCCGAAGCCGATTTGGGATACTGAGGTCAGGGGAGGGCGGGACCATGACCGATGTCGTGACGACCAAGAAAGACGGTGTGCTGATCGTCGTCCTGGCGGTGAACCGGATCTGGAGCGACCTCGAGGTCGCCAAGATGAGCGAACGGCTGG
>CAIYOB010000838.1 GCA_903927685.1 uncultured Planctomycetaceae bacterium
GATTCACGCCGGTGGAAGATTTCCGCGCACGCCGAATTCGCCACCAACGGGTTTGGCATCGGCGAGAACAACGCATCGACGCCCGCCAGAATTCGGATAAGTTTGTTCGTTTCAGGGCTTAGTGTCATGAAATTTTTCCTTGTGTCACAAAGTGTCTGAGTCACCCGCGGGCGCAACGAGGTGGGGAATCGCAAGGCTCATCGCCCAGGGAGGACCCGGCTATCCGGGGGCCTATGTCCACTACTGGATTCCGTCCGCTACGCGCAATGCTCCAGCACTCGCCCCGCAAGACGGCTCGGCAGTCGCGCCGGCCTGCTCACGCTCGCCAGCGGCCGCGTGCGGGGCGGGATCGGGCGTTTGTGCGGTCATGCTCACGTGTCCTGCCCCGGCTGGTGGTGTTCGGCCACAATGCGGCGCATCTCGTTATCGCTCAGCCCTTGCGGATCGGGCGGCAGTCCCACGCGCTCGAGGTGTCGCTCGACCAGCGAGTCGAACCGATCTAACGTGATCGTCCGCCGCGCCCCCTGCCGCGCCGCTCGCATGTTGGCGCATGTCAGCCGAACGATGGCTTGCGCCCCGTCATGCCAACCGCGCTGGTAGTCGCTCAGCCCTTGCCGTTCTGGTGTCGTCCGTTCCATGATTCAGTTCCTTGCGGGCCTGCTTGGAATCCGCAGCCGTGCCTGGCCCACAGCACGGGGCGGAATGGTGTTCAGTCGTTCACGATGGCTGCGCACGGGTCAACGTACCGAGTCCGTGGCGCATCCCAGATCAGCTGGATGGTGCCAGTGTCGCCGTGTCGATGCTTCGCACAGATCAGCTTTGCCGCTTCCTTCTCGTCCTCGTCCCGATGGATGAACAGGACGATGTCGGCGTCCTGCTCGATCGAGCCGCTGTCTCGCAAGTGCGACAAACGAGGCTCGTTTCCGTCCGCCTCTCGATTCAATTGAGCCAGCGCCAGAACGGGAACCGACAGCTCCTTGGCCAGCGCCTTCAAGTCTGCAGACACTTGGCCCATCTGCTCATGGCGCGGCCGCTTCGGATCGCTCGGGCGGACGAGCCCCAGGTAATCGACCACGACAAGAGCCAGTCCGCCTTCGGCGGAGTCCCGCTTCGCTACGGCGCGAATCCGCGCGGATGTAGTCGCCGGGGGAGCCCACAGCCACAGCGGGAGCCCCGTTATCTTTCCAGACGCCCTGGTGATCGCAGCGAGGGAATCAGCGTCCAGGGGACCGGCCCGCAGTCGCCGTGAATCCACGTTGGCCAGCCCGCACAGGACACGAGCGGTCAGTTCCTTTGCGGTCATCTCCAAGGACACGTACAGGACCGGCTTACCTCCCGTCGCATTGTGAATTGCGACTTGCATCCCCAGCGAGGTTTTGCCAACGCCTGGCCGCGCCGCCAGAATGACCAGCTCGCCTGGTTGCCACCCGCCGACGGAACGGTCATGCGATGCAAGCCCGGTGACAATGCCGGCGCCGCTGCAGCCGGTGGCCAGCCATTCGACAAGACCGGCCGCAACGTCGCCGATGCGCTCGGGCGGATCAGGTACATGGTGGCCCAGTCCGGCAAGCTGGCCGTCCAGCCATGCGGCGATGTCGGCAGGATCAGCCGCCGCCGCTGCGGATCGCTCTGCCAGCGCCTGGCCGATGTACTGCAGCCGCCGCAGACTGGCCGCACGCTGAACTTGCCGGGCGTAAAACTCGGCGTGCGAAGCTTGCACCGTCCCATCGACCAACAGCTTGGCGATGAAGGCGGGGGACCGGACCGCCTCGGGAACTCCCAGCCGCCGCAGTTCGGGGACCAAGACAACCGGGTCGCCGATCGGCAGACCCGCTTCGTGAATCGTCACGAGTCCAGCGAATAGCTGGCCAAGGTCCGAATCGGCGAAGTCCCGCGGGGAGATGATTTCGGACAGACCCGGCAGCACGGATGGATCGACGATGGCCGCGCCGCAGATGGCGTGTTCAGCTTCACTGGCGAGGGGTAGGGTGATCTCGTTCATGGGTGCCTCAGACGATCGGTGTTAGGGGTTTGTAGATGCTTGGCTGCGATGCCGGCTTGCCGTTGGTCTTGCGGAGCCTCAACTGCAGGTCATCCCACTTGCTTCGAAGCGTATCTGGCGACAACACGTTCTTTGACCAAAACGCATCGGCTTGGACCCTGGTGAACAAGGCGCGGATTTCCTCGTCCGTCCGGCCGTCCTGCTCGCGCATCAGGCGGACAGCGTTTGCCCACTTGTCGAAGTTCGGCGATTTGCGCCCGGGCTGCATTTGGTGGATGCGTTCCCAGATCCACTGAGCCGTCGCCATGTCGGCTTCGGTGTAGGACGGCTGGCGAATCCTCCGGTGATTTCCAGAACTCAACACGTCCGGGCCTTGGCCCGGACGAGGAGAAGGGATAGGGATAGGGATAGGGTAAGGAAGTTCCCCC
>CAIYOB010000839.1 GCA_903927685.1 uncultured Planctomycetaceae bacterium
ATAGAGATCGGCCGCCCAGAGCACCTCGACGTTCCAGACAAAGCGGGCCCCCTCCGGGTAGTCGGCCGTGCGGCGGGCATCGGCCAGGCCCTGTCGCAGGTTGTTGATCTGCTTCTCCTCGATGTCCGTCTGGATCGCCGTGTAGCCGATGTCGGTGTGCGAGTGGGGCAGCATGTACACCGTCAGCTTGCGGGTGGGCGGCAGCGGAATGTCCCGGGCCGCGACCCGCTGGCCGGCGACCTCGACCGCCACAGTCAGCGTCCGTTCGGCAGCGGCGGCGGCAATCGTGTACGGCAGCGTCTGGCGGCCGAACGTCAGCTCGACCGGCCGCGGCTCCTGGCCGGCGATCGCGACGACGGCCGTGGCTTTTTCTGCGTAGGGATAATCGAGCGTAACCTTGAGCGGCTGGAACAGGTTATCACCCTGGCGTTCGACGATCTGCACCGTGCGGCCTTCGATGCCGATGCCGCTGGGCCGAGGCTCCGCCGGACCGGCCGCGAAGAACTCGATGGCTTGACCGCCGACGTTCGGAGAGCGCCCCGGCAGGACCGAGGTGACTTGCCAGCGGACGTAGCGGGCCGTGACCGGCGGGAACGCGGCGAAGGTTGTGGCCCCGACCTCGTCCACGTGCCGGATCGGCACCTTGGCCAACACGTTCTGAAAGTCGGCTGCGTCGCTGAACACCAGTTCGGCCTCCGCGATCGTGTCGATCGTTTGCCGCTGGATGTGCCGGAATGCCGCTACGGGCTCGGCCCGGCCCAAGTCAAAGTCAATGAACGTCTTGGCTCCCAAGCCGTGCGAGGCGTAGTCCGCGCGATGCCCGTTGGGAGCGGGCGGCTTGAGGACGTTCTCGGCGTTGTAGCTGCCGCCGGGAAACGCGGTGGCGGCGGCCAGAATCGAGGGCTTGGTGGGAACCAGGCGTGTGAACGAGGAAGACTCAGCGCCGGTCGAGCAGACCTGCACGCCGGCCAGTGTGGCGGACAGGCATGCGCAGACGAGGATGGCTCGCATCATGGGACTCTCCGGGGGCTAATACGGGGCTCGTGCTAACGTTGATAGCATTTCGCAAACTAACGATCAACGCCACGGGTGGCCGGGGGCGAGCGCCGCGAGCCCCCGGGAATTCGAGCTTCTGGAGGCTCGCTGCGCTCGACCCCAGCCACCCGTGGCTCCCACTTGGAAGCACTGTCACGGGCGCACCGCAGCCGCGACGGGCGTCGTCGAAGGGGAGGAATCCAGCGCGGGCAGCGTCACGCGAAACCCGACATCGAAGACGGCTTGATAGGGCTCGTAGGCCGTGCGGAAGGACGACGTGGCCCGCTGCGGGCGGTCGCGCCACGAGCCGCCGCGGGCGACCTTGGGTCCCTCGGCAGCAACCTCGTCGCGGCCGTCGGTGGCGACATAGGGATACGGCCGGTAGGCCGTTCGGGTCCATTCCGCGACGTTGCCGTGCATGTCCAGCAGGCCCCACGGGTTGGCCCGATAGCCGCCGGGGGCGGCTGCGATCATCTGGCCGTCGTCGACCGTGTCGACGCGCGGCAAGAAGGCCAGCAGCGGGTCGGGGTTCGGCACCGGCTGGGGGTTCACGCCGCGGACGGCAAAGCCCGTCAGCCGCTTGTCGGCCAGGTTGGCCAGCGGCGCGAAATCCGCGTCCACGCCGCCGTACCAGCAGGCGGTCTCGGTCCCTGCGCGGCAGGCCCACTCCCACTGGGCTTCCGTCGGCAGCGTGAACTCTTGGCCCGTCCGAGCGCTCAGCCAGTGGCAGAAGTCCAAGGCTTGTTGCCAACTGACGCGGACCGCCGGTTGCTGGGGAAGATTCGCGGGATAGCCCGGCGAATTATGGTCTTTCCACTGCTGGTCGATGTACCCGCTGTCATGCTGCGGCAGATACGCCTGGAACTGGGCGTTGGTGACTTCGGTCACGCCCAGCCAGAACGGCTGGTCGATCTTTACGCGGGCGGCCGGCCGTTCGTCCGGCAGGCCAGCGGAATTCCCCAGCACGAACTCGCCGGCCGGGATCAGGACGAACTCCATCGCAACCCCTGGAGCCACGTCGACGGTGCGGCGGGTTTCCGCCCCGGCCGCGGACTGCATTCGCCCAGCTCGGCGGGCGTTGAATGGCCAATTGGGTACGCGCGGCGGCGGGTCCGCGCTCGCTGCTGGCGACTCGGGACGGAGCGGCTCAGCCCGCGGCGGTTCGGCGAACGCCGCTTCGACTTCGACGTCGGGCTGTTCGTTCCCCAACACTCGAGCCAGTTCCGCCCGCCGTTGGCTCTTGGCGGCGATCTTCTCGGGGACGCCGTCCGCGCCGGCGTAGGCTTCGGTCCAGGTACCGTGGCAGGGGGCGTTCAGGTCGATCCAGGTGACCAGGCGATCCCATGCCTCGGCGTCCAAGCGGACGCCGTAATGGCCTTTCTCCAGCAGTTGAACCAGTTCGCTGGTGGACGCATGGTACTCCAGGGGCCGCAACAGGTGATAGTCGCTCTCCGGACCCGGCCGGCGCACGAACGGATGCAGGGCCAGATAGGACTGCTGGAACTGCTGGGTCGCTTTGCCGCCGGCGAAGGAGACCAGGCTGGTGTCGGCCAAGTTGACCAGCGTGCGGCCCTGTGCGTCCGGCTGGCCGTTGTGGCACGCGGCGCAGTGGCGATCGAGCACGGGTTGGACCTCGCGCAGGAAGCTGAACCCGCGCGGGGGACCGCGCCACGGCGACAGCGGCGCCGGCGCGCGGCCTGTGGCCAGCGCACGGACGTCCGGCGTGCCCGAATTCTGCGACTCGTGACAGCCGACGCACGACAGCACCTCGCCGGGCATCGCCGTGAACCAGCTGCGCATCAACTGGACCGCTCGGCCCTCTGCGTCCAGCGGCTGGACCGACAGCGGCGTGTTGGCTGGCACGCGGAACAGGGCGGAACCGTCCTCGGCGACCGGCACGGTGCCCAGGATGCGTTTCACCTCCCAGCCGCTTTCCACGCCGATCCGATCGTGACCGCCGATGCCTTGGTAGGCGTAGGTATAGGTGAACACGCGCAGACTCTTGACCGTCCCGCGCGGCAGGCCTGCCAGTCCCGGCCCGCGGTACACATCGGCCAGATAGACGACCGCCTCGTTGGCGTCGGGCCGAACGCGATCGGGAACGACGGGCGGGACGGGAGTAGAGCGTAGCGGCAGGGGCTCGAACAACGCGTGACCCGGCAGTTGTTTGATCAGCACCAGGTTGTCGAACACGTCGGCCAGGTACAGGCCCCACGGCGCATCCTGGTGCGGCTGGCAGGAGACCAGGAAATACTTGTCGCTGAGCGGATACGGATGCAGGAACTTGGGCCAGCTGGCGTTGACCAGGCCGTCGGCGATCAGCGGTTCGACACGCTGGCCGCGGCCGGGGATCCGCTGGACGGCGCCCTCGGCCTCGCGCCGCCCGCGTGCCGGATCGACGACGACCAGTTCGCCCATCCGCGGCACGCCGTGGTGCCCGCTGACGACGCCGACGATCTTGGTCGGATGGCCCGGAATGGGCCGCGCGTAAAACATGCCGTTGGGCCAGTACGAGTTGCTGCCGTAGTACTCCATCTGCCCCGTGCCGTCCGGGCTCATGTGGAACATCAGGCGCGTGAAGTAGTGCGGGCTGTCGGTGTACTCCCAGCGCGAGTACAGGATGCGGCCGTTGTTCATCACCGTCGGGCACCAGTCATGGTCCTGTTCGAACGTCAGCATGCGGGCCCGGCCGGTCGCCGGGTCGAGCAGAGCGAGGTTGGCCACCTGGGCGCTGCCGCCGACGCACGGTACACCTTGCAGGTTGGCCGAGGTGCCATAGAGGATCCGGCCGTCCGGCAGGTAGCAGGCGTCGTAGTTGTCCACGTCGGGTTCCGAGCCGGACGTCACCTGCCGCAGTCCGGTGCCGTCGGCGTTCAGCTCGTAGACCTGCCACGACCCCTTGGCCGCCGACATCGAGAACAGCATGCGGCGGGCATCGAAATGCAGATCGACATCGCCCACAAACACGCCGCCGTCCGGCCGGAACAACGTGGCCAGCGTGCCGTCGGGACGCACCGGCGAGAGCGTCATGATCTCGTTGTCAAAGCCGGTCTTGGGCAGGGCGCAGTTGCCCTGCCAGTTCTGCGGCAGGCCCAGGCGGCGATAGGGGCTGTCCTTCTTCTTCGGCTTCGCCTTGGCCCCCTTCCCCACAGGCGGTTCCTCGGTCTCTTCCGCCAGCATCAGCCCGCGGCGGACCAGCAGCAGGCGGTCGAAGTCCAGCAGCGGGTTGGCGAGCAGGGCTTCGCGCTGCAGCGTCAGGATCCGCTCGGCTTCGCGTCCCGCCTGGGCGTCACCCTGCTTCAGCCCCAGGCGGATGTCGTCCAGGCCGCCTTCGACCTCGGCGAGTTGCGTCAGGTACGGCTGAGCGTCCGGATACCGGCCGGGAAACGTCGCCGCCAGGTCCCGAATCGCCAACCGCAGAGCTTCGGGCTGGAATAAGTCCAGTTGCTTGGCGAACGCATTGGCCGCCGCTTTGGCCTCGGCCTTGGCGGGCGCTGCGGCGGCTCGGACCGCGCCGGCGCCGAGCAGGACCAGGGACGTGGACAACAACAGGGCGAGGACCCTTGGTCGGCACATTTGCGAAACCCCTCGTGAGTCAAAACGGCGAATGGGCAACAGCAATCCATATCCTGGCGGTTCCGGCCGGATCGATGTCCGGGACCAGCGTGCTATTGTAAGAGGAACAAAACCCGTGGGATAGGAGGCGGCTTTCGCCTTCTGTCGGCGGCGCAGGTGTCGGGCGCAGGGGTTGAAGCGGAACCGGCGCCAGGCGAAAATGGCGGCAGCGGAGTAGACTGCACAGCGTACCGCATTCGTCAAGGGACAATGCCCCATGCCCGTTCATGATTGGACCAGGGTCCGGCCGGGGACGTTTCACGATTTTCACGGTTCCTGGATCACGCACCTGAAAGAGGCACTGAACGGAGGATTGCTTCCGGCCGGCTACTATGCCTTGGCGGAACAACCGGCCGAAGATGCCTGGCCGGACGTTCTGGCGTTGGAGGCTACGGGGCCGGAGTTCGATGGCGGCCGGTGGTCGGTGCACGACGGCGGCCGGGCCGTGGCGGTCGCCGAGCGGCCCCCGCAGGTCAGCGTGACGATCACCGCGGAAGCGGAACGCGTGGCCCAGAAGCAGCGGACGCTGGTCATCCGGCACGCGACAGGGGACCGGATCGTGGCGCTGTTGGAGATCGTCTCCCCGGGGAACAAGGATCGGCGGCAGGCCCTGGCGAGATTTGTCGACAAGGCAACTGCGGCCCTGCGCCAGGGCTACCACCTGCTGATCGTGGATCTATTTCCCCCGGGACCGCACGACCGGCAGGGGATCCACGCCGCGATCTGGAGCGAAGTGGATGGGACGGAAGCCGCCGAATACCGTCAACCGCCGGACAAACCGCTGACGCTGGCGGCCTACGAAGCCAAACTCGCCCCGACCGCCTACATCGAGCCCGTCGCGGTCGGCGCCCCGCTGCCCGCCATGCCCCTGTTCCTCGCCCCCGGTTGGTACATCCACGTCCCGCTGGAAGAGACCTACGGGCATGCTTGGCGCGGCATGCCGGAACGGTGGCGGCGCGTGATCGAAGCGGACTGAACTCCCTCCGGAAAGGACTAGTCGGCCAGTCCGGCTTTCGCGACGGCGGCCTGCATTTTCTCCAAGCCCGTCCGCGCCGCCTGGTCCGCCGGCAGCTTCCAGTACTCGCGATTGAACAACTCCAGCGACAGGATGACCTGGCAGTGATTGTCCGCCATGGCCCGCAGCAGGTCGCCCAACGGTGCCATCCCGTCGCCGGGCCAGATGCGATCCGCATCGGTAATTGTTTCCCGCGGCGGGTCGGCGGGATAGTCGTTCATGTGAAAGCAGTGCACGGCCTGCCGGCCCAGCAGTTTCATCACGCTGGGCGGCGTGCCGCCTTTGTACATGTGATAGGCGTCCAGCAGCACGCAGGCATCCGGCTGGCCCGATTGGGCCGCCACGTACAACGCCTCGCTACCTTGGCTGAGATTCGCCGACGAGCCCCAGATTTCGATCTGCGGGATGACCCCCATCCCGCGGCCCAGTTCCAGGATCGCCGCATACCGGGCCGCGGCGTCGTCCAAGTCCAGGTGGCTGCCGGGACGATTCGCTCCGGCGGGCGGCGCCGCGATGTGCGTGCCGCCGATCTGAGCCAACACATCCATGTCGCGTTGGAGCTGTTCGAGGCCGGCCCGACGCTCGTTCTCGTCGTCCACGACCCACGCCGCAAAGCCGATGCCGCTGCACACTTTCAGCCCCAGATCCTGGCAGCGCGTGCGGACGTCCCGCAACGAGCCGCCGGACTGGACGTATTCGTGGATCGTGCCCAGCCAGGGCTCGATCGCAGCGTAGCCGGCCTTGGCGGCGGCTTCGATTTCGCCGACCAGGCCCAACTTCTGACCTCGAATCGTACCGGTGTTCAGCGCGTACGTGAAACCGTAGGGACGCTGGCCGCCGGCGGCAGCCGAATCCGCCGGCGCCGTAGCGGCCGGGCTGGCGACCAGCCCGGTGCCGGCCAACGCCGCCACGCCGAAACCGCCGAGGGTCAAGAAGTCACGCCGGGTCGCGGGCATGGCCTACTCCTCGAACGCCGCATCGAACGCGCGGCCGCTGGGGGCAAAGTCCAACTTCTTGACGAACTGGGACGCTTCCCGGGCCCCGAATTCGCGTTCCATGCCCGAGTCTTCCCACTCGACCGACAGCGGGCCGGAATACTTGATGTCGTTCAACGCGCGGATGATCTCCTCAAAGTTGATCCCGCCGCGGCCCGGGCTGCGGAAGTCCCAGCCGCGCCGGTGATCGCCAAAGTTCAGGTGGCTGGCGATAATGCCGCTGCGGCCGTTCAGCGTCGTGATCGCGTCCTTGACGTGGACGTGATAGATCCGGTCCGGGAACGCGCGGATGAACTCGACGGGGTCCACGCCCTGCCAGTGCAGATGGCTGGGATCAAAGTTGAAGCCGAATTCTTCGCGATGGTCCAGCGCTTCCAAGGCCCGCTGGGCGGTGTACAGGTCAAAGGCGATCTCGGTCGGATGCACCTCGAGGGCGAACTTGACGCCGCACTCGGCGAACACGTCCAGGATCGGGTTGAACCGTTCGGCCAGCAGTTCGAAGCCCGCGTCGATCATCTTGGCCGACACCGGCGGGAACGAATAGTTCAGGTGCCAGATGCTCGAGCCGGTGAAGCCGTTGACCACGCTGACACCCAGCTTCTGGGCCGCGCGAGCCGTGTCCTTCATCTCTTCGATCGCCCGCTGAGTGACCCCGGCCGGATCGCCGTCGCCCCAGACATAGGGAGGCAAAATCACCTTGTGCCGCTCGTCGATGATATCCAACACGGCTTGGCCGACCAGGTGGTTGCTGATCGCAAAGCATTGCAGGTCATTACTTTCCAGCAATTCACGCTTGCGGGCGCAATAGCCATCGTCGGTCAGCGCTTTCTTGACCTCGAAGTGATCGCCCCAGCAGGCCAACTCCAAACCGTCATAGCCGAATTCCTTCGCCTTGCGAGCCATTTCCTGAACGGGCAAGTCCGCCCACTGGCCGGTGAACAACGTGACCGGTCGCGCCATGTGTCTCTCCTTGTGCGATCTGTTGGGGTCAATGATGCATTCTTCCGACGAAGCCCCATTTTGCCGTTCCGGCGTCGCGTCTGCAACCACCCGCAGGCGGTTCCCGGACGGGAGAGAGCGGATTCTGGCGACGGATTCCCGCTCGCGTCACCCAACGCATCACCGCGGGGCGGCTGAGTCGCACAAGGCTCGGTCGCCCGACAAGGCTCGGGCGCCCACGTGTCGGTCGCCCACGAGTTGTCCTCGCTGACACTTCGGGTTACGATGGCGCGAAAGCCACCATGGAGGATCATTGATGATACGGCCGAAAACCGTCGCCTGGGGAGCAGCGATCGTCGCCGTCTCCTTGCTGGCCGCCTCGGATGCAGGGGCCGCCGAGCGGGTGGATCTGGAGCTGATCACCGAGCCGGGCATCCCCGTCAATGCGGCCCAACGCTGGCTGGCGGCGATCAAGGACGTCCCGTTCAGTTCCGTGCGGATCCGCTCGGCCAATCCGAGCGACCAGGTCGAGGTGCGGCAACCCGGCGGCCAAGGTCCCTACCGGGTGATCGGGCTGCTGACCGAACGCAATACGCTGGTGCTGCCCGGCGGCGAGTTCCGCATGGGCGATACGGCCGGCCTGCGCAGCTGGTTGGCCAAGATCCAGGAGGGCGGCGAAACGCGACTGCAAGAGACCGAGGGCCCGTTCGGCCTGACGCCCACGCAATTGGTCAAAGTCCACGAAGCGCTACGCGCTCCGGTCGTGTTCAATACCCAAGGCCAGCCGTCCTACGACGTCATGAAACGGATTGCCAGCGGGCTCAGCCTGTCGTTCCTGGCGGATGCCGAGACGCGGCAGGTGATGGCCGGAGCCGAGCCGGTCGCCGACGAATTGCTGGGCTTGAGCGCCGGGACGGCGCTGGTGGCCGTGTTGCGTCCGCTGGGCCTGGTCCTGGCTCCGCAGAAGCAGGCAGACGGTTCGATCAAGCTGTGGATCACGGACGTTCGCCGGGCCGCCGAGTCCTGGCCGGTCGGCTGGCCATCACAGAAGTCCCCGCGGGAGACGGCCCCACAGTTGCTGGAGTTCCTGAACGTCGAGATCGAGAACACGCCTCTGTCACAGGCGCTGGGCGCCATCCGCGGACGGCTCAATATGCCGCTGCTGTTCGATCACAATTCGCTGGCCCGGCACCAGATCGACCCGGCCCGCGCCAACGTCACTTTGCCGGCGGGCCGGACGTATTATCAAGGCGCCATTGACCGGCTGTTGAATCAGGCTCAGCTGAAAAGCGAGCTGCGGGTGGACGAGGCCGAGAAGCCGTTTCTGTGGATCTCGACGCTGAAGAAATGAGAGGCCGCCGCCATGCGTTTGCACTTGCTGGGCACCGCCGGCTACCACCCCAACGAGTTCCGGGACACGCCCTGCCTGATGCTGCCCGAGTGCGGCGTCGTGCTGGATGCCGGGACCGGTATGCATCGCCTGCGCGAGTTGGTGCAGACCCGCACCCTGGATATCTTCCTGACGCACGCCCACTTGGACCACGTCGTCGGGTTGACTTACCTGACGGGCCTGCTGTACGACCGACCGCTGGACCGGATCAGCGTGCATGGCGAAGCGGAAAAGCTGCAGGCGCTCGACGAGCACCTGTTCTCGCCGTTCCTGTTTCCCGTCCGGCCCCCGTTCAGCTGGAGTCCGCTGGCCGGCCCGGTGACGCTGCCGGACGGCGGCAGCGTGCACTCGTTCCCCTTGCGCCATCCGGGCGGCGCAGTCGGTTACCGCCTCAGCTGGCCCGGCCGCTCGCTGGCCTACGTGACCGACGCCACGGCGGAGCCCGACGCTTCTTACCTGGACGAGATCCGCGGCGTCGATGTGCTGGTTCACGAGTGCTTCTTCCCCGACGGCTGGGAGCAGCGGGCGGCCATGACCGGCCATTCCTGTCTCTCGCCCGTGGCCCGCGTCGCGCGGCAAGCCGGCGTGCGAAAGCTGGTCTTGGTGCACATCAATCCGCTGGCGCACGAGCCGGACCCGTTCGGCATCGCCAAGGTCCACCAGATCTTTCCCGACACGCTGGTCGGCCAGGACGGCATGGTCATCGAGTTTTGACGCGGCAGCAAACCCGGCAGCAAACCGGTTTTGACAAGCGTGCCGCAAGCGAGCACAATAGGGCCGTGTTTCCTGCCCCCAACCCCTGCACGGCCCGCCCCGATGCGTTTGCCCCTTGAGTACCAGATCCCGCTTGCCGCTGCCGCCGGCGTCTTCCTGCTGGTCCTGGCCGCGGAGAAGCTGCACGAGCGGCGGTGCCGCGCCGTGGCTCGACTGGCGGTCGGGCCGACGGGCAGTCCGCGGCGCTGGGTGCGGTTCGTGCCGCTGGTCCGGGCGGTCTCACTGGCGGCGATGGCCTGGTCGCTGACGACGCTGCTGTTCGGCAGCGGGGGAGTCTTCCGCGCGGACGCAGATACCGAGAACCGCCGCGAAGCCCCGCGGCACGCCGTGTTCGTCGCCGACCTGTCGCCCAGCATGCTGCTGCAGGACGCCGGAGCCAAGCGCGCGTTGACCCGGTCCCAGCGGGCCGGCGAGGTGGTCGATGGCATCCTGCAGCGACTCGACGGCGACGTGGTGTATTCCGTGATCGTGTTCTACACCGACGCGCTGCCGGTGATCGTCGACGCCAAGGACGCTGAATTGGTCCGGAATGTGTTCAACGGTCTGCCGGTGTGGTACGTGATGAAGCCGGGCAAGACCGACTTGGGAACCGGCGTGCGGAAGACGCTCGAGCACCTGGCCGACTATCCCGACGGCAGCACAACCGTGTTCCTGCTGACCGACGGCGATGCGACGGACCTGGGAGTCATCCCCAAACCACCCCCGGCGGTGCGGGATGTGTACGTGCTGGGAGTCGGCGATCCGAACCAGGGCACGTTCATCGACGACCACGTCTCGCGCCAGGACGCGTCGCTGCTGGGGACGTTGGCCGGGCGGCTGCGGGGAAAGTATGTCGACGCCAACACCAAGCACGTCACGACGTTGGCCTTGGGGCAACTGGCCCGAGGCAGCGGGGCGGCGAAGACTTCGTTTGGCTTGACGGACCTCGCCATCTTCGTGCTGGCCGCGGCCGCGGTCGTGCACGCGCTGGTTCCTGTGGCGCTGGAGTATCTTGGCAGCCCTTGGAAAGCGGTTCGAGTCAGCCGGCCCGGGGCGATGGAGAGGGCCGCGCGATGACGAAGAAAACGCTGGTCTTGCTCTGGATGCTGTTCCCCGTCGGCGTCGCGGCGTACCATTTCAACGCAGGCCCCCGGCAGATGGCGCGCGAGCGAGCCCATACGCGGTTGCTGGAAATCCAGCGTCTGGCGGCAGCGGCGGAGCCGGATTGGGAGGAGATCATCCGCCGCTACAACGAACTGACCGTCGAACTGCCGCCCGACGAGGATCCGCTGGTCTTCTACCAAGTCCGGTTGGCAATTTGCGAAGCCCGCCTGGAGACGCTGGACCTGGCGACGGCAATCGAGGAGCTGACGGGGTTGCTGCAGGAGACGGCGGCCCGCTACGGCGAGAACGCCCCGATCACGCGCGGGGTGCGCGAGCAGTTGGGCAAAGCCCATTACCACGCCACGTGGGTCCTGAAAACCAGCGGCGCTTCGGAGGACGAATGGCGTCCTTTTGCGGAGCGGTCCCGGCAGCTGTTCCGCTACCTCGCCGAACTGGAAAACCCGCAGGAATTCGAGCAGTACGAACAACGCGTCCGCCGCCAGTTCCAGCGCGCGGTCGAGAACACTCCGGACAAGGACTGAACTCATGAAGCATCGCGTCCTGATTTCGCTCGCTCTGGCGGCGGCCGCCGTTGTGGGCGCCGCGGTGGGCGAGCGCGTGTCGCAGGTGTTCACGCCAGACGACGGCTCGCTGCAGTCGATCCGCGGGATCAAGGGCATCGACACGGTGATGCTGCAGAACCTGGAAGCCGTCTTGCGGATGCAGGCCCCACCGCCTCCGCCGCAGGAGGGCGGAGGCGGCGGAGCGCGGGCGGCCGCCCAGCTGTTGACGATGGAAAGCGATCAGCCGCCCGATCCCGAAGTCGAGAGCGACGGCCGGGAAGAACTGACCGAACTTGTCTTGGAAGGGTCCTAGCGTGAAGCAGCCATTTGTCGCCAGCGGAATCCTGCTCGCCGTGCTGTCGGCGACGTGCACCGCGAGCCTCGTGGGCGCCGCGGAGCCCGCCGCTGCGGACCCTGCGGAGGCGGCCAAGCGGGAGGCAGACGAACTGCGCAAGCAGTACAGCCGGCTGAACCGCGAGCGGTACTATCGCCACGCGGCGGCGCTGTACAGCCAGGTGCAACTGTATGCCCAGATGGCGCCGGACAAGCTCGAACCGGCCGACCACTTCTTCCGCGCCTTTTACGAGGGGAACTGGGACGAAGTCCGGCAGACGCTCGACCGGTTGCCGGACGATTTCGCCGCCGAAGTGTACAACCGGATGCTGGCGGACCTGGCAGGCCGCAGTGCGCCCTTATTGCCCCTGGACGATTTCCTGGGGCTGACCGACGCGTGTCCCGGAGAACTCGATTCGGACCGGCTCCGCAAACTGGGTCTGCTGCTGCGGGCGGCGGTGCCCGTCGAACAGGAGATCTGGCTGAAACAAGCCCTGGAGAAGGGCACGCGGCTGCTCGGCGGCGACGGTCCCAAGCGGACGCCGACCGGCCGGATCCTGATGCACGCCGGATTCGACGCCTTGGCTCGCACGTACCTGCCCAGTCCGGCCGAGGCGGCGCAGATCGAGGACGAAGCGGTCCGCGACGAGATCCTCAAGTTCCTCGCCTCGCAGGAAGAACTCGACCAATTCCAGCAATCGCGGATCGCCCGGCTGTGGGTCCAGCAGGCCGCCGCGCTGACGGACGCCAACGCGGACGCCGGCCGGCGCCAGCAGGCGGCCGACCAGCTGGCCGACCTCTTGGGCAAGGCCCAGGCCGAGTCGTTCGAGCCGTGGCTCCGCGAACTGGCGCAACGGGATTTGGCCGCCGCGTTGAGCGTGGCGGTGGCCCTGGGCAAACGCTCGACCGGCAAGACCAACGACGCGGACGTGATTCTGCGGACCAACCAGCTGGCGGTGCAGAAGACGCTGCTGCAGTGCGTCGGCGAGAAAACAAATCTGTCGCAGCCGCCGTGGGCCGGTGTCGCAGTGGCGATGGCGGACGGCTGGATTGCCGAGGCGGAGCATACCTTTACCGTCCATCCCGGGTACCGCGGGGCGACGGGGAACAAGCCGCACGTCGTTCCGGGCGAACTGCTGGCCACGGCGCCCGACGGCCGCTGGGCCGAAGCGTTGCCGGCCTCGCTGCGCGAGCGCGTCGACGTCTGCCTGTCGAAAGCCGTGCTGGTCAGCGACCGGTACCAGGACGCCGCCCAGCTGATTGTCGCCTTGGCCGCGCGCAATCCGCAAGCCGGCGTGTCCCTGGCCGAAGAGTACCTCAGGGCCTGGGCCTATCGCCACGACCCGCAAGTGCCCGAACCGATCCGGAGGAAGTACAACCTGGCGGCCGACGCGCGGATTTCGGTGACGCCCATCATGATGGAGAAGAATATCGCCGGACTCGCGGAGATGATGGACCTGTTCCGCGCCCATAAGATCCCGCCGAGGAACGCCGAGCTGCTGGTCGGCGCGTTCGACGTCTGCTACAGCAAGGCCGAGGTCTACCAGCGGACGCATCTCGAAAAAGTCTTCGGCCCGCTCGACCAGATGGACGCGACAGTCTTTTTCCAGATGATCCGCATGATGACGCAAGGCCTGGCGTCGCGGTGGCGGAACATGGAGGTGCAGGTCGAGTCCGGTACGCGGCGGAGCCAGCAGGAAACGCTGGTCATGGTCCGCACGGGCTACCAGACGGCCATCGAGATGATCGACCAACGCTGCACGCAGCATCCCGAGGATTGGAAGACGCTGACGCTGGCCGGCTCGCTGCTGAGCGATTGGGGCGACTTCGAGTACTACCAGCAGTTGGCGGCCGACACCAGCACCGATCGCATGACCGTGTTCCGGGAAAAGAACAATCTCGCGGAAACGCACTTCATCCGGGCGGCGGAGGCCTACGCGGCGCAGGTCGCCCAGCTGACGCCCCGGCAATACTCGATCGAGGTCTACCTGGCCTGGTTCCACAGCCTGCTCGGGATCAACTCCGACGGGCGGCTCAACTTGTCCAAGCCGCTGGACCGGCGGGCGCTGAATACGCTCCGTGAGACCATGCGCAAGCTGCCCGAAGCGGCCGTCCCGCCCCACATCAACCTGCTGGCCAAGCACGTCCAGTCGCGGCTGGACGACGCCGAGAACCCGCTGCACGAGGAACTGAAATACAAATACCTGGCCGGTTCGCTGGTCATCACCAAGGAGAGCCCGTTTGCCTTCCAGGCGGAAGACAAGGTGGCTTACTACGACGATCTGCTGGACGAGACCCGGCTGGTGACCCGAGTCGACGGCCCGAACACCATCTTTCGCGACCACGAGTTCGGGATCGTGTTCAGCGTCCAGCATACGGAAGCGTTGGGACGCATGGCGGATTTCGGCAAGTACCTCGTCAACGAGCTGCCGCCCGCCAACTCGCCGGCCCGCCGGTCCATGGAAAAGACCCTTGTACCGACGTACCGGATGGGCGAACTGCAGGGCCGGCGCGACGAGTTGGAAATGAACATCCGCGAGGCCCTGGGGCTGTTCTTCGACGTACGGGCCATCGCGTTCAGTCCCAAAGACGTCCAGCCTCGGCCCACCGACCAGTCCGGCTGGGAGGAAACCGTACTGGCCTACATCCAGGTCAAGGCCAAGGACGCCAGCGTGGACAAGATCCCGCGGATCCAGCTGAGCCTCGAGTTCCTCGACCTGACCGGCCCCGTGCGGATCACCACCGAGTCCGCCGAGACGATGATCAAGGTGACTGACCAGCCCACGCCGCCGCGGCCCTACGAGCGCGTGGACCTCACGCAAGTACTCGATCCGCGCAGCCTGGACACCAGCGAAGAGATCCTGCTCGACGTCCAGGCGACGGCTTGCGGCCTGGTTCCGGAATTGGCGGCGCTGCTCGATCTGGACACGCTGGGCAAGCAGTTGCCCATCGCCCGCATCGATCCGCACGAGGGCACGCAGCTCCGCCAGGTGAACAGCTGGGGAGACACGGTCCACGCCGTGTCCGAACGCCATTGGACGGTGGCCCTCGATGCGAAGTCGTTGCTGTCCCCGCCGCGGCGGATCGAGTTGCAGCTGCCGAAACCGAAGGGGGAAGCCAAGGTCGCCTATCAAGCCTATCTCGAGCTGGACTTGGTCGACCTGACCGAGCCGATGGCGACGGTGGGCACGGGCGAGGCCGTCGTGACGGCGGCTGAACTGTTGGCGCCCGCGGATCGCAGCCGGTGGTACGCCGCGGCGGGCGGCGGGGCGGGATTCCTGGTCCTGCTGTTGAGCGCCGTGTTTTACCTGCGTCGCCGTTCTCGCCGGCGTCCGTTGCGTGCCGCCGACGTGTTCCACATGCCGGCCAAGGTCGACGGCTTTGTGGTCATCCAGCTGCTGCGAGCGCTCGGCGAAAGCGACTTGGTCCGCCTGGCGTCCGCCCAGCGAGCGGAGATGCAACAGGACGTCCAGCGCATCCAAGCGTCCTGTTTCGGTGGCGACGGCCACCAGCCTTTATCGGAAGATGAATTGCGCCTCGTGGCCAGGAAATGGCTCCGCGCGGCGCGCTGATGGTGAAAGGTATGCAATGCCAACTACCGAAATGCACCCGGCAGAACCCGGCCCGCCCGCATCCCTGTTCGCCGGCGCAAACCGGTTCTGCGAGGACGTCCGCCGCCGCGTGGCCGAAGTGGTCGTCGGCCAGGACGCCGTGGTCGAACGCATCCTGATCGCGCTGTTCACCGGCGGCCACTTGATGCTGCAGGGAGTGCCGGGCCTGGCCAAGACGCTGCTGGTCAACGCCGTGGCGCGGGCCGTCGACTTGCAGTTCTCGCGGATCCAGTTCACGATCGACCTGCTGCCGTCGGACATCGTCGGGTCCGAGGTGTTGGACCAGAAGACGGGCGAGTTCCGTGTGCAAAAAGGGCCGATCTTCGCCCACTTGCTGCTGGCCGACGAGATCAACCGGGCCGCTCCCAAAGCGCAGAGCGCGATGCTCGAAGCGATGCAGGAGCGCAAGGTGACCATTGGCGGCCAGACGTTCAAGCTGCCCGTGCCGTTCCTGGTGATCGCCACCCAGAACCCGATCGAACAGTCCGGGACGTTCGAGCTGCCCGAAGCACAACTGGACCGCTTCATGCTGTACCACCGGCTCGACTATCCTACGCCGGACGAAGAGCAGGATATCCTGCGGCGGCAGCTGGCCATGGGCCTGAAGAAAGAAGCCGGCGGGGCCATCCCCAAAACGGCGTTTGACATGATCGCCGCCGAGCCTTGTGCGACGATCGCCGACCTGGTGCGGGCGATGGAAGCGGTCCAGCAGGTGCAGGTCAGCGAGGTGTTCCTCAAACACACGGTGGAGCTGGTCCGGCGCACGCGGCAGTCCACGCTGCTGGACTTCGGCTGCAGCCCCCGCGCCGGCCTGGCCCTAGTCGCCGCTTCCCGCGCCCGGGCCTTTATCCGCGGCCGCGACTACGTGGTGCCGGAGGATCTGTTCGAGTTGGCCGAGGACGTGATGCTGCACCGGATCCGGCTGACCTACGAAGCGGCCGCCGAAGGGCACTCCGGCCGGGAGATCCTGGAATCCATCCTGTCGGATTTGTCGTAGCCATTTCCGCGGAGCCGTAGCCCTCATGCGTCGTACCGTCGAACTGCCACACGACCCGGTGGATTCGCGCCAATTCGAGCTGGCGGTGGTCCAGTTGGCCGACAGCCTGGACTTCGGCGCGGACGATTCGATTTATCACGGATCGGGGTTGGAGTACGCCCAGTCCCGGGCTTACCTGCCGGGGGACAGTGTCAAGCTGATCGACTGGCGCGTCTCGGCTCGCACCGGCAAGTATTTTGTCAAGGAGTACCAGGAACCGCGGCAGATCCCGCTGTACCTGTTGCTGGATACGTCCGCGTCGATGTGCGTCAGTTCGCTGACGCTCAGCAAGTACGCCTGGGCCGTGCGGATCGCCGCGGGCGTTGCCCTGGCCGCCCAGTCGCGGCTGACCCCCGTGGGGCTG
>CAIYOB010000840.1 GCA_903927685.1 uncultured Planctomycetaceae bacterium
CGCAGTCGGCAAGCAATGGAAACCGCATAGCCGCGTCCCCCGCGAAGCGGCTAAGTTCAACGCGCGATCTATCCGGCCGAGTACAGCCGGATAGATCGCAATTCGTTCGGCTTGGAGCCGCTATGAACCGCCTCATCACTCCGCTTTGCTTTATTGTGGTTGCCTGTTCACTTGGCTGCGATTGCGTCGTGCTTAACGGTCGAATCGGGGAACCGCTTTCACAAGCTGAGACGTCTTTCTTTACGGGTCGATGGACGAACGAGGAGTCGGAGGTCGTCGACGTCCGGTTGCTGGCAGACAATAAGCTGATCGTTGGCTCCCTGGTCTGGGATGGTAAGAAGAAGGAATTCGTCGTTCAGAACCATAAAGTTACGGCCCGTCGAGTCGATGGTGTAACGTACTTACTGCTCGGGGCCGACGACGATGATGCGTATGGATTTGTTCGCATCGGACGAATTGGCGATAATGAGCTGAAGATGTTCTTGCCCGATCCCGGAGCTTTCCGTACTGCTGTCCAGAATGGTGAGGTTGACGGGAAGGTCAACCCGCGAAAGAATGATCACTTTACCGTTGTGCTTGAATCACAGTCTCATCTCACTCAGCGAGTGTTGTCGAGGAAAGAACTCCGTGGTTTGTACAAGGCAGACGACTCCCAAACCATGCGCCGCATCAAACGATGGGAGGATAAAGAGTAGAGCAGAGCAAATCAATCGCATGCAGCGGAGCCGGCGGTCGGGTCGGTTTTGAAATCAACGCATTCTGCGCCGGCCCGCTGATGCGAAGCGGCGGTGAGAACCTAGTGCGACCGTGGAAAAGCAAGAAGGTGTGATTGCGTCATGCGTTACCTGCAATCTTCGATTCTGTTCTTTGCCGCAGGCCCCTTTTGGGCTCTTGCCAGCGCCGCGTCTGTTCCAGCCCAGCCGGATGACGGCAATTCCGTCGCCCAACTCGAAAAGCTTGGTGCGCGGATTCAACGAGATGAGCACGGAAAAGTGATTGCGCTAAGTTTCGGGTATGCGAAAGCAACCGACGCGACCCTTGTGAACTTGAAGGGCCTGCACAACCTCCAACGACTTGAAATGCCGTGCGTGGTAAATGTCACGGACACCGGACTGGCCAATCTGAAGGAGCTGTCTGAACTGCGGTTCCTATGGATCGGGTATTCAAACATCACGGACAAAGGATTGGTCCATCTTTCTGGGCTCGCCAACCTGGAACAACTCTACGTGGGAGTGTACAGATCGCACTTTGAAGATGCCGGACTGATACATCTCACGGGCCTGAAAAACCTCCGCAAGCTGACGCTTGCTCGTACCGACGTCAGTGATTCAGCGATTGCTGCGTTGCGAGAGGCACTGCCTCAATGTATCATCCAGCGAAAGTAGCCACCTTACACCGTTTTCGCTTCGACATACAAAGAAGTCGTCGGAGAAGAAGCGGAAGAATTCGTTGCGACATCGGGTGCAAACCGAGGTCAGCCGAACCAAATCGTGCACCGGAGCCGCGATCCGGTCTTGGAAAATGGAAGCGTCATCCGGCGCGGCCCGGTGACGATGGTCGTTATTGCTTATGCTGCGGGAAGATGCTCGCGGTATACAGATGCCGCCGGCGGAAAATGAGCTTCGCAAATGCCCAGGAATGAAAACTCGAAAGCGAGCTACTTTGGCTACCTGCGGCGAAATCATGCAATTGCGATACTGTCGGGAACGATGTTCCTAATCGGATGGGGCTTGTTGCTGTTTGAACCTCGCTGGATTCGCGTTGTTGGAGCGATTGCGATCGGCGCATGCTTGTCGATAGGCATCGTCGATTGCTATCGTAAGGGCGAAATCAAGACGAACTGGTACACAGTAACGAGAAATGACAGTCCACTTGTCTTCCGACTGACGCTCAGCTTCTGGATTCTGTTGGCGATCGCGTTCGCTTCAATCGTCTTCCTAGTCGCGACTGGGTGGGTTCATCCGAATGAACGAGGCTACACAACGCAATAACAAAAGGATGCACGCGAGGCGGCCGCAGCGTCGTTCGGTCTAGCAGGGTCTCGCGGGCCGCCCGCGTGATCCTTGTCGTTGAACTAAAACAACAGGGTTGAAACTTCGATAACCGCAGAAAACCCCGGAAAACCCCGTGTTTTCAGGCACTTTGCCGGGTGTCAC
>CAIYOB010000841.1 GCA_903927685.1 uncultured Planctomycetaceae bacterium
AGTCCTGCAGTCGGCGGGACAGCAACTGCCGTTCGAGCGTGCGCTGGCCGACGCGGGATTGGCCCCGCTGCACGCCGGGGGGCTGCAAGTCTTGCAACTCAACGTCGGCCGTGTCTGCAACCAGACTTGCGTCCACTGCCATGTCGACGCGGGACCGGATCGACGCGAGAGCATGAGCCGGGAGATCGCCGACGTGTGCCTGCGGGTGCTGGCCGAAACGGAGATCCCCACGCTGGACATCACCGGCGGAGCGCCGGAGATGAACGCCAATTTTCGCCGCTTGGTTGCCGAGGGCCGGCGGCTGGGGCGGCACGTTATCGACCGCTCGAATCTGACAATCCTGTTGGCCCCCGGCTTTCGTGACTTGCCGGAGTTTCTCGCGGAGCAGGGCGTCGAGGTCGTCGCGTCGCTGCCCTGCTATTCGCTCGGCAACGTCGACGCCCAGCGCGGCAGCGGCGTGTTTGAGCAATCGATCGCGGCCTTACAGCGGTTGAACGCCGTGGGCTACGGTCAGCCGGGCAGCGGCCTGGTTCTGACGCTGGTCTTCAACCCCGGCGGGCCTTCGTTGCCGCCGCCGCAGGCCCAGCTGGAAGCGGACTACCGGCGCGAACTGCAGGCCCGGTATGGGATCCGGTTCAATCGTCTGTTCACGTTGACCAATCTGCCCGTCGGCCGCTTCCTGCACCGGCTGGTACAGGACGGCCGGCACGACGCCTACATGCAGCGACTGGTGCAGGCGTTCAATCCGGCCGCTGTCGAAGGCGTGATGTGCCGGACCACTCTGTCCGTCGAATGGGACGGACGGCTGCATGATTGCGATTTCAACCAGATTTTGGGCCTGGGCCTGGAGCCCGATGCGCCCAGCCACATCCGCGAATTCGACCTCGCGCGACTGGCCCGCCGGCGCATCCTCACAGGCCAGCATTGCTACGGCTGCACCGCCGGGGCTGGATCGAGCTGCCAAGGAGCGATTCTCTAGCCCGGTCGAGGCAGCGGACAGGCGGCACCGCTTGCCGTCCTCCGGCTTGGCATCGTTCGAGAAACAAATGTCGTCTTTCGCTCCGCGAAAGAACGTTCTTTCGCGGAGCGAAAGGCGACAATCTGGCAGTTATTCCTCGAACGATGCTTGGTGACTCGCCGAGCACCTCGTCTCACTCGGACCCGAACAACGTCTTGAGCCGCGTGATCACGCGGCCCCAGGGGCGCGCGCTCTCTTGGGTCTGCTCGTCGCGCCGCGGTGCATCCTCCGCGGCATCCGGGATGGCTTTCGCGACGGCAGGCGACGCGACGGCAGGCGACGTTTTCGGCGCCGTGGAGCCAAGCGGCGTGGACGCGACAGGGATGTCCGTCAGACGGAAACTGCTGACCGGGGCGACGGGCAGAGGGAGCGGCGGATTGACGGCTGGCGTCGAGCCGGCGACGGGACGAGGAAGTTCGTCCAACTGCGACGGCGCCGTAGGACGGTCCGCTCGCATTTTCGCCTCCGCGACCGTCCTCAGCAGGCTGGCCATCCTCGCGTCGGCAATGGCCTGCGACGCTGCTTGGCTCTCTAAGGCCGCGCGGGCTTCGGCAATTTCGCGGGCCCGAGCGGCCGCCTGGGCCGCCGCCAGCGCCTGGGCCGCGGCTTGGTTGTGTCGGGCCGCCTGCGATTCGGCCGCCAGCCGTTCTTCGGCCGCTGCAGCCGTCAAGGCTTGCTGCTTGACCAGCACCAGTTCGAGATTGCGAGCCGCCTCCTGATTCGCCGGATCGAGCGTCAGTGCGGCCCGCAGCTTCTGTTCCGCCGTATTCAGATTGCCCTGCAGGTAGAGCACGCCGCCGAAATCATTCAGCAACTGGGGCGATGGCGGCCCTCCGCGCTCGGCCGCGCCGAAATGGGCGATGGCTTGATCCAGGGCCCCACGTGACGCCGTGATCACTCCCAGGCGATGGTGCGCGTACTGGTTCATCGGATCCGTCGTCAGGATCTGGCGACAGAGCTTCTCTGCCTCCTCCAGTTTGCCGAACCGCTCGCTCTGGCGGGCCAGTGTCATCAGCTCCTGCTCGAAGGTCCCTTGAGCATTTGCCCGGGACGCAGGTTCCAGGCCGGCACCGAACGCGAACACGGCGGCGAGCCAGAGGGACAGGGGTTTCCCCGTCGTTGCGAGATGTCCTTTCATGGTCGATTACCTCGGAGGCAGTCAAGGCCGGCTCGAACGGTCCGCCGACAGCGATTCCGTGGAGCACCTCGTCTTATGGACTTCGGCTCAGACACCGCCTGTCGTTTAACGGTTTTTCGGTCTGCGCAAACTTTGCGTCCTTTTCGGATCGTGCCGGGTGGGTTGCACGGATCGCGACGGTGCTAGCGGCTGCGTGATTTGGCGAGGCGGGAAAACTGAGGCCGGCGAAATGGGCTTGTCTTGAGCCATCACCCGTGCTGACTAGGATCAACCCAGCGGAACTCACCCTTCACGGGACACGCAGCTTCGTCCGTGAAACCGCATCACTCCCTTCTTCGCTTCAAAGGAATCGAGCCATGAGAAACGCACGCGCACTGTTTGTGGCGATCCTCGCTCTCGCAGCGGGTCCCGCCTGGGCCGAAGACCATACCATTTCGCCCCCGACCTTGGCCGCTCTGGGGCTGGCCGACATGACGCCCATGTCGGATGACCAGGGTCTGCAGGTCCGCGGTTTGAGTTCGAGCGCTGCCGCGATGGGGACCAGCCTCGTCTTTGGGCAGTTGCTCGATCCCTCGACGCCTGGGAACTTCTTCGTCGCGTCGGACACGAATGGCAGCGGGTCGAGCGCCGAAAACGGCGGCCTGCGCATCCTCTCGCTGGCCAGTTCCGGCCCCCAGGGGTCCTCCGTCGCCGGCCAGCTGACGCTGCAATCGGGCGAGCCACTGATGACGGCCTTCATGGGGATCTTCCTGGGTAACGCCGGGCATGCCGCGAATCTCGGCAACGCCGGAATCGCCTTTGGATTCGGACAGTAAGTCGTAGCGTGAAAACGAGATACGGCCCAAGTCCGGCAGGCGAGCACGTGCCGGCCGGCCGAACTTCCTCCGCCGTCAAACCCCCTCGCTTGCGAGGGGGTTTTTCTTTTCTTGATCGGGAACAAGGGGGGGACCGAGCCCAATGCGATGTGACCGTTGAAAAAGGCCGGTCCGAAGGGACTGGCTGCGGGGAATACATGCGCTCGGAGAATTGCGAGAGGCGTGGAACCACGCGGAATCCAAGAGCGG
>CAIYOB010000842.1 GCA_903927685.1 uncultured Planctomycetaceae bacterium
GCCGACTTGGACCCGCCAGTGCGCTGCGGCGGCGGCGACATGGCCGGCAGGTGCGCCGGTTGTACGCCAGTACCGCCAGAGGGACCGTCTCAAGGCCCATCGCGACGAACCGAGTATTCGGGGCCGCCAGCGGAGCACGGCTCGGCGTGTTGTATCCGCTTCTCGACCATCGCCAAGTCCCGCCAGCAGGATGGACTAGCCATAGACTACGCGCCGGGAGTTCTCCCATCGTGGCAGTCTGGCCAGTGCCGCCAGTGCCATCGGCGCGTCGTTGGCGTCGTCGTCGGCATTGCCGCCGAATTTCCGGCTTCTTGCGGGAACCGGGGGTTTCGAGCGAGCGGCGAGCGTTGCGAGTGCCGCCAGTCAGGAAGATTTGCCAAGACGCTGTGGACCAACGCGGTCTGGTTCATGCGCCACATCCTATGACCGCCAGAGGGAGGGCTGAGTATGCCTACCTTCAACGATCTGCGTTGCACGTCGGACTGGGCTGAACTGCCCCAGTGGCTGCGGCAGCGGCTGGAGTCGTGCGACAGTGACGTGGACCGGCTTTCCGCGCTGGTCCGAGTGTATGCCCTCTTGAGCGCCCGCCATGCCCGTTTCGTGCAGGCGAGCAATGTGTTCATCACGACCCTTGCAGGGGAGGACTAGCCGATGAAGTGCCTCTACGAGCAATTCCGCCCCCGCACGTGGGACGAGCTTGTGGGCCAGGACAAGCTGATCGCCAAGATGGCGGTGCTGCGCCGCCGCGGTCTGGCGGGGCGCGTCTTCTGGATCACCGGGGATTCCGGAACGGGGAAGAGCACCGTGGCCCGTCTGATCGCCAGCGAGATCGCCGATGACTACGCGGTGGTCGAGATGGACGCTCAAGACGTGGGCTTGGACCGCGTCCGGGAGTTCGAGCGGATGTGCCAATTCCGTCCGCTGGGCAAGGGCTACCACGTGTTCATCGTGAACGAGGCCCACGGCCTGTCGTCCAAGGTGGTCAGCCGCCTGCAAACGGTCTTCGAGCAAGACAACGTGCAACGCAATTCCACCTGGGTGCTGACCACAACCTTCCAAGGCCAGCGCAAGCTGTTCGACGATGCCTTCGATGCCTGCCCGTTCCTGTCGCGGGTCGTCGAACTGACGCTGGAGCACGGCGAGGACGTTGTGCTGGCGTTCGCGGTCCGGGCTCGCAAGATCGCCCAGTCCGAGCAACTCGACGGCAAGCCGCTGGAAGACTACGTCCGGCTGGTCCGCAACTGCGGATGCAACCTGCGCAAAGTCCTCCAGCAGATCGAGGCGGGCGAGATGTTGCCCTAGCCCTCCTGCGAGGTTAAGCGTTCTCATCCCCGAATTCAGCCATAACCCACTCTTCGGAGGTAAAAGGGTCTCACGTGAGACCCTATTACCCCGAAAGCGGCAAGTCTGAAAGAAGGACGTTGCCATTGCACTTACAAAGGGACGCGATTTCCGCGTTTTCCGGGCACCCGGCGACCAGTCCGGTGACGCGGTGATCGTCGCCGCCCTGTCTATCGGCATCCCCGTCTGCGAAAGGACAGCCCCATGCAGTGCTTCGAGCATCTCAAATTGAAGACGAACGTCAAGCGGATCAACGGCTCTAGGGACGTGGCTCCCGTGTTCCGGGCGATCCTGGACGCGGAGAGCGAAATGGACCGGGACAAGGAACACTTCTGGGTCCTGTGCCTGAACA
>CAIYOB010000843.1 GCA_903927685.1 uncultured Planctomycetaceae bacterium
CCCGGAACAGATCCCGTTCTCAACAAAAGAGTAAATGCCGTGAAGATCATGCTTGACCGCCCGAACCTAGCCATGGCCGCAGAACGCATGTACTGCGATCGCTGCGGCCGTGGCTACGAAGAGGTGCGGGTGACGGAGTGCGAACGCACTCTTTCCGTTTGGCGCGGGTCCTGCGATTGCTGCGCCGGGTACGGCTACTGCCCAATGCCGGACCCAGGCCGAAACGACCGGACGACGGCGACGGCGCCCGCAACGCCGACGGCGACGACTGCGACAGGAATCCCGACCTGAACCCACAACGGAAGCGCGCCGTAGAAGGCGCCCGCCGCCCCGCCGACGACCGCGGTAACAGCCCGGACGGCCGTAGCCGCCGCAGCGCCGGCAGCGCCGGCCACAACGGACGGCGCGCCCGCAAGGGACGCGTCCAGATCCGACCTGGTCGTGCTTACGATCTTTGAACCTTCGCCCGCGGCCAGAAGTTCGGCCGCCCCCAGCTGGGAGCCGTAGGCGTCGGACTCCGACGCCAGCGTGCCGGCGTCCGGGACTCGCGGCACAGAGACCAGACCAAACGACGCGGCCACGCTCGAGGGGATCCGGTAGGTCGGACCGTCCGCCCGTTCGACCGGTACGATCTGGGTGTACCAGACGGCGGACCCGGGAATCCGGGTCTGGACGTCGACGGCCAGGACCGGATCGGTCCCGAGACAGAACGACGCAACGACGCCGGCCCGACCGTCGTTCAAGACGTGCCGGCCCGTGGGTTCGACGTTCAGGCGGTTGGCAAGCTCAAGACCAGTCACGACAGGCCCCCAGGGTAGTCGGCACGGCCAGAGTCCGAGGGCCACCGGGCCCGACCTGGTCGGGTGTCGACGTGAATGAAGTTGGAACGCGGGTAGAACTCGACCCCGCCGAACCCGAGGGACGCGGCGTTTGCGTCGATCCAGCGGTAGAGCTCGAGAGTCTGGTCTCGGGTGTAGCCGAGAACCCGGAAGTCCGCGGCCACCCCGTCTCGGTTGTGATTCGGCCGCGCCTCTGGTGGAAGATGCAGGCTCGATCGCTCGCCCCGAACGTCGGCGTTGTGATCGGGCTTACGCTCGCCGCAAAGAACCTGAATCGGACGCCCGACGTGGTCGCGGACGCGTTGCAGCCGGAGGGCCAGATCGCGGTATCGCTCGCGGTTGCCGGGCGCGAATTCCCTGCCCCGGCTGGCAAACTCCGACGCGCTGAAGTTGGGGGAGAACCGCTCTTGAGCAACGGGTGTAGAGTCGGACATTGAGAACCCCCACGCCCGGCGGGCGGCGATGAAGGCGCCCCCCAGGAGGGCGCCGATGAGGATCGGACGAACCATGGCCAAGAAACCGCAGAAGTCAAAGCCTAAGTCAAGCGAAACGCGCGCGGCGTCCGTCCGCGCGTTTCAGGCCGCCCGGACGCCAGAGGCTCGATCCGAGTCCGCCCGCAAGGCTGCGGCGACTCGCGCGGCGAACCGCGCGGCCGGTGCGCCGGCGGCCAAGGCCGGACCCGGGCCCGCCCGGTTCACCTTCACCAGACTGGACGGCACGAAGGTGCGCGGGCTGACCCGCGCAGAGAAGGAACGGCGCGAGAAGCTGCAGGCTGCATCGGCCGCCCGCGCCGGCCTAGTTCGGGTCGAGACGACCCGCGGCGTTCGGTATCTGGCACCGGACCAGGCCGCGCGGCGAATCGCCGCGGCCGAACGCGCGAGGGCGCAGGCTCGGCGTCGACGTGCGCCGCTCCCGCCGCCGCCGCTGTCGCCGCCGCCGCCGCCGTTGCCTGAACGATGGGATGCGTTCGTCACGTACATTCGCGGGGGGCGCGCGGCCGGTACGTTTGAAACGTTCGCAACGGACGTTGCGGACGCGGCCGAAGAGGAGGCGGGCCTTGCGGGTCGAGCCCCATACGAAGAGCCATGGTTTCTGGTTCTCGCCGCAGAGACAGAGGCAGGCGCAGCCGTCTACACCGCGACCATCGACGGGCCGACCAGGCAGGACAGGATTCAGCAGATTCGGGGGGGGGCGATCACAGTCTACAAGCGGGCGGACCCTGCCGAGTACGCCGCCGAGTACACGCCACAGACCAGGCGAGGCGCGGCGCCAAGTCGTCCCGCGGACGAAGAGGCCCGAAAGATCCAAGAAGAAACCCGCCGCAAGTTCCAGGAGGATTCGGACTCGGCCGAACCCGAACGAGAGGTCCGGATCGAAGCGCGGGTGTCTTCGATCGAGGCCCGCGAAGAGTACGTGTCAGAAGGCGGCCAGGTTGACGACTTCGAGGACGCACCGTTCTGAGGCTGATAACCGCAGTCTGTAAAATCACGAAAAATCAGGGGGTGTGACGTGGCCGTAATCTTCTTTGATCGCGAGTGCGAAGCGTGCCAGCAGAGCACGCGAGACCTTTCGGACCAGATGCACGAGTGGATTCACGCGGTACTGTCGGATCGCCGTGCGGCGCTGGCGGACGCGCAGGACGCGATAAAGCAGGCGCAGGAGGCAAGGAGG
>CAIYOB010000844.1 GCA_903927685.1 uncultured Planctomycetaceae bacterium
CCCCGCTGATCGTAACCCGTTGCGTAGACTTGGGATTGAACGAAAAAAGCCGGGCGTTTGAGCCTCGGCTTTTCGTTTAACCCGTGGGTCGCGTTTGTTTCGCGACCGATTTTTAAGTTGCGGGGACAGGATTCGAACCTGCGACCTCGAGGTTATGAGCCTCGCGAGCTACCGGACTGCTCCACCCCGCGTCAATGTTGGTGGAATTCTAACGCGGGCGGCGGGGATGTCGAGAGGGGGTGCAAATGTTTCTTGGCCTGGTTCGCTCTTTCGGGCGAAGGCTTCGCAGTGTGATGCGTCAGCTAGCTTCCACGTGACTTCCTCGCTGACGCTTCGGGTTACATCGCGAGACAGACCGAACAATGCCAGCACGGACGCCGCAATGTCCGGTCCCCTTTTTTCATGAACTGGCGTAGAATAGCCCCGGGGCAGGGACAACGCCCCTCGAACGATGGCCAGCTACGGTCGGTCGCCGCTGGCTGGGACGGTTTTGGACAGAAACCCCGGTGCCTAGCCCGGGTGGAGTGCATGCCATGTCAAATGTCTTTCGGAATATCCCGTCAGTGAACGAGCTGTTGGACAGCCCGCCTTTGCGGCAGCTGGTCGAGCGGGCGAACCGGAACGCGGTTGTCTCGGGGGTCCGCCGATTCCTGGACAATATGCGGTCGGAGATTCAAACGGCGGCCGCCGATATCAAGGTCCCCACGCCCGGCGAATTGGCCGAGCGGATCGCGCATTGGATTGCGACGGAGGACACGCCCAATCTGCGGCCGGTCATCAATGCCACCGGGATTCTGCTGCACACCGGCCTAGGCCGTGCCCCGCTGGCCGAATCGGCGATTGCCGCGATCGGCGACGTCGCTCGGGGGTACTCCAGCCTGGAGGTCGACGTCCGCACGGGCGAACGTTCGCACCGGACCGACGACGCCGCGCTGTGGCTGACCAAAGTCACCGGCGCCGAGGCGGCGACGGTGGTCAATAACAACGCGGGGGCGACTTTGCTGACCTTGGCCGCGCTGGCTCGGGGCCGCGAGGTCATTGTGTCCCGCGGCCAGCTGGTCGAGATCGGTGGCAGCTACCGGCTGCCGGATGTGATGGAGTTGAGCGGGGCCAAGCTGCGCGAAGTCGGCACCACGAACAAGACTCGGATCGACGACTATCGGGCAGCGATCGGTCCGGAGACCGCCGCGCTGATGCGAGTGCACCCCAGCAACTACGCCATTGTCGGGTTCGCCGAGCAGGCGGCGCTGGCGGAACTGATGGCGCTGGGGGCCAAGCATCAGCTGCCCGTGATCGACGATCTGGGCTCGGGTGCGATGGAGGATCTGGCTGGCTATGGCATCGGCGGCGAGCCATTGGTTGCCGACAGTCTGCGGGCCGGTGCGGATGTGGTGCTGTTCAGCGGCGACAAGCTGTTGGGCGGGCCGCAGTGCGGGATCATCCTGGGCCGCAAGCCGTTGATTCAGAAGATCGCGCAGCATCCTTTGTCGCGAGCCCTGCGGGTCGGCAAACTGACGCTGGCGGCGCTGCTGGAGACGCTGCGATTGCATCAGGATCGTGAGGCGGCAGAGCGTTCGTTGCCGCTGCTGTCGCTGCTGTCCACGTCCGCGGCGAATCTGCAGCAGCGAGCGGCGCGACTGGCTCCCCAATTCGCCGCCTGCGCCGCGATCCGTTCGGCGGAACCCGTCGAGTCCCAGGCGTACTTGGGCGGCGGGAGCGTCCCCTCGCAGGCGCTGGCCAGCTGGGCGATCGCGTTGCAGCCGGCGCGGGGAAGTGTGGACGAGTTGGCCGAGAGCTTGCGGACTGGGACGCCGTCCGTGTTTGGCCGGATCTTCAAAGACCGGCTGTTGCTCGATCTGCGGGCCGTATTTCCGCGGGATGATCTGCGGCTGGTCGAGGCGGTGCAGCAGATTCAGGCGAAGCCAGACGCGGCACCTCAAGTCGGCAGTTAGCCCCCTTGCGTAGGTGTCAGAAAAGGCGACACTAATCCCACGCGCGGCGGCAGCGATAACCGCCGTGCGACTTTGGACAATGAACTCCGTTTAGCTAGGAAAGGATGATCTCATGGCCGTTCTCGTAACCCAACCCGCACCGGACTTCAAGGCCCAGGCTGTGATGCCGGATGGTTTGTTCAAGCAGGTCAGCTTGTCGGACTACAAGGGTAAGTATGTCGTGTTGTTCTTCTACCCGTTGGATTTCACCTTTGTGTGCCCGACGGAGATCATCGCATTCTCCGAAAAGGCTGCCGAATTCGAGAAGCTTGGCGTACAGTTGTTGGGAGTCTCCGTCGACAGCCATTACACGCACTTGGCGTGGCGGAACACTCCTCGCACTGAGGGCGGGTTGGGTCAGATCGACTATCCGCTGGTGGCCGATCTGAACAAGGAGATCGCCAAGTCCTACGATGTCCTGCTCGGCGGCGGCATCGCCTTGCGGGGCTTGTTCCTGATTGACAAGGCGGGTGTGGTCCGGCATCAGGTGGTCAACGACCTGCCTTTGGGGCGGAGCGTGGATGAAGCATTGCGGATGGTCCAGGCCTTGCAGTACGTCGAGACCAACGGCGAAGTTTGCCCGGCCAACTGGCATCAGGGCGCGCGGACCATCAAGCCGACGGTTCAGGACAGCAAGCAGTTCTTCAGCGCCGAATACGGCAAGAAGTAAGGCCAGCCGCCCGCGGGGTGTGGCTGGAGACGGGCATCAGGTCAGGCCTCGGACCCCGCGGCTTGACCTGATTTCATTCCGTAAAATCCGGTTAACTACTGGTGCGAACCTGCGGGGTTGCGTGTTAAACTGAGGGGCGTATCGTACCAGCGACTTGGCGTCACCCTTTGCGGGAGATCAGCGCTTTGGCAACCGTGCTCATCGTCGATGACAACCCGATTGACCGCCGCTTGGCCGCCGGGGTGGTAGAAAAGGTCGGGATGGCGACGCGCTTTGCCGGCCACGGCAAGGAAGCACTCGAGTCGATCGTCCGCGAGCCTCCCGACGTGGTCCTGACCGACCTGTTGATGCCGGAGATGGACGGGTTGGAGTTGGTCGAGCGGATCAAGCGGGATTATCCGGCGATCCCGGTCATCCTGATGACGGCGCACGGCAGCGAAGAGATCGCCGTCAAAGCCTTGCGGACGGGCGCTTCGCATTACGTCCCCAAGGTCAATCTGGCGCGGGACCTGGTGCACACGATCCGCGACGTGCTGACGGCCGCCAGCGGCAAGCGGGATCAGCAGCGCGCCCTGGCCTCGTTGCGTGCGGCTCAACTGCAGTTTGTCCTGGGGGTCGAGAACGCCGGGCACGAACCGTTGGTCAGTTTCCTGCAGGAGCAGTTGCGGACTTGGCGGCTGTGCGGCGATACCGACTTGATCCGCATCGGGACCGCGTTGCACGAGGCGTTTGTCAACGCGGTGGAGCACGGCAATCTGGAATTGCAGTCCGACCTCCGCAACGATCCGGACGGAGCCTACCAGCGTCTGGCGGAACGGCGGCGGCGGGAGAAGCCCTACTGTGACCGGAAGGTCCGCGTGGACGTGCGGCTGACCAAGGAAGAGGTCCGGATTACCATCTGCGACGAGGGGCCGGGATTTGATCCCCGCCACCTTCCGGATCCGACGGACCCGGAGAACATCGGCAAGATCAGCGGGCGCGGCTTGCTGTTGATCCGCACGTTTATGGACGAGGTGACGTTTAACGACACGGGCAACGAGATCGTCCTGGTCAAGAGGAAGGCGACTTGATCCTTGGCCGCAGTCACGGACCCGGCGAGGCCAGGCGGGGGCGAACGGTGCGGCGGCAGGCCGCCGGCAATCGACACGACGCTCAGAGAACGGTGCCACTCGCATGAAGAGCCCTGCGACTGCCATTCTTCTGATCACGGTTTTGGCCGCAGTGGGGTTGGTCGCTGACGCGTCTTCCGATGGGGCCATGGCCGGAGCGGGACTGTATGCGGCCGCCGTGCTGGTGTCGTGTTATCTGCCCCAGCGCCGTGCCGGAATCGTCACCGCCGGCATCTGCTCGGCGTTGATCGTACTGGTGCTGGTCGTGAAGTGGCATGGCCTCTCCGAGGCGGCGTCGTGGCCCGCGTTACTGGACCGCTCGCTGACCCTGGGCGCCGTGTGGCTGGTCGCATATCTCGGCTTGGCCGTGCCCCAGTTCCGCGACCGACTGGCCGGTTTGGAGAAGCGGCTGTCCGGGGCCCAGAGCGAACTGGCGGTCACGGCGGAACGTCTGGGTGTAGCCGAACAGGAAGTGGTCGAGTCGGAGGAACGTCTGGCCCTGGCCGAGCAGCAATTGGCGGCAGCGACGGGGAAGCTGGCCCACACCGAGAACCGGCTGGAAGAGCACGTGGAGAAAACCGGCGCGGCGCTGGGTCAGGCCAACGAGCAGCTGCAGACGCAAATCGCCCAGCGGCAGAAGACGGAACGGGCGCTGCGCGACGCCCAGGTCCAGTACGTGCACCTGGTCGACAGCTTGCCGGTCCACGTCATTCGCAAGGACCGCCAGGGCCGATTCCTGTTCGCCAGCCGCTCGTTCTGCAATCTGGTCGGCAAGTCGTTCGAGGAGATCCGCGGCAAGACGGACCACGATCTCTATCCGGCGCACCAGGCCGAGAAATACCGCCTGGACGACCAGCGGGTGATGGATTCCAAGACCAAGTTCGAGGCGGTCGAGGCCCACGATACGCCGGACGGCGGCAAGCTGTACGTGCAGGTCATCAAGACGCCGCTGTTGGACACCAAGGGCTTGCCGGCGGGAGTCCAGGTCCTGTTCTGGGACGTCACCGATCGGGAAAAGGCCGAGATCGAGTTGCGCGAGAGCGAGATGCGGAAGCGGGCCATCTTTGAAGCCGCGATGGACTGCATCATTTTCACAAACGAGGCGGGCAAGATCGTCGAATTCAATCACGCCTCGGAACTCGCTTTCGGCTACCTGCGTCAGGAGGTGATCGGCAAGGACTTGATCGACGTCTTCGTCCCGCCTGAATTGCGCGACCGGCAGCGGACCAACTTGGAACGTTACATGGGGGCCGGCGAACTGGGCTCGATGCTGGGCCGGCGGCTGGAGACCTCGATGATCCGCAAGAACGGCGATCCGTTCCTGGCGGAAATGACGATGCAGCCGATTCCCCTGACTCAGGGCGAGGCCGGCTTCGCCGTCTTTGTGCGCGACATTACCGTCGTCAAGCGGGCCGAGGAACAGCTGATTCACGCCAAAGAGGCGGCGGAAAGCGCCAACCGCGCCAAGGGCGCATTCCTGGCCAACATGAGCCACGAGATCCGCACGCCGA
>CAIYOB010000845.1 GCA_903927685.1 uncultured Planctomycetaceae bacterium
CGGTGGTCGTGGTCGGCAACATCCATGTCGGCGGTTCCGGCAAGACGCCGCTGATCCTGGCCCTCGTCGACTGGCTGCGGCAGGCTGGTTTCACGCCCGGCGTCGTCAGTCGGGGCTACGGCGGCAGCGCCCGGGTTCCCACCCCGGTCACGGCCGACAGCGACCCCGGGGTGGTGGGGGACGAGCCGGTGCTGATCGCGCGCCGCGCCGCGTGCCCCGTCTGGGTCGGACGCGACCGCGCCGGGGCCGGGCGGCGGCTGCTGGCCTCCCATCCGGAAGTGGACGTGCTCCTGGCCGACGACGGCCTCCAGCATTACGCCCTGGGACGGGACGTGGAAATCGCCGTGCTGGACGGCGTCCGCGGCTTCGGCAACGGTTGCCTGCTGCCGGCCGGGCCCCTGCGCGAGCCGCCGTCCCGCCTGGCGACGGTGGACACGGTGGTGGTGAACGGCGGCGGGACGGTGCCCGGCCTCGCCGGGCCGGCTTTTTCCATGCGGCTCGCAGCCGGGGCTTTCGTCTGCCTGGCCTCGCCGTCTGCCCGCGCCGGTGCGGAACGGTTCAAGGGGGGCGTCGTGCACGCCCTGGCCGGCATCGGCCATCCCGAGCGTTTCTTCGATAGCCTCGCGGCCATGGGGCTGGAGTTCGTCCCGCACGCCTTTCCTGACCACCACGCCTTCACGCCCGCGGACCTGCCGGCGGGCACGCTGCTCATGACCGAGAAGGACGCGGTCAAGTGCGCCGCTTTCGCCCGGCCGGACGACTGGTACCTTGCCGTTGACGCCGAAGTGGACGGGGGGCTAAAAACCTTGCTGTTGAACGCTTTGAAGGACCGACATGGACCCCAAACTGCTTGATATTCTGGTCTGCCCCCTGTGCAAGGGCCCCCTGATCTACCGCAAGGAGGCGGGCGAACTGGTCTGCAAGCCGGACCGCCTGGCCTTCCCCATCCGCGACGGCATTCCCGTGATGCTGGAAGACGAGGCCCGCCGCCTGGACGAGGCCGAGGAGACGGCCTGACTCCTCCGTCCGGCTTTCGAGGCCCGGCGCCGCCATGCCCAAGCGCTTTCCGCTGCAAACCCTGCTCGAGCATTCCCGCCACCGCATGGAGGCGGCGGAGCGACTGCTCATGTCACTGAAGCGCAAGGAGGATGCGGCGCGGGCCAGGCTGGACGAGTTGCAGGGCTACAAGCGGGAATACCAGCAGCGCCTCGCCGGCACGGGCAGCCGCGGCATGGCCATCCATCTGCTGCGCGACTTCCACGTGTTCCTCGCCAAGATGGATGCCGCCATCCTGCAGCAGACGGGCGAGGTGGATCGCGCCATGGCCCATTGGCAGCAGGGCCACACCCACTGGCTGGCGCTTCGCCAGAAGGTCAAGGCCTACGAAACCCTGGCCCGGCGGCACCACGCCCAGGAGTTGGCGCGCCAGGAAAGGCGGGACCAGCGGCAGACCGATGAGACCGCCCTGCGCAAGTATCTGCTCGGGGTCGATAATCCTGAGCCCTGAACGGGCGTGGGCACGTTATTTGCTGCATTCCCGGCAGGGTGTATTCGGGAGTGGACATGGCGGACGTTTCGGCAGTGCTGGACGCATCGGGGATGGCCGGGCTGCAAGCCGGCAGCAAAAGCCAGAAGAAAGCAGGGAACGGTCAGGACCCGCTCGGTTTCGTCGTCGCCATGATTGCCCAGATGGCGGCGCCCGGGCTCAATCCGGGCCGGCTGCCCCCGCCGGCTTCGGCTCAGACGTCCGCCCCCCAGGACGCCCTTCCGCAGGCCCTGATGGAAAACCCTGAACTGCCGGCGCTTGTCGGCACGGAACCGCCGCAGGCCGAGGGCGATGCGGACGCCGACGCGGAGACGACTGCCGACCGGGCGCAACTCGTCGACCCCCGGCCCGATGTCCCGGTCGCGGGACTGCCGGCAACGGTCGCCGCGGCGCAGCCCGTCGCGCCGGCCGGGGCTCCGGACGCTGAAGCCATGCCCGAAACGGCGCCAGCGGGGTCGGCGGCCCGGCCCGCCCTGCTCGGGAATGCCATCGCGGCAAGGGCGCTTCCCGGGGGCATCGCGACTGAAGGGCAGCACCTGGAGTCGCGCGCTCCCCTGGAACGGGGTGCGGAGCCAGGAAGCGGCGGCGGCCAGGAAGCGGCGAAGCCGGCCTGGACCGACCAGCGGACGGCAAGCGCTGCCGTCAAGCGGGGTAGTACCGCGCAAAGCCGATTATATCGTGCTTTTCGTCCCTTCTGGTTGGGGCGGAAGGCTATTTTTTACCGAAAACAAGGAGTAACA
>CAIYOB010000846.1 GCA_903927685.1 uncultured Planctomycetaceae bacterium
GCCGCTCACAACCCGTGGATTTAGCGTGGACAAGGCACTAGCCCGCAGCGCCAGCGAGCATCCTCGCTGGCGCTGCGGGTTACGGTGAGCAACTTCCTCGCGCGGTATTAGTAACGGCATCCCGCTACCGAGTCAATGTCAGGATGCTTTGCGGAGGATGCTTTGCGGAGAGTCGCGGAGTTCTGTCGCGGAGAGACCCCTGCGAGGACGGCTGCTAGCGACCAGCCCTCGTCGTGGAGGAGGGACTGAAGTTTTTCGCCGGCGGCCTCGATGTCCGCCAAGTCCGAGAAGGTTCGGGTGTTCGACAGCCGGGACGACTTGGTCAGGTTGGCGGCCAACGAACGGGCGCGGCGCCACCAAGTCCCGCAATAGCCGGAAATCAGACGCGCCGTCCCCCAGGCCCAGCTCTGTCCGGTCACTTGCAGAGCGCGGTGATAGCTGCGGAGCACCAGCCGCGACCAGTCCGGATGGAAGGCCAGGCACCTCGCATGAAGCAGCGCGACGTTAAACTCCCGTAACATATCCTCGCGGCCTGTCGCCTGCAGGGTTTGGACACAGGCTTCGGCCCAGATGCTGTTCCCGGAGAACAGCCGGGGGACCACGTCCGACCATTCGCGCAGGCAGGCCTCGGGCAGGTGCGGCTGGTCCTCTAGCCGGCCGACGTGCCTGCCCATCGCGCCGAGTCCCGCCGTGCTCTTGGCGGAACTGCCGGGTAGAAACAGGGGATAGTCGAGATTCGCCATCCGCCGCACATAGTTCGCCAAACCGACCGCCATCGACATGTCGGGACTGACGCGGCAGTAAGCACCCGCGTCCGCCCTCAGTTGGTCCAGGCACTCGCGGCGGACGATGCCATAGTACGTCCGCGGCAACTCGCCCAGGTTCCAAGCTGCGTCGCAGACGACGCGCTGCAACTGCTCCGCGGCGTCCGGGTAGGACAGTCTCCCGCTGAATTCCGTCAGATCTAACGTCCCTGCCGCCTGGTCGCCATAGCACCGGAAGCGGACATCCGGCCACCAGTATTGCGCCGGCCGGGAGGAGATCAGCGAATCCAATTCCTGGGAACGGGCCCAAGCGGTGGCCTGCAGGAGTTCGGGGTTGATGCCATCGTCGTCGCCCAGCATGGTCACGTACTGCCCCCGGGCTTTGGCCAGCGCGTCGTTGAAGTTCTCCACGGCCGACGTGCGCTGCGGGTTACGGGCATACCGCAGCCGAGCATCACCGTGGAATTCGGCCAACTGCGAGGCAAGCTCCTGGTCATCGCTGTTGTCCTGCACGATCAGTTCAAAGTCGCCGCTCGCCATGCGCAGGATCGCTCGCAACGCAGAGGCCGCGTAGACGGACCGGTTTCGGGTGGGAATCACAATCGACAATAGCGGTGCAGCAGCGATTTTGTTCATTCCCATCAGAAGCCTCCTCAGGAACAAGATGAGCTGGACGCGGGACTCGCCGCGGCGGGGGTATATCCTCGTCGGCCGACAAACCTCGTCACGGCCCAGCGCGCAAGGCCGAAGACCTGGCGACGCACGTCCGGAGCCGCAACGCACGCCGCCAGGCAGGCCGCCAGCCAAACGAATCCGAGCCAGACGAACAGATAAGCGGGCGGCAGCTGGACGGGTGTCACCCAGCGCGCCAAGGCACAGACCGAAATGGCGGCCAACAGGGGCGCTCCGGTGTCCCGGACGCCCCAGCGACGAGTGCTCCCGGTCAGCAGGCGGCGGTGGAGCAGCGGCACGTAGACCAGCAGCGTGGTACTGTGCAGGAACAACCAGGCCCAAGCGCAGCCCGTCGCTCCGTACTCTACCGCCAGCCATGCTGTCAGGGGTGCGAATACCACCAGTGCCACGAACCCCACGGCGACGTTCAGGGAGGTCCAGCCGTGGGCCAGGGAGAGGCCGTTGGGGACGACCATCAGCGCCAAGCAAAAGCTGCCGGTCGCCAACAGGGGCGTGATGTGCCGGGCTTGATCGGCCAACGCAAGATCCCCGGTCCATGCGAACAGCACCTGAGCCGGAAAAAGGGCGAGCACGGCGGCGACTGGCCCGGCCAGCACCGTGGCGAGCTGAGAGAACTTGTGATAGGCCGACTCCAACGGCACGCTCTGCCCCCCTTGGACCAACTGCGTGAACCACGGCAGGAGTGCGATGCCCAGAGGGCTGACCAGGACCACGAGCGATTGGGCCAAGAGGCTGGCGAGCCCGTAGACTCCCAGCGAGGACAGCGGCAGCCACGTGCTGACCACCAGCCGATCCAGTTGAGACAAGACCGCCGCGTTCAGGCTGATCAGGGCCATGCCCACGGTGTACTGCCACGTCGAGCGAAGCAATTCGCCGCGGAAGCGAGGTCCCGTGCCGGCACGCGGCACGCTCCGCCACAAGAGCACGGCCAAAAGTCCCGCCTGAACGCCGTTGACGGCCACCTGGCAGGTGAAGAAGGCGGTGATCGTGGGCGCAAAGAGCCATAGCACCAGGATGCTGCCGAATCCCCGCACCACGCCCAGCCCAATCAGCACGCTATTGAGCAGCACGTGCCGCTGCAATCCCAACAATCCTGCCTGGTAGAGCTGCGAGAGGAAGAACAGCGAAACGGACAACCCCATCAGCCGGAACGCTCCTACCAGGGTCGCAGCGTCCATCCGTTCGGGATTCACCCAGCGATTGGCCAGCAGGGGAGCTGCCAGGACCAGGCCGATGGCCATCGCGAGCGACAAGACCCACAACAGGACCTCCACCGTCCGCAGCAAATCGCGCAGGTTCCGGGAATTGGCTGGGTCCGTCGAGAGGCGAGCCATTTCGCGGCTGAGCGTAGCCTTGACGCCCAGGTCCGCGACGACCAGGACATTCAGCAGGATCGCATACAGCGTCACGAGAGCGTAGGCCTCGATCCCCAGGAAATCGAGGTAGAACGGCACGAATAAATAGACTGAGAGCGTCGACCAAGCGCGCCCGGCTACGTTGGCTATCAAGTTGCGTCGGATCGGCGACATGGTCACGCTCACACGCGGTCAAAAAAGGAAATGTGCCACCGCCGCCACGACGAGCAGGCAAAGTCACGGGAAATGCCCAGCCACATGGCCTGACGCTGCGGCTCCCACGACAGCTCCTGTTCGCGCCGCAGCCACTCCGTCGCCGGATCATCAAGGCAATCGTTGACGTACAGTCGCGGATAGCGGAAGCGAATCGATTGCCAAAGGTGCGGCAGAGCCGAGGGAGCCCCAACCAACTCGTAGACCAGGCCGATATCCGGGCGTTCGCCCACCAAGGCGTAACCTTCGTCCGCCCCAGGACCCTTGACGGCAAAGCAACGGACCCGATCGCACGAGGGGGGAATGACCGTGTAGTCCCGTGCCTCGCGCCGGACGCGGCAGACGCGCCATGCCGCGCGGACCGACTCCAGCCAATCCGGATCGACCGCAGCCATCGTCTGGGCGGGCAAAATTGCCGTCGTCGACCGCGGAGACAGCCCGGCGCCGTGGCCGAGCAGCCCGCGGTCGTTGGTCTGCCAACCGAAGGGTTCGTAGAAGGCGGGGATCGAGGTCCAAAGCACCCCGAAGTCGACCGAGCGTTCCCGCAGCAGTCCGGGAACCGCGCGGAGCAGCGCGGCCGCCAAACCGCGTCCCCGATAGTCGGGGTCCGTGCAGACGAGGCCGGCCATCGCTCCACGCCACTGGCGATCGTCCGCTTGCCACGCGAATATCCGCAGGCTCACGCTGGCGCATAGTTTCCCTCCCCAGCGTGCCACCAGCACGTTGTCGAGGTTATCCGGCGCGAGCACGTTCGGGAGCCGAATCGCAAGCGAGAGGCGGCGCTGGCGCGAGGAGATGAACTCGCGGTCAAGCAGCGTCACGAGCTCGGCGAATGACTCCCGACCGCAAATGGAAATGGCTGCTTCTGGCAGCGTGGCTACAGGCATCTTGGATACAGTCTACGACGTATTGTCGGTCCTCCTCGTTGACCCACCATCCACACGGAATGCTCAATGTATGCGACTGGAAGTGATCCACGCCGGGGAGATCCGCAGCGGGGCGGCCAAAGCACGAATAGAGATCGTTGCGCAAATGCACTTTCGACGCCTGGATGCCTCGGCGCCGCAACTGCCGAAGCAGGCCATCACGATCCTGGGCCAGGAACGTGTAGACCCAAAACGCCGGCCGCGCGTGCTCCGGACGTTCCAGCAAGCGGATGCCAGACAGATCCGCCAACGCCCGATCATAAAACGTCCCGTTGGCCTGGTGGCGTGCGAGAATATCCGGCAGGCATTCCAGTTGAGCGATCCCCAGGGCAGCCGAAACCTCATGCATCGCAATGTTCCAGCCTGCCACGGGGATGTCGGAATGCGGATTGATCTCTCCGTCGGCGTCTCGAAACGAAGGCTGATGGATCCCATATCGTTTCAGCCAGCGGCCGTGTTCGTAGTGCTCGTCGGAAGCAAACGCGATCGCGCCTCCTTCGAGCGTCGTGATGTGGCGGTTCGGGTAGAACGAGAAGACGGTGAAATCCGCACCGGTGTTCCCCAACTTGCGCGAGGCGTATTCGGCACCGAGCGCCTCGGACGCATCCTCGACGACCGCCAACTCGTGCTCGCGGGCGATCTCGTACAGGGCTTCCAGATCGCACGGATTACCGGCCCAGTGGAATGCCAGCAGGGCCTTGGTGCGCGGTGTGATGCGCCGCCGCACGTCGTCCGGATCGAGATTGCCGGTCTGAGGATCGATGTCGCACCAGCGGATGCGGGCGAACAGGTTGAGTACCGGCTGGTTGGTCGCCAGGCAGGCCATCGGCGAAGCCAGAACTTCGTCGTCGGGGCGCACTCCGCCCAGGTACAGGCTCAGGGCAAGGGAGGAAGCCGCATCGTTGGTGGCGGTGAGCCGCGGATTGCCGAGGTAGGCCTGCAGCAGGGATTCAAAGCGAGCCACGTTTCGCCCTCCGGCGATTTGCCGCGAGTGCAGCACCGCGGCAATCACCCGCTCGGCGTCCTGGGGCAGGTGGACTTGATAGAGGGGCAGATTTCGAACCGGCGGAAGCTGGACCATACCTTCACCATCCTCGCCGCAACTGATCGACGATCCGTTCGCGGTCCTCATCGCTGACCCACCAGCCGCAAGGAATATGCAGCATCTGGGAGTAGAACGCGTCCAGCCCGGGCAACTCGCAGCGGGAGCCGGCAAAGACCGAGTGCAGGTCGTTGCGGCCGTGCGCCAGCGAATTGCCGATGCCGTGTTCGGTGAGACAGCGGGACAGGTCGTCGCGCCGCTCGGCCAGCACGGTATAGAACCAATAGGAGGGTTCAGCCGCTTGATCCCACGCGCACAACTCCAGGCCGGGAATGCCCCGCAGTTGCTGATCGAAGTACTTGCCGTTGGCGATATGGCGGGCGATCACGGGCGCGATGTGGTCCAGTTGCACCAGCCCGAGCGTGGCGTTGACGTTGTTCATGTGGTACTTGTATCCGACCATGTCCACGTCGACTTCGGTGCGCGGAGCGTGCCGGTCGATCCCGAACCAACGCACTTTCCGGCCCCGCGGCAAGTCCTCCGAGTTTTCGCAGGCCAGCATCCCGCCATCGACGGTCGTCATGTGCTTGATAGCCTGCAGCGAGAACATGGTGAACTGGGAGTCATGGCCGATACTGCGACCGCCATAGCGAGCGCCCAGCGCGTGAGCGGCGTCCTCGATGACCGGAATCCCCTGAGCCCGCGCGATCTGCCGAATGGCTTCCATCGGAGCCGGGATGCCGCCGTAGTGGACGACCACGATCGCTTTGACGTGGGGCGTGAGCCGGGCCGCGATCGCCGCCGGTGCCAAGTTCCCGTTGCGCGGATCGACATCGGCCCAAACCACGCGGGCCCCGGCATGCCGGATGGCCATGTTCGTCGGCTCGGCGGTCATGGCCGTGGAAATCACATCGTCGCCCGGTTGAACCCCTGCCAGGATCAACGCGGTGTGGAGGGCTGCGGTGCCGCTGTAGAAGGACAATACATGGGGCAACCCGACGAAGTCCGCGAATCGCCGTTCGAACTCGTAGACCGGCTCGCCTTCGCTGATCTGGCCGCTGTACAGAACCTCGCGCAGCCGCGGGAGCAATGCCTCTTCGGGCGGCAGGAACACCTTGAAGAGCGGAATGGCAAGCGGCATCGGTCGACTTTCCTTGGAACTGGATGCGGCGCAGACGGAACGCCCGACCTCAGGCGGCCCGGCGGATTCGCAACGGCACGGAGATCTGCTGTTGGAACCATTCCGCATCAGCTCGCCCGCCAACGATGCGCAGGGCTTTGGTTCCGGGGCGGCCCGGAGCGCTGACCCAGCCATCGAGCCGCAAGAGGTCCAGCAACTCGTCGTCGTCCAGCAGGTGCACGTCGTTCGACGCATACTCGGGGAACGGCCCCTGCGTCAGGCCCGGCTTCTCGAGCGACTTGGCCCAGGAGGGGATCTGGAAGTACTCCTCCATCTCCGTAGCCCGCCACATCTCTTCTTCGGAGACCAGGACTTCGTGCATCTTTTCTCCGGGACGCGTGCCCAAGATCTGCTGGGGATAGTCCTGCCGGCCCGTCAGCCCGAAAGCCAGCACGCGGGCCAGGTCGCAAATGCGGGCCGAGGGCATTTTTCGCACCCAGAGGTCGCCGCTTTCGCCTTTCACGGCGGCCCACAGCACCAGCTGGACGGCCTCTCGCAGCGTCAGCTGGAAACGGGTCATGTCGGGATGGGTGATCGGGATCGGCTTGCCGTTCATGACGAAGTCGCAGAACAGCGGCACCACGCTGCCGCGACTGCCCAGCACGTTGCCGTACCGCACGCATACGAAGCGAGTGCCCGACTCGCCATTTACCGGATGGAGCATGATCCGCTCCTGAATGGCCTTGGACATCCCCATCACGTTCACCGGCTTGACCGCCTTGTCGGTGCTGATCGCCACGACGGTTTCCACGCCCTGCTCGATCGCCGCTCGCCGTACGTTCTCCGCTCCAGTGACGTTGGTCCGCACGGCTTCGTAGGGGGCAAACTCGCAATTCGGCACCTGCTTCAGGGCGGCGGCATGGAAAACCACGTCGATGCCCCGGAATGCCTCGCGCGTCCGCTCGTAGTCCCGTACATCGCCCAGGATGAATCGCAGCACGCCGCTCGTATCGGCGTATTCCTGCTGCATGTCCCATTGTTTCTTTTCATCCCGGCTGAAGATGTAGACGGCTTCCGGGGAGTACGGCAACAGTTCCCGGACGATCTCGTAGCCGAAACTGCCGGTGCCTCCGGTGACCAGGATCCGCTTCCCGCCGAGGCAATCCGCGATTTCTTTCTTGTCCATTCAAGCCTCGCTTTCTGGTTTGCTGCTTCTCCGCCGTGCGGTCCGTTGGCCAAGCCTCTCCCCTCACGCGGAAGCACGCCATTGGGATGCAATTGCCGCCGGCGCACGCTCGGATTCGGCTTCCTCCAGCGACAGAACCTGTCGCGTCGAAAGTCCCAGCACCTCGTGCATCATCGCCAAGTACTGCTCGACTTCCCTCTCCCAGTAGCATTCCTGGGCCCAGCGGCGGGCCTGCGTTTTCTTCTCAGCCACTTCCGCCGGATGAATGCTCTCGACCAGCTCGGCCAGCCGCTTTTCAGCCACGGGAACCTTCCAGCCGCAGCCCCACTGGTCGATCACCGCACCCATGTCCGGAAAGTCGCTGACAATCACCGGCACGCCGCCTTGCAAGGATTCCAGCAGCTTGTTGGGCAGCGTGTGGTAGTAGCTCAGGCAGGTGCGTTCAATCAGGCAGAAGCCGACGTCGGCGGTGCTGACGTAGCGGACGACCTCGTGCGGGGCTACGCCCGGCAGTACGTGGATGTTGCGGCACCGCGCGGCGTACTGCTCGGCCCGTGGCAGCAACTGACCGAAGCCCATGAAGACGAGGTGTTTCCGCGGATCGCCGCGTTCGAAGACCGGCAGCATCAAGTCAATCCCTCGGCCCGGCGACATCAGACCTTGGTAAATAAAGAGCAGTTCGTCCTCAGGAATCCCCAGTCGCTGTTTCAAGGTTACGTCGGGGCCCTGTCCGGGCTGATGTCGCAGTGGGTAGTTTTTCACTACGACCACATTATCGACGCCGTAACGTTCTTCGTACAGACGGCCAAAGCCGTCGCTGGTCACCACGATCCGATCCAGGAACGGCATGGCGCATCGTTCGATCATCTTCCCCATCAGTTTTCTGACGCCACGGGCTTCGATCGTTTCGGATTCAAACTCGTGCGTGTCGTAGACGACGCGGCAACCGGTCAAGACACGAAAGGCAAGAGCCATCGGCAACATGGACAGGCTATGCGGATGCACGCACTCGATGTCCTGACTACGAAACCGGTTGAGGCACCTTAAACTCCATTCAAGGAATCGGCATGTCTTGCGAATCAGGCCTCCGCCGTAGCCCATGCATGGCGTGCGGACTCGCCAGACGGTGCGGTTCGCGTCCAACGGTTCGCACTCCGGAAGCCCCCTCTCCCAAGTGGCAAGGATATGAATCCTGTCGAATACTCGCGCTTCGCACAGCGAGCCGGTGATCCGGAGGATCCGTGACTCGTGCCGGAACGAAGAAGGATACATGTGGATGTCCAGTCCCATCAGTTGCTCCTCTGGAGCGCTCTAGGCTCGTGCCGTGGCGATAGCCTTGAACCGCTCTCGCAATCCCTGCAATTCATGAAAGAAGAACCGATTGGACGGGTAGTCGCTATGTCGCTTGGGCGGGGAGTGCATCAGGCACTCGAACTCGGCCCGGGTGATCCC
>CAIYOB010000847.1 GCA_903927685.1 uncultured Planctomycetaceae bacterium
CCGATGTGCAGGGCCAGGAACGTCAGATAGCTGGTGTGCGTGCCCCACATCCCGACTTGGCCCGTGCCGAACTCGCGCCATTGGGACCAGCCCAGCCAGCTGGCGTGAAACGGTCGCGCCGGGATGGGACCCTGCCAGAGGTCCCAATCCAGGTATGGCGGGACCGGCTGCTCGCCCGGCGGCGGTTCCTGCTTGTCCGCCCCGCCGCCGGAGTTCCAGATGTACACTTCGCGGATCTCGCCCAGGACGCCGTCCTCGATCAGTTCCACACCGCGGCGGAACTGGGCGCCGGACGAGCCCTGGTTGCCCATCTGCGTGGCGACCTGCTGCTGCGCGGCCGTCTGCCGCAGGAGGCGGGCTTCGGCGACGCAACCGCACAGGGGCTTTTCCACGAACGCGTGCTTGCCCGCCCTCATCGCGGTGACCGCGGCGATCGCGTGCGTGTGGTCCGGAGTGGCCACGATGACGCCGTCGATCTCGGCCTGCCGCTTGTCGAGCAGCTCGCGGAAATCGCGGAACTTGGGGACCTCCGGATGCTCGCGATAGGCGGCCGTGGCCTTGCTGTCGTTCACGTCGCAGAACGCCACGACGTGCGCTTGCTTGGGAATCACGTCCACGTACCACTTGCCGCGTCCCCCGACGCCGATCAAGGCGATGTTCAGCAGGTCATTGGCGGCATACGCGCGGGCGGACCGCGGGTTCTTCAAAATGAGGAAGCCGGCCGCGGAATACGTCAGGGTGTGGAGCAGACGACGGCGGGTGAGCTTGGTCATAAGTGTGCTCCTTTCAAGCGTTGGCCCGGACTGGGCCATGTTCCGGTCCTGTGCACAAAACGACTGAGCTGACTCGAACCTAGCCAGCGACGGTGCCCGCCGCAAGTCCCCTCGGCCGACACCCCTCGGCCGCATCACCCGGCCGCATCACCCGTCGGCTGCGGCTTGTGTCGGATATGGCGCTTCTGGCATCCCTCCGGGACGCACCGACTCGTCCTCGCCGAGATCGCCGAAAGCTGACCCTTGACTTACCGACAACTGCTGCCTGTATAATCAGGGGCGGATCGGGAGTGGCGTTCGCCGACTCCGCTTGCCCTGTAATTTGGAAGGCTCTGAACATGATCTCTGGCCGACGCGTTCTCACGAAACCTCTGGCGTTGCTGCTGTCGCTTGTGATCGGCGCGGCCGCGACGAGTGCCTTGCCGCTCCTGGCCGCGGAGACCGAAGGCGATCGGCCGGGAGCCGAGCCGGCCGCGGACCTGGGGTCCTTGCTGCAGGGGCTGGCAGGGGCCTTGGGGCTGGCGGATTCGGGGGCCGCCGCGGGCACCACGGAGAAGCAAGACCAGGAGATGCAAAAGGCCCTTGAGGAAGCCCAGGCCGCCTACGAGAAGGAGCAGAAGGAGCTGCAGGACAAGCTCCGCAGTGATCCCAAGTGGAAGCCGTCGCACGAACAGGTGCGGGTGATCAAGGTGGGCGAACAGGCCCAGAAGTGGACGGTCAACAACTTCTGCCTGAACCGCGACGGCGACTTGCTGGTCTGCTGTGGACGCTCGCCTGAGGCGGAGCCACTGGCGCTGGTCGGCCCGCCGGGCGAGCCGACCCCGGCGGCGGACAGCGCGGACCGCGGCAAGATCCTGGTCTTCGGCCCGGACGGCAAGCAACGGGCGGCCTGGAAGCTGCCATTTGAACCCCAGGCGATCGGCCTGGCGAGCGATGGCACGGTCTACGTCGGCGGGGCAGGCCGGCTGTGCAGACTGAGCGCGGAAGGCCAAGTGCTGCTCTCTGCCGAAACACCTAGCGCGGCCGAGTTGCCGCCGCTGCCTGAAATCCCGCAGCCGGCAGCCGAGCCGCAAGGCGCCGCTGCCGAGGCGGCCAGGAAAGCCAAGCAGGAGGAAATCGCCGCCTTGCAGAAGAAAGTCCAGGAAACGCTTGACGAATACCAGCAGACCGCCGAAGCAGCGGCCAAGGACCTGAAGCCGGACGACGAGGCCGCCATGGAGGCCTACCAGGCGAAGTTGAACGCACCGTTGGAAAAGTATCAGGCGCTCCAGGAGCGACTGGAACAGCTGCAGATGACTCCGGAAGTCCGAGCGGCGCAGCTCCGCATGCAGCGCGAGCAGCAATTGGAGATCACCGGCCTGGCTGTCACCGATCGGGACGTGTTCCTGGCCTGCAGGACCGCCCGGGGCTACGGCTACGCGGTGTGGCGAACGGATCGCGAGTTTCAGAATCCGAAGAAGGTCGTGGAGAACCTGTCCGGTTGCTGTGGGCAGATGGACATCCAGGCGAGCGAAGGCGAGCTGTGGGTCGCGCATAACGGGCGGCACAAGGTCGAGCACTACGACCGCGATGGCCAGAGACTCTCGTCGTTCGGCAAGCGGGATCGCACGAGTGCCGACGGCTTCGGCGGCTGCTGCGAACCGAAGAACCTGCGGTTCGCCGTGGCGGGCGAGGTGTTCGCTGCCGAATCCGGACCGCCCACCTGCGTCAAACGGTTCAGCGGCACCGGCGAATTCCGTGGCGTGGCGGTCATCGCGCCTTGGAACTCCGGCTGTGTCCGCGTGACGACCGAATTCCACCGCGACTCGGACCAGTTCTTCGTGCTCAACAGCGACGAGAATGCGATTCACGTGTTCGGCCGCAAGCCGGCGGACGCGGCCGCCAAGTGAGCACCATTCGAGGAGCGGAGCCTGTGGTCCACTCCAACCTCCGGGGACGTGACAGTATGTCTTGGCGAGCTTTTGCGTATTGCTGCACTGTGGCCGTGTGTCTGGCGACGCAAGCCGGTTCCGCCGCCGAGCCGCCGCCGCTGACCGTAGTCGTGATGGACCCTTTGGCGTTGCCCTTGTCCTGCCCGTGTGTCCAGGGCCACGCGCAACGCCGCTATGACCAGCTGGCCGCGTTTCTCGAGCACCGGTTGCAGCGGCGTGTGGAACTGCTGTTTACGGAGGATCTCGCGAAAGTCCTCCGCGGTCAGCCTGGCAAGGCCATCCAGCTGATCATCGGCAAGCGTTCGGTCGTCCAGTCCGATGCCCGGATCAACGGTCTGGCCGTGCGTCCGGTGATGATGCTGACCGGCAAGGACGGCAAGACGACGCTGACCGGGTTATTCACGGTGCGGAAAGACGATCCGGCGCGGACCGTGAACGACCTCAAGGGGTATACGGTTCTCTTCGGTCCACCCGAATGCGACGAGAAATTCCGCGCGGCCG
>CAIYOB010000848.1 GCA_903927685.1 uncultured Planctomycetaceae bacterium
CCTGGCATTCGCTGGGGGACCAGTCGGTGCTGGTGGACGGGACGAGTAAGGCGGATCCGTACAGCGTGACGGTGAGCAACGGGTCGAACGTCACCACGGTGGACTTCGGTTATTACCGGGATCCGGCGGCGCTTGGGAACTACGTGTGGGATGACCTGAATGCGAATGGCATCCAGGAAGTGGGCGAGCCGGGTCTGAACGGGGTTCCGGTGACGCTGAGGGTGACGTATCCGAACGGGACCACGACGACGGTGGTGACGGTGACGGGGGACAACCCGGCGACGCCGGGCGTGGAGACGGGCTGGTACAGCTTCGGGAACCTGCTGCTGGACGAGAACTTTGACGGGGTGGGCGGCGGCGAGCCGAGCTTCGAAGTATCGGTGGATGCGCTGCTTGGATACCTGCCCAGCCCGGTCGACGCGGGGACTCCCAACGACGATGCGGCCGATTCGGATGACCACGACGGCCAGCCGGTCACGCTCGTCCGAGGCCAGACGGATGATACCATCGATTTTGGGTGGTACCAGCCGGTGACGATCGGTGATCGGGTGTGGAACGACGCCAACGCGAACGGTCAGCAGGACGACGGTGAGACGGGCCTGGACGACGTGGTGGTCAGCCTGTACCGTCCGGGCTTTGGGCCGGATGGGATCCCGGGCAACGCGGACGATGCCTTGGTGGTGGCGACGCAGACGACACCGGACACTGGGGCGTACAGCTTCACGGACTTGCCACCGGGCAGCTACCAGGTCGGGTTTGGGGCGTTGAGCGGCTACAGCCGCACGCTGGCGAACCAGGGGGCCGATGCCAGCGACAGCGATGCGGACGCGGGCACGGGGTTCACGGGCACGGTGGCGGTGCCGGCGGGGACGAGCAACAACACGCTGGACGCGGGGTACTACCAACCGGTGACGATCGGTGATCGGGTGTGGAACGACGCCAACGCGAACGGTCAGCAGGACGGCGGTGAGACGGGCCTGGACGGCGTGGTGGTCAGCCTGTACCGTCCGGGCTTCGGGCCGGATGGGATCCCGGGCAACGCGGACGATGCCACGGTGGTGGCGACGCAGCCGACGGCGGGCGGTGGGGCGTACAGCTTCACGAACCTGCCGCCGGGCAGCTACCAGGTTGGGTTTGGGGCGTTGAGCGGGTACAGCCGCACGCTGGCGAACCAGGGCGACGACACCAGCGACAGCGACGCCAACGCGAGCACGGGCTTGACGACCACGGTGGCGGTGCCGGCGGGGACCAGCAACAACACGCTGGACGCGGGCTATTACCAGCCGGTGACGATCGGCAATTTCGTGTGGAACGACGCCAACGCGAACGGCCAGCAGGACGCGAGCGAGTCCGGCTTGGCGAGCGTGGTGGTCAGCCTGTACCGTCCGGGCTTCGGGGCGGACGGGATTGCGGGCAACGCGGATGATGCCCTGGTGGTGGCCACGCAGACGACTCCGGCCAGCGGGGCGTACAGCTTTACGAACTTGCCGCCGGGCAGCTACCAGGTCCTGTTCGGCGGACTGGACGGTTACAACCGGACGCGGGCGGATCAAGGCAACGACGCCAGTGACAGCGATGCGGACGCGGGCACGGGCTTGACGGACTTGGTGGCCATGCCGGCTGGAGCGAGCAACAACACGCTGGACGCGGGCTATTACCAGCCGGCGTCGATCGGCGACGGCGCCTCGGACTGCGTGGTCTGGCTGGACGAGGACGGCGACGGCGAGCGGGACGCGGGCGAGGACGGGATTGCCAATGCGCGGGTGACGCTGGTCGGCGACATCGACGGGGATGGAGACTCGGACACGCTGACCACGTGGACGGGCGTGGACGGCAGCTACATCTTCCGCGATCTGGTGGCGGGCACGTACACGGTGACGGTCACGGTGGACTCGGACCTGAATCCGACGTTCGATCCCAATGGGATTATTGCGACTCCGCATACGACCGTGGTGACGCTGGCGGCGGGCCAGGAGTCGGCTGGCACGAATTTTGGGTATAACTGGGTGCCGCGAGTGCCGCAGGATCACAGCGCGGATCCGCCGGCCGGCGCGACCGGCGCGATCGGGGATCGGATCTGGAGCGACGCCGACGGCGACGGGCGGCAGGATCCCAGCGAACCGGGACTGGGCGGCGTGACGGTGACACTGTACGGGCCCGGCGGGGACGGGATCGTGGGCACGGCTGACGACGCGGTCCTAGACACGGCGACGACCGACGGGGACGGCAGCTACATCTTCGACGGACTGGCGGCGGGAGTCTATGCGGTGGCTATCACCGCCGGACTGCCGGCGGGATACGCGCAGACGGGCGATCCGGATTACTTCGGGACGGTGCTGCCGGTGGGCGCACGCGACGGCCGGACGACGGTGCCAATCGTGTTGGCGCCGGGCGACGTGTTTGTGAACGCGGACTTTGGTTATCAACCGGACGTGGGCTTGGGCTTGGTCGGAACGATCGGGGATTACGTCTGGTTCGACGCGAATGCGGACGAGATTCAAGACCCAGGCGAGCCGGGATTGGCCAACGTGCGGGTCTCGCTGATCCAGGACGCGGACGACGACGGAGTGTGGGATACGGGCGAACCGATCATCGCGACGGTGCTGACCGGCTCGGCCGGCGACTACCAATTCACCGGTGTGCCCGTCACGAACGGCGTAGGGACGGACGACTACCTGGTCTGGGTCAGCGATACGCTGAACGTGTTGGGCACCTGGGAACCGACCTACGACGACGACGGAATCGTGACGGAGAACATCAGCTGGGTGCGGAACTTGACGTCGGCGGGCGTCTCGGATCAGGACTTCGGCTACGCCCCGGCGGTTCAGGATCCCGGCGAGGGGCTGATCGGGGACACGATTTTCCTGGACCGCGACGCCGACGGGTTGTCGGACGCGGGCGAGGGGCTGGAAGGCGTCCGGGTCCGGTTGTATACGGATCCCAACGGGGACGGCGACCCGGCGGATGGCGTCTTGCTGGCTTCGACCACCAGCAACGAGAACGGAACCTACGCGTTCGGCGGTCTGGCGGCAGGTCGTTACGTGGTCCAGGTGGATACGACCACGCTGCCGGGCACCGCGGGCCAGTTGACCAACACGGTGGACCCGGATACGGCTTCGCCGGGCAACAGCCGGTCGGCAGTGACGCTGTTGGTGGGCGGCGTCAATTTGAGCCAGGATTTCGGTTACCGAGACTTGACCAGTCCCAATCAGATCACCGGGACGCTGTGGGAGGACGGGGATGCAGACGGGGCGTTGGAGTCCGACGAGCCGAGCCGTTGGGCGGGCGTGACGGTGGCCCTGTACGCCCCGGGCCCGGACGGCGCGGCGAATACGGCGGACGATGTCCTGATGGGAACGACGGTCACGGATTCGTTCGGCAACTATACCTTCAGCAATCTGCCGAACGGGACGTTCACGGTCGACGTGACGGATGACGACAACGTGTTGGCGGGCACCTGGCACTCGCTGGGCACGGCGAACACGAACAACCGGAGCCAGGCCGACCCGCTCACGGTGACGCTCACGGGCGGCACCACGGGGAACGCGGACTTCGGCTACTACGTCGATCCGGCGGCGCTGGGCAACTTTGTCTTCTACGACCTGGACCGGGACGGGATCCAGGACGTGGGCGAGTCGGGGCTGGCCGGCATCGCAGTGACGCTGACGATCACGTATCCCAACGGCGACGTGACGACCGTGTTGGCGATGACGGACTCCACGGGTTACTACTCATTCGGCAATTTGCTGTTGGACGAGAACTTTGACGGCGCGGGAAGCGCCGGCGTCGGCAACGCGGAACCGGCGTACCTGATCACCGTCAGCACGCCCAGCGGCTACGCGCCGTCGCCGATCGATCGGGGCGCGAGCGACGCGTTGGATTCCGACAACCCGGCGGGCCAGGCGGCGACGGTTGCGCAGGGGCAGACGAACGTCAGCTTCGATTTCGGGTTCCTGGACGGATCATTGAGCGGTCTGGTGTTTCGCGACAACGACGGCGATGCGGTTCGGGACGCGGGCGAGCCGGTGATGGCGGGCGTGATCGTGTACCTGGACACCAACGACAACGACGCGCTGGACGCCGGCGAACCGACCCAAACCACCAACGCCAGCGGGCTCTACACGTTCGACCATCTTCTGTCGGGCACCTACATCGTGCGGCAACTGGTGCCGGACGGATTCAGGCAGACCCTGCCCGTCGGCGGCGGGGCGAACCTCGAGAATCTGACGCCGGGCGAGCTGGCGACGGGCTTGAACTTCGGCAACACGGTCCCGGCGGGGACGGTGCTGGACGACGGGGATCCGGACGTCGTGCTCGACGGCCCTTGGCTGGTTTCGTACTGCCCGCTGTTCTACGGGGCCGACGGGCGTTACCTGTGCAACGGAACCGGGACGGAGACGGTCACGTGGACCTTTAACAGCGTGACCGCAGGCACTGCGTACCGGGTTTCGACGACGTGGTTGGCGGGCAGTGCCTTTACCACGGCGGCCCAGTACCAGGTCGCGTCGGGGGCCAACACGGCCTCGGCCACGATGAACCAGCAGCTCTCGCCTTCGGCGTATCCGGGCTACTCGGCCAGTGGCTACTACTGGGCGGACCTGGCCACGGCTCTGGTTGTGCCCTCCGGCAGCACGTCGTTGACCGTCAGGCTGACCGCGCCGGCGACGGGCTGTGTCAATGCGGATGCGGTCCGCATCATGCCGGTCTCCACGCCGGAAATCACGGTCTTGAACGGGACGGCATCACTGACGGACGGCAGTAGCACGGTGGACATGGGAGGCACGGGTAGCCCGGGTGTAGACATCACGTACACCTTTACCGTCCGCAACGACGGCGGCGGGACGTTGAATCTGGGGACGCTCAGCGTTCCCACGGGCTTCGTTCCGGCGGGCCCGGCGTCGTCCGCCCTGGCTCCCGGAGCGACCACCACGTTCAGCGTGACGTTGCCGCGGACTCTGGCTGCGGGGCCTTACAGCGGCCAGGTCGTGGTGGGCAACAACGACAACAACGAAGCGCCGTTCAACTTCACGATTCAGGGGACCGTTGGCAGCGGGACTCCCACTCCTCAGCCGTCGGCCCCGCCGTCGGCGCCTGTGGTGCCGTTGGCTGCCGTTCCCATCCTGGCACTCAGCGAGGGCGGAACGGTTCTGCCCAACGTGTTCGGCTCCCTGGATTTCGGCTCGGTGACCGTTGGGGCGGCGGCGAGCAGGACGTTTACAGTGACCAACACGGGCACGGCGGATGTCGACTTGTGCCCGCCCACCCTGCCGACCGGTTTCTCTCTGGCTGCGGCGTACGGCGACGCCAGCCTGACGCCCGGCCAGTCGACCACATTCGCAGTCAGCCTGATCACGGGGGCGGTGGGCACGTTCTCGGGCGACATGGTGCTGTGCAACACCAGCGGCGAAGGGCTGTTTTCGGTGCAACTGACGGGCACGGTGACGGAGGCGACGGTGCCCACGGCGACCAAGGCGATCATCGACGACGGGGATGCCGCGTTCACCGCGGGCGGGTTTACGACGTACAGCGCCGCGTCGGGCTACCTGGGCGACGTGCGATACGCGACGCAGAACACGGCTGAAACCAAGGTCGCACAGTGGCAGTTCAGCCTGCCCGGCCTGGGACTGGCCGACGGCCTGTACCGGGTCTCGACGTTGTGGTACGTCGAGAGCAGCCGGGCCAGCCAGGCGACGTTCAAGCTGTACAACGGAGCGGCTGCCGGCACGCCGCAGGCGACGGCAGTGGTCAACCAGCAGGTGGCTCCGCGAGCCGACGTCGTGGACGAAGGCCGC
>CAIYOB010000849.1 GCA_903927685.1 uncultured Planctomycetaceae bacterium
AGACGGCGTTGTCGCGGTACAGCCAGCGGTGCTCGTACCGGCCGTACACGGACAGTCCTCGTCGCCAGTCCCGCACGTCGGCGAACGGGGCCCAGCGGCCGTTCACTCCCAGTGTCGTGCGGGTATAGTCGATCAGCGGCACGAGCGCGTCGCTGGCGAAGAAGTCGGCCACGCCGTCCTCGCCGACGACGCACGGGACGGCGACCGGTTCGCAGCCGCAGCCGCCATACGCCCGGCTGTCCGCCCACGTGCACTCGACCTCGGTCTCGTCGAACCGGTCGAACGTCAGCGATTCCCCGGAGATCAGTTCCGTAGGCAACTGGTTGGCCTCGTAGTTCAGCTTGGCGTAAGCCGTCCAAGTCACGCCGGCGAAGCTGCGGTCGTTCAGCCGCAGATCGAAACCGCCGAAATCGCGCTGGAAATCGCGGGTCCGATTCTCCGTGCTGCCGTAGTACAGCAAGCCGTACAAATCGGTCGTATCCGTCAGGGTGTAGCCGAGCTTGAGCTTGTCGATCTGCGTCAGGTTCTCCGGCACGACCGCGTAGGGGTAGAACGCGCCGGCCGGATAGGCTTCGCTGCCCAACTGGGGCGGCATGGACTGGCGGTCGTAGATCGGCGGGTACGAGTTGTACAGCCGCGTCAGCACCGGGTCGTTCTGGTTGAACGAGCGCATCGGCCGCGAGTAGGAGACGGTCAGCGGCCCCCATTTGCCTTCGACCACCGGTTCGAGCTCCAGCGTCAGCCAGTCGATCTGCTGCCGCCGGCTCAGGACGTGGCACTGCCGCACGTCGCCGGACACCTGGGGATGGTGGAAACAGTCCGCCAGGCCCGTGACCTGGCGTTCGCCGGACTTGCGCAAGCCCCAGACGTTCAGCCGCCAGCGGAGCTTGTCGGTCAAGTCGCCCTGGAACTTGGCTTTCAGCTGCTGGACGCGAATCGCATAGTCTTCGCCGGCGTTCAGGTCCTCGGCGACGAAATCGCCTGGCGGGGCCACGTAACTGCCGGGATCCGCCGGATCGATCTCGAACCGCGGGAAGTTATCGAGCGGATCGGGGGACAGCTGATGGAGAAACCGCTCGTACTGGACGTCGGCCCGCAGCTCCGGTCCCGCAAAATTCCAGCTTGCCTGCGCCGCCTCGCGGTCGGTGCCGACCAGGGAAAAGTCGGTGGACCGCAAGCCGGCGGTGCACCGATGGTCCACATCCCAGAACGGCGAGGCATGCAGATCCTGGTACTCGCCGATCATGACCGGCGAACCGTCGACGACCGAAGTCCACCAGCCGGCGCGGAGTGCGGTCTGGCTGTCCAGGCACGTCTGCGAACTGCCGGACACGAACTGGTCGAACGAGTCCGCGATCTGCGGCGCGGGCGGAGCGTCCGACGCCGGCTTGTCCGCCGCGACAGCGCCGCCGCACGCCGCCAGCAGCAGGGCCACGCCGACGAACCACCGGGGGCAACCCGCACCGTGGCCGGCACCGTTCGCGGGCTGAATCCGCCCGCGGAGAGACTGTGACTTTTTTCGCCCTGGGGGCAGCGACTTGTCTGTAGGTCGGCCCTTCCGGGCCGACCGGACGGCCTGGAAAGGCCGTCCTACGAAAAAGTCACAGCCTCGGAGCGTGCCATCTACGGTGTTTCTTCCCCGGGCGGTCATCGCGTCAGTCCTCCGCCCAGCAGGGATTCGTTGATCAGGTCGCTGCCGTGGATCTGCGAATGGCATTGCGAACAGTCCGTGTACAGCGCCTGGCGCATGACAGAATTCGCCGGGTCGTCCAGCGGCCGGTGGTCCGAACGGTGCCCCGAGTGGCAGCGGAGGCACAGGAACGTCGCCGGCTGACGCAGCAGGTTGTTCGTCACTGTCCCGTGCGGCTCGTGGCAGATTCCGCAGTCCTCGGTCACGGGCGGGTGCTCGTAGGCGAAGGGGCCTTGTTTCTCTGCATGGCAGCGATAGCACATCAGGTTGACGGTCGGCTCGCGCAGGTTGCGCTCGGCCTGACCGTGGGCGTCATGGCAATCCGAGCAAACCATCTTGCCTTCCCAGATCGGGTGATGCGACGCCAGGTTCGTCAGGCCGTAGATCTGCGGGTGGCACTTGTAGCACGTCTCCGGCTGCTGGACCGACATGGCGCGCCGCTGCGGCCGCTTGACGAACGCGTGATTCAGCTCGACCTCGTCAGGCACCTCCGTCCGCGGATGGGGATTGTGACAGTCGGTACAAGCCACGCCGGCGATGGCGTGCGTTGCGGAGTGCCAGGCCATGGTCGGGGAGTGATTTTGGTGACAGGTCAGACACAATTCCTGCCGGGACGATTCGTGAATCTTGCCGTGCGCGTCGTGACAGGTCGTGCAGTTGAACCCGTGGGGACCGCCGACCTGGTGCGGGCCGGCGCTCCGCTGGGACTCGGCCATGTCGCTGTGGCACTTGTAGCACACCTCGGGCGCGACCGCGCCCAGCTGGTTCGACGCCAGCGGCCTGGCGGGCGGCGACGCGGCTTCCGAGTCGCTCGCCTCCCGGTGGCTGGCCGCGCTCGCCACCTTGTCTGCCGCGGCGTCGGCGGCCGGTTTCTCGGTCTGGGGCGGTTGGGGTTTGTCCGGAGGCCGTTCGTAATGCGCCGTGTGGCAATCCAGGCAGGAGATTCCCCGGTGAGCGTGGACGGACGTCCGCCATTGCGTGCCGGGCGCGCACGCGTCGTCTTCGTGGCAGCGTCCGCAGATTTCCGACTGTTGCGCGGCCGTCAGCGACTTGAAGCTCCAGACCAGGCCCGGCTTCTCGCCACCTTCGTCGACATGCAGACTGGCCGGACCATGGCAGGCTTCGCACGACTGGCCTTGGCGGATTCCGTGATGGACGTTCTGGGAAAAGGTGTCGGTGTAGCCCTTGTGGCAGTCGGCGCACAGTTCGTCGCCGTCGACATATTCCGCGCCCTCGAGCTTCGGCAGTTCGACGCGCAGTTCCGGGAAGGATGCCTCGCGAAAGGCATGGTTCGGCTTCGGCCAGCCCGGTCCCAGGTACGGGTCGAGTCGGCGTTCGTCGCGTACGACGGAGCCGCACGCGGAGATGGAGACGCACCACAACGCTAGCAGTTGAGCAGGGATCAGAACGTGTGCGTGATATGCGTCGTGCGCCACAGGCATTGCTCACTGGCAGTGCCCCCCTGCAGCGGACTTGCGACGGAGATACTCCGACGACATCCGGTTATCGGCTGCGGTCCAGGATTCCTTGACCTCGTTCTGCCGGATTGTCGAATGTTGGTGAGGTTGAATTGGAGGCAACAGAGGTAACGGAGCATGAAGATCGCCTCCGCTACCTCCGTGGTCTCCTGTTCAAGACATCATCAAAGTGCCGCAGTCTGCCGCACTGGGATGCAGAATGCATGTGGCAGTTTGCGAGTCACGGAATCCGCTTGGTGCAATGGGCCTGACAAGCCCGGAGGGGGCCGCTTGTCGAATTCCGCCAACCGCGTTACAGTGCAGGCGGCCTTGATCGGAATGTTGTGCAAAACGCTAGCGGCAGGCCATTGTAACCCGAAGCGTCAGCGAGGATCCGCGGCCTTTCCTCGCTCACGCGTCGGGTTCCGATGCGCAGCACTCCGCTCAAGGCCGTGCAGGCTGACCGTCTGCTCGCCGAATTTCCCTCCGCCCAGATGACGCTCGGGTTTTGACCCACGCACGAATTGAATTGGACAGGTGTCCCGATGGACGTTGTTCTGCTGTCTCGCTGCCAGTTTGCCCTGACCATCATGTTCCACTACCTGTTCCCGCCGCTGACGATCGGGCTGGGGGTGGTGTTGGTGTTTCTCGAGTACCGCTGGCTGCGGACGGACGACCCGATCTACCACACGGCGACGAAGTTCTGGACCAAGATTTTCGGGATCAATTTCGCGTTGGGGGTGGCGTCGGGGATCGTGATGGAATTCCAGTTTGGCACGAACTGGGCGGTCTATTCGCGGTACGTGGGCGACGTCTTTGGGTCGGCGCTGGCCGCCGAGGGGATTTTTGCGTTCTTTCTGGAGTCCGGTTTCCTGGCGGTCCTGCTGTACGGCTGGAACCGCGTGTCGCGCGGGTTTCACTTTTTTGCCACGTTGATGGTGGCGTTGGGCAGCATCTTTTCGTCGGTCTGGATCGTGGTGGCGAACTCGTGGCAGCAGACGCCGGCGGGGTTCCACCTGGTCGAGCACGCGATCAACGGCCAGCAGTTCCTGCGGGCGGAGATCGTGGATTTCTGGGCGCTGGTTTTCAATCCTTCGTCGGTGCATCGGCTGGTTCACGTCTGGTTCGGGGCGTTCACGTTGGGGGCCATGTTCGCGATGAGCATTTCGGCCTGGTACCTGCTGCACGGGCGGCATCTGGAGTTTGCCAAGCGGTCGTTCACCGGCAGCCTGGTCTTGGCGACCCTGGCGGCCCTCGGGCAACTGGCCTCCGGCCATTTCAATGCCGAGATGGTGGCCGAGCATCAACCGGCAAAGCTGGCGGCGTTTGAGGGCCATTTCCAGACGGGCGAAGCGGGCACGCCGTTGTACCTGCTGGGCTGGCCGGACGAGCGGACGCGGGAGGTGAAGGCCGGGGTGGCGGTGCCGGGAGGCTTGAGTCTGCTGGTTCATCGCGATTTCGACCAGCCGGTGGCGGGCTTGGACCAGCTCGAGGCCGGCTACGGCAGGCCGCCGGTCTGGCTGTCTTTTCAGACGTACCATCTGATGGTCGGCCTGGGCATGCTGTTCATCGCGAGCACGCTGTACGCCTGCGGGTGCTGGTGGCGCGGCACGCTGTTCCAGCAGCGGTGGCTGCTGTGGTATTTCGTGTTCGGGGTGAGCCTGGCCTTTGTGGCCAACGAGGTCGGCTGGGCGGCGGCCGAGGTGGGCCGGCAGCCGTGGATTGTCTATCCGACCGCCGGTCCCGACGGGACGGTGGCGGGCGGACTGCGCACGGTCGACGCCGTCTCGGAAGTCGTCAGCGCCAACCAGGTGCTGGCGTCGATCCTCATGTTCGGAGGCATCTACGTCCTGCTGTTTGTCCTGTGGGTGTACTTGTTGAACCGCGCCATTCAGCGCGGGCCGGAACTTGAAGACGGTGCGGCGCCGGGGCCGGAGATCGACAGCCTGCGGGGCGTCGTGGCGGCGCAGACCCAGTTGCGTGGGGCCTTCCAGGCCGATGGAAAGGAGTGAACCTGAGATGGACTTGAACTTGACATGGTTCCTGCTGTTAGGCGTCCTGCTGGCCGGCTACGCGATCCTGGACGGTTTTGATCTGGGCGTGGGCATGCTGCACTTGTTGGCTCGCGGGGACGCCCAGCGGCGGGCGTTCATCGAGACGATCGGGCCGATCTGGGACGGGAACGAAGTCTGGCTGGTCACCTTTGGCGGGGCCCTGTTCGCGGCTTTTCCGGAAGCCTATGCCACGATTTTTTCCGGGTTCTATTTCGTCTTCATGTTGGTCCTGCTGGCCCTGATCGCCCGGGCGGTGGCCCTGGAGTTCCGCAGCAAGACGGAATCGGCGGCTTGGCGGCTGACTTGGGATGTCGTGTTCTGTCTGGCCAGCACGCTGGCCACGCTGCTATTCGGGGTTGGCGTGGGGAATGCGATGGTTGGGGTGCCACTGAACGAACGCGGGATCTATACCGGCGGGTTCTTTGACCTCCTGAATCCGTACTCGCTGCTGGTCGGCCTGCTGGCCCTGACCATGTTCCTGATGCACGGCTCGCTCTACCTGCACCTGAAGACCACGGGCGAGTTGCAGGCGCGGGTCGGTCGCTGGCTGGGCCGGACCTTTGGGATGTTCGTGATCGCCTATGTGCTGGTCAGCGGCGCGACGTTGTCGTTCATCCCGCGGGCGACCGCGTTCTTCCAGGCGTATCCGGCCGCCTGGCTGGTTGTGGTCCTGAACGTCATGGCCGTCGCCAGCATCCCCTACGCTCTGCGCCGCGGCTGGTCCGGCCGCGCGTTCTTCGCCTCGTGCCTGACGGTGTGCGCGTTTGTCCTGCTGCTAGGGCTGGCCCTGTACCCGAACCTGGTCACGTCCAGTCCGGTGGCGGCGAACAGTCTGACGATCTACAACGCCGCCTCGAGCCAGAAGACGCTGTGGATCATGCTGGTCATCGCCCTGCTGGGGATGCCCTTTGTGATCGGCTATACGGCGATCATCTACTGGGTGTTCCGCGGCCGCGTCGCCGTCGGCCAAGGCGCGTATCACTGACGGAGTCAGCTCACTTTGCCGTTGCCAAAGCGGGCCGCCAATGCCGCGTCCTCGCCCGGTTGGTCGCTATAGCGGTCGTAGATGCCGACAATCACGGCGTCGGTGGGCTTGATGCCCTGATACGCTTCCCGGAACGCTTTTTCGACGGTCTCCTTGCGGTCGCAAACGCGGCCGGCGGCCAGGATCTTGAAGGCCAGGCAAGTCCGTCGCGCGTTCCGGACGGCCTGGTACATCCGCGGCGGGTCTTCTTCCAGGTAGACCTCGCGCACCGGCAGCGGGACGCAGCCCAGCAGCTTTTTCAGTTCCTCGCTGCTCCGGTTCCGTTCGTAGACGCAGGTCATATAGTAGTCCGGCTCCCAGCCCTTGGACTCGATCGCATCCACCACGGCCGGCATGTGCGTCGAGACGCCAGCCAGCATCCCGGCGTCCCGGACACGGTTGAGAAAGTCGCGGATTTCGTCCAGCTTGCCGCTCTTGAACAACTGGTCGGTCACCTCGCCGTGATGCGCCACGGCCAGGACTCCGCCCTTGGCCAGCACGGGCAAGTCGGCCGGATCGCGGCCCAGCGAAATGGCGTGCATCCGGCTGCCTTCGTCCACCAGCTGCCGGTACAGATCGAGGTTCTGGACGCCGGAAATCTGCCAGCAGTTGACACCCGCGGCCTCGCAGCGCCGCAGCGTCTTGAGGACCTGCTCGGGTGTGTAGTAG
>CAIYOB010000850.1 GCA_903927685.1 uncultured Planctomycetaceae bacterium
ACACGCTGCTCCAGCGCCGACTGGGACGCTCGTACCCGTTCCATGCAGCCGGCATAATCGGCGTCCACCAGCCGGGCCAAGTCCTTGAACTTCCACCACGCGAGCCGCAGATCCGGTCGGAAGACCTCCGGCGCCGGGTGGAAGTGATGTTCGAGCGACAGCAACTGGTCCATTTCGACCGGCGGACCGTAGTCGTCAGGCGTCGCGGTGATTCCCACGTACCAGGGCGTCAGCACGCTGATGTCGGGGCGGCAGGCGGTCCGCCAGTAGACACAGCCGATTTCCGGCGGCAGGTCGCGGCGAAGCTGGAATACGGCCGCTTCCTGTGTGGACTTGCCGAACAGCGGTGCGATTCCATCGTGATCGCGGAGCACGGCGGCGACGTCGGCCACCGTAAGCGGCTTACCTGGCGTGACCGCAAAAGGCAGTGGCCGGTCCGGCGGCCAAGTTCCCCGCCGGCCGGTCACCAATTCCTGCCCACGGAACTGTCGGGGATCGGGTGCCTGCCGCTCGGCCGCCTGGTACACGCAGCGAAAATCAAACGGCTCGCCCCGGCCGGCGTCGAACCAGCCTCGCGCTTCGGCATAGCGGATCAGGTCGGGCGACGCCCGAAACGGGTCCGGGGCAGTGAGGTCGACCGCGCCGATCACGTGCACGTTCGGCAGGATCACGACTTGGTCGTCCGGAACCCGCTGGGCCACCCAGCGGCGGCCGCGGACGACGGCGACCAGCCACGCCTCGCTGGGGTCGGCCACGACATAGGTCCGCCCGGAATCCGCATAGCCGAACCGCTCGACGCATTGGCCGATCAGCTCCATGCCTTCCCGAGCCGACTTGGCACGCAGGGCCACCAGGCGGCGGAGCATGTACCCGATCCCGCCGTCACGGATTTCGCCGCGTGCGACGAGCGCGTCATAACCGTCTTCGCGCGTCGGGCACGCGTCGCTCACCACGGCCACACCCCACTCGTTCAGGTACCCGTCGCTGTACGTCAGCCCCGGGTTCTCGCTCCACAGAAACCCCCAGGTCTCCGGCATTCCATCCAGTTCCCCGCCTGCCCTCAATCGCACGTGTTCGCCGGGCGGATGCTGCCGCCGCGGGATCTTGTAGAACCGCAGCACGCGCTGACCGCCGTTCTCTTCGTTGTGGCCGACCAGCACCGAACCGTCGGCCGAAGCCGCCCGGCCCACAACGACGGCATAGCAGGCCCAAGCCGGCAGGCTGGCGACGTGGGCCACCAACAAAACCACCACCGGCACAACCAGTGGCAAGCGACAGCAGCACAGCATGGCAGACTCCCGATGGGGTTGCCCGGGAAAGTACTCCCGGGTGGTTTGTTAGGGCCCTCAGTGATCAGGCATCACGAACGGGCCAGGAGCTGAATCGGAACCGGCTCCCCAGCGGCTAACGCCAGTTGAGCACGCGGAAGACTCCTTCCCGCTTGGCAATCCGTTCCGGCAGTCGCAACAGCTTCTCGCGGTACATGCTGAGCGCGATCCCCAGCCCGAACAGGACCGCACCTCCGACCGCCAGATACACGCCGGCGGCGACTTGCTGCTGCCAGCCCAGGGACACGACGATGATCATCAGATACAGCACCAGCGACACGCCGCCGAAGAACGTCGTCGACTTGATCTGCCAACTGTAGCCGGTGACCAGCATCAACACCGTCACGGTGAACAAGGCGAATTCGTCGACCGGGGAAAAATGGACCGCCGGTGCGGCG
>CAIYOB010000851.1 GCA_903927685.1 uncultured Planctomycetaceae bacterium
CGCAGATTCGTTCCCTCGGGATTGACCTCCAGCGTGTACACCTGCTCGGCCGTCGCGCTGTGGTCCACACCCACCGCCTCCGCCGCACTGGTGTAGGCCGACAAGCCCTCGGTCGCCAGGAACCACATCACAGTCTGGGCATAGTCTTTGTACGATCCATTCCGGTTCTTCAACGGCTGAATGTCCACGAGGCTATCCTGCTGGGTAATGTAGAACGTTCCCTGGCCGGCATTCGCGTTTTCCGGCGGGGGCCTGAACAGCACGGCACCGTATCCGTCCCCTACGGTTGTGAACAGGATGACGCTCGATTCGAGCAGTTGCTTCGTTTTCGCGGGCAAGTTCTCCACCGACGAGCGCGGGGACTCCCACAGCGTGACGATCTGCTCCCGGGCATTCTGCAAACCTGTCGCGGGAGTGGTAAACGAATCACCTAGCTGGAAAGCCCCAAACTGTTCGAGCACCTGAACGTGCTCGACGGGTAACGCATATCCGAGTCGCTTGGTTGCCGTCTGGATCGCCACCTTGGAAGCCCGTTCCCCAGCGTCCATCCCGAGCTGGGTGTACCCGATCCGTTCGGCGTTCTTCTCCTCAAAGGCCTCCATCTGCTTCATGAATTGCGTCAGCCGCTTGGGCCAGGGGTCGCTCGTGCGGAGGGTCCGCGTGAGGGGCGTCAGGTCCAACACAGGCACGGTAACGGAACTGGCCGATTTGAATTCCCCGCGCCGCGGATGTTCGCGCGTGATCCTGCCCTCGAATTGCAGTTCCTTCGCCCCGGTGGGAATGGTCAAGGTCCCCGCGTCGACTTCCCTGCCGCCGCCCTGATATACGAACGCCAATGCCCGCCGGCCATCGATGGAGATCGTGACCTCGCCTTCATAGTCGGGATCGTCGAAGATCCGGACCAATGCCCTCGTGTCCGCCACGGCGAACCTCGTGTTGAAAACCAGAATACTCGTCAACAAGACCAGGGCACCCGTTGTCACCTTCATCGTCACCGCGTCCTCCAGGAAAATGTTGCACCGGAGCTGCACGTACCGAGAAATGATAGACGTCCGTCAAGCGATTGCGGTCGCCCGAAGCTCGCTCGGCGCGGGTCTCCGACCCCGCCGGGACCGCCGACCGTAGGTCTCCCTGCATCCGGAGACCTGCGGTCGGTCGAGTGGCTCGGTCGGAGACCGGCCACAACGCGCGCCGCGGGGGCCGTGGGGGCGGGGCCCTCCCCGGCCGCTACCGCGTCCGACCCTCCCAAACGGGAGGGTTAAATGCTTGAATTGGCCCGGCGGGATTCGCCCGCAGACGTGTCGGACGCTACGCAGACACGGGCGCTGCGTAGAGAGTGTCGGGCGCTGCGTAGAGAGGTTGACAACTTGAGCCCCAAGCCTCAGACTGCTCGCATGACAACACCTCGCCAGACCGCCTCGTTTCTGATTGACAAGTTCCGTGAAGTCGGCATTCGCCCCAATACCCGCCACGGGCAGAATTTCCTTGTGGACTTGAACCTGGTCCAATTGCTGGCGGACACGGCCGCCCCGGGACCGGACGATGTGATGCTCGAAATCGGCACCGGCACGGGCTCGTTGACGGCCCTCTTGGCAGCGCGGGCGGCCGCCGTCGTCACGGTGGAAATCGATCCCGAACTGCACCAACTGGCCTCCGAAGCCCTGATCGACTGTGGCAACGTGACGATGCTGCGACTGGACGCGCTCAAGAACAAGAGCACCTTCGCTCCGGAAGTCCTGGCGGCGGTACGCGAGCAGCTCGGCGCGCAGCCCGGCCGGCAATTCAAAGTCGCAGCCAACCTGCCCTATAACATCGCCACCCCCGTGCTGTCCAATCTGCTGAGCACCGACTTGGCGCCGGTCTCCATGACCGTGACCATCCAGAAGGAGCTGGCGGATCGCATCACGGCCGGACCGAGGACTCGGGACTATGGCGCGCTGAGCATCTGGATCCAGAGCCAGTGCGAAACCCAGATCGTCCGAATTCTGCCGCCGACCGTCTTCTGGCCGCAGCCGAAAGTGGAGTCGGCGATCCTGCAGATTCGACCCGACCCCCGGAAACGTGCCCAGATCCCGGACTTGGCCTTCTTTCACTCGTTCGTCCGTTCGATGTTCTTCCACCGCCGCAAGTTCCTGCGCAGCGAACTGGTCAGCGCGTTCAAGGATGACTTGGACAAGCCGACCGTGGATGCGATTCTGCAGGACCAGGGACTGGACGGCAACGCCCGGGCAGAAGAACTGAGCGTCGAGGCCATACAGGCCCTGTACGAGGCGGTCCGGCGGCGATTGGGCCGGAACTGAGCCCCGCTCGCCGATGGCTCCGGCTGCGATCGGAGCGGGAGTCGGATTCTGGTTCGGAGACCACGGCGTCAACTCAGAGCCAAAGCAGCGTTCGCAGTTTTTCGTCCACCTCGGCGGC
>CAIYOB010000852.1 GCA_903927685.1 uncultured Planctomycetaceae bacterium
CGGTCCCAGGCGTTCGCTCATTCCCCAGTGGGTGATCATCCGCCGCGCCAAGTGCGTGGCCCGCTCGAGGTCGTTCTCGGCCCCGACCGTCGTTTCGTGGTAGACCAGCAGTTCGGCGGCCCGTCCGCCCAGCAGGACGACCAGGTGATCGCGGAGTTGCCGTTCGGCCATGCTGAGGCGGTCCTCGGAGGGCATCATCTGGGTCGAGCCCAGCGAGCGGCCGCGGGGAATGATGGTGACTTTGTGCACCGGGTCCGCGCCGGGCAGCAGCCAAGCGCATACGGCGTGGCCGGCTTCGTGGTACGCCGTCTTGCGTTTCTCTTCTTCCTGGAGGACTTCCTCGCGTTTGGCGCCCATCAGGACTTTGTCGCGGGCGTAGTCGAAATCTTCCATATCGACCCGCTTCTTGTCGTTCCGGGCGGCCCATAGGGCGGCTTCGTTGACGATGTTGCGGATGTCTGCGCCGGTCAAGCCGACGGTACCCGAGGCCAGTCGCCGCAGGTCGACGTCGTCCGCGAGCGGCACGTCCCGCACATGGACCTTGAAGATCTCCATCCGCCCCTTGTGCGTGGGCCGGTTGACCGTGATGTGCCGGTCGAAGCGGCCGGGACGCAGCAGGGCCGGATCGAGCACGTCGGGGCGATTGGTGGCCGCCACGACGATCACGGAGTCGGTCTGGGTAAAGCCGTCCATCTCGCTGAGGATCTGGTTCAGCGTCTGTTCCCGTTCGTCGTGGCCGCCGCCCAGTCCCGCGCCGCGCTGCCGTCCGACCGCGTCGATTTCGTCGATGAAGATAATGGCCGGCGAATTGTCCTTGGCGTTCTTGAACAAGTCGCGGACGCGGCTGGCGCCGACGCCGACGAACATCTGAATGAACTCGCTGGCGCTGACCGAATAGAACGGCACGCCGGCCTCCCCGGCCACCGCGCGAGCCAACAGCGTCTTGCCGGTGCCCGGCGAGCCGTTCAGCAACACGCCTTTGGGGACGCGGCCGCCCAGGCGCTGGAACTTCTCCGGGCTTTTCAAGTAGTCCACAATCTCCTGCAGGTCGGCCTTGACCCCTTCCAGTCCGGCCACGTCGTCGAACGTAATCGTCTTGTCCGACGGCTCGTACCGCCGCGCCGTGCTCTTGCTGAATCCCGACAAGAAGCCGCCGCCCATGAACTGGTCGCGCGACCGCCGGTAGGACAGCCAGAAGAAGATGAACAAGCCGACCGTCAGCGCAATGGTGATCATGGTCAGCGTCATCATGATGGTGTCGCCGGAAGCCTGGTTGGCGACCTGGACGTTGCGGGCCAGCAGCTTGTTCAACAGCTCGCTACGCGCCTGGTCTGACCGCGGCAAGGTGACCCGAAAGTGCTTCTGGTACTGCTGCGGCTTGCCCTGGCTGTCCTGCTGCGGCAAGGAGGTGCCGTCGGTGGCGACCCCGGGCGGCTTGTTGGGGCGTTCCCGGAACATGCCGGTCGCGTCGATGTCGCCCAATTCCACGACGACGATGTTGCAGGGCTCGGTCTTCTCCAGTTGGGCCATGAAGAAGTCGTAACTGATCGTGTCCCGGGGCTGGCCTTGCAGCATGACCAGCACGGCCGCCACGACCAGGATCATGGCGATCACAAACCAGATATTCGGTCCCGTCCGCCGCGGCGACGGCCGGCCGCCCGGCGAACGGGGATCTTGACTATTGCGGGGGCTTTCGGACGACAAGGTTGGGGATCCTCAGAAATGCCGTATCAGTGCCGGGAAACGCGACAGCTCATTGGAAGTGTCGTCTTTCGCTCCGCGAAAGAACGTCCTTTCGCCGAGCGAAAGGCGACCATGTGGCAGCAACTTGTCGCACGCTGCTCAAGGCTTGGGCGTTTTGGCATAAGCCTCGTACGCCTGGGCCACCTGGCCTTCCTTCTCGTCGCCCTTGTGGACCAGCACGCGATAACGCAGCGTGAACGACTCGCCGGCCTGCATCGCATGGTCTCCGTTGCCCTGGCCAGCGGTGAAATCCTTGACGCCGAACGGATTGGCGGTGAACAACCCATACGTCCGCACGTGCCAGTAGGTCGGGAACCGGAAGCTGGTCGGGTGGTTCAGGATCGCGATGCCCACCGTCTGGCCGTTGACCGGCCCGTGATAGTCGACCCACGGGGCCTGTTTCGCCCAAGCATCCTTGTCCTTGATCCCGTCGCTGTTGACAATCTGGCCGCCCTTCTTGGTATCGACGCCCATACTGCCGGCCACGCGGACGCCGAACGAGCCTTCCTTGGTATCCCCGAATTTCACGGGGCCGTTGGTGGCGGTCACGGTGGTGTCGAAATCGATCCAGACGCTGTCGCCGCAAGTGCCGAAGGTCAAGGTCCGCACATCTTCGCACATCTTCTTGTCGCCCGGCGCGATCCATTCGTTCCGCGTGCTGATCACGGCCGTCTCGCCGCCGGCCACCTTGAGGAACTCCTTGTGGATAATATGCCCGCCGCCTTCGCCTTCGAGCCAGAAGCTGACGCCGTTGACATCGCCGTGGGTGAACCAGAACGAGCGCTGGTGCGGATGGTCCGACTTTTCGTCAGGCAGGGCGGGGCCCATCGGGTACTGGCGGGTCACCGGATCGCCGTAGGGGCCGATCAGGGGCCACAAAATGGGCTTGGCCCCGGACTTGATCAGGTACTTCGTCAGCAGCTTGCCGTTCAACTGGACCGTGACCCCGTCCGGCTCCTGCTGGACCTCGAACTGGGCCGCCTGCGCCGCCACGGCCAACCACCCCAGCAGTCCCATCGCCAATCCCAGAGTTGTGCGCGTCATCGTGTGGGTTCCTGGAAGACTCGAAAACTGGAAAAACAACAGGGAAATCCATAGCGCGACCCCCGGGGACTCCCCAAGGCCGTGCGAAAGCACCTAGCATAGCTTATCCACCCGGAAAAGTCGAACGGAGCGGGGGCGATGTGGCAACGCCAAGCGAGATTTCCGATGTAGTGCCTTGTTCGAGGCGGTCCATGCCTAGACAATGCCCTTTGGCTTCCGAGCCCAAGAGGGTGCCTCGAGCCGTTGCTCCGGGCCGGACCGAGGCTTCCCGGCAGCCCTGGAATCTGCCGCAGAGTGCGCACCGGCCGGGCTGTCGGGCGTGCCTCCCGAGATGACATCGCGCGCCAACTGGATGAACTCGATGAAAAGGTGCGATCATGACGCAGAAGCTCGCCATCGTTCTGGCTGTGCTGGGGGGGCTCGCCGCGGGCACGGCAGAGGCCCGGACGTGGAAGGACAGCACCGGGAAGTACACCGTCGAGGCCGAGTTCGTGGGCGTCCAGGGCGGCCAGGTGCAACTCAGAAAGCCTGACGGCAGCGTGATCGCCGTGCCCCTGGAACGGCTCAGCGAAGCCGACCGACGGCACGTCCAGTCGCTGTCCGGAACACCGCCTGCCGCAGCGTCCTCCCCAACCGAAGCCGAGCCCCCGGGCAAGAAACCGGGGGTGGCCGGCCAAGCCGCGGGCCGCGGCAGTCCACAGGTCAAGTTCGGACGGGCGGCGATTGACCGAGCACTCAGTCAACGCGTGAACTTGCCGCCCGGGGAGACTACGTTGGTCGAATTGGAGCATCAGTTGGGCAACCAGCTGCAGATCGCGATCGAACTGGACGCACGGGCCTTCGACGACATCGGCATCTCGACTAACGTTAAGGTCACTGTCGGCGACAAGGGTGGGACCTTGGAGGACGTCCTCAACGGCACCCTGGAACCGCTCAAACTAGCCTGGATGATCTGTGCCGACATGCTGGTCATCACTTCTCGCGAAGAAGCCGAGCATAGCCTCGAAGTCGGCGTCTACAAGATTCTCCGTCCCCAGGCCGGCGGCGACCTGGTGAAGGATCTTCGCACCAGGATCGCGCCGCAGAGCTGGTCCAACGTCGGCGGACCTGGATCCTGTCGCGCGTGGGCAGGCAACGCCCTGGTCGTGTCCCAAACCTCGGCCGTGCATCGCCAGATCGCCGCCCAGTACCCTGCAGTGCTCCGCAGGATCCTCCCCGAGGCGGCCGCGCGCAAAAAGGGACCGCTGGACGCGGCGCTGATCTCGCCTGTGGCGTGCGAGTATGTCGAGACGCCGCTCGACCAAGTCGCTGCCGATTTGTCGAAGCAAGCCGGCGTGGCCGTGACAGTGGATCCCCAAGCGTTGACCGCCATCGGCGTCGGCCTGGACTGTCCCGTCACATTCATCAAGCCGGGAATCAGCCTGGAATCGGCGCTGACATGGATCCTCCGCGGGCTCGGTTTGACCTGGGTGCCCGAACAAACCGGACTGCAGATCACAACGCCGGACAAGGCCGAGTCGGTTCTGTCGTCCGCGACGTACGACGTCCGGGAACTGCTTGCGGCCTCGGGCGGAAACGCTGCCCCACTGGTCGATCTGATCACGGCCACCATCGCACCGCAGGCGTGGCACAGCGTCGGCGGCCCCGGAAAGATTACGCCCGCCGCCACGGGCTTGCAGATTCAACAGATCTACGAGATTCAACGCCTGGTCGAACAATTACTGGCAGATCTTCGTCAGACCCTGCGCGGCTAGGTCGAAGCAGCCCTTGGCCGCATCGCCTTGAGTTGCCTAACGGCGGGGCTGACCGACGAGGCGCTCCGCCGCCTCACTCGCCCAGTTCCCGCTGGACCATTTTGACGTCTTCGGCCCAGGCCAGGGCGGTCTCCTTGGTGATCCGTCCTTCCTTGGCCAGGCGGATCAGCGATTCTTCCATCAGCGACATGCCGTACTGTTTGCCGGTCTGCATCAGGCCGCGGATCTGGTGGACCTTCTCTTCGCGGATCAGATGCCCGATGGCCTGGGTGTTGACCAGGATTTCGGTGGCCAGCACCATCGAGTGGCCGTCGGCGCCGGGGACCAGCAGCTGCGAAACGATGCCCCGCAACGATTCCGACAGCATGGCCCGGATCTGCGGCTGCTCCTTCGGCGGAAAGACGTCCAGCACGCGGCCGATCGTGCGCACCGCGTCCGGCGTGTGCAGCGTAGCCAGCACCAAGTGCCCGGTCTCGGCGGCCGTGATCGCCAGGGACGTGGTCTCCAAGTCGCGCATTTCGCCGACCATGATCACGTCGGGCGCTTCACGAAGTGCCGACCGCAGGGCGTTGCTGAACGATTGCGTATGGACGCCGACCTGCCGCTGGTTGACATGGCCCTTTTTGCAAGGATGCACGAACTCGATCGGGTCCTCGACGGTGATGATGTGCTCGGCGCGCGTCGAGTTGATCATGTCGACCATCGCGGCCAGGGTCGTTGTCTTGCCGCTGCCCTTGGGGCCCGTAACCAGGACGATGCCGACGCGATACTCGGTGAACCGTTTGACCTGGGGCGGCAGATGGAGGTCTTCGAAACTCGGCACGCGGGCGGGGATCAGGCGGAAGACGCCGTCCAGACCGCGATGCTCGGCCAGGTAGTTCGAGCGGAACCGCCCCAGTTCGCCGCCGTCATAACAGAAATCCAGATCCCGATTCTGAGCGAACTCGGCCCGCTGCGACTC
>CAIYOB010000853.1 GCA_903927685.1 uncultured Planctomycetaceae bacterium
CGCAGGGAAACCACTCTTCGTCTTACGAGCCCGAACACGCATAACAATTCCGGCCTTGTACGAGCCAGCCTCGTCGTCGCGTTGCTTCCAGTGCGACGGTAACGGGCCGCCGAAATTGTCTTCATAACGCAAGCCGCTGGGGTCACCAACCGGGGCGATCCGCTTCCAATAGCGGTGAACACGACGGGTGAAGTTATACAAGTCCTTTTTTACCTTGGCGTGATGTGCGGCCTCGCGGCGAATCATCTCGCGAATCTCAATGACGTTCTTATCGGCATGCGCTCTAGCCATCAGCTCGCCTCCCAACGGCCAACACACCACACCTGAACGGCATCACCATCCAACGTGAACTCCAACGACGCCGGCCCCTGCATCTGATAGTCACGCCCACCGAACCGCAAAGCGTCCGTAGACATGATCGCCCGAGTGTCCGACGTGACAGGCAGAAAAAACCACGCCACCTCAGTGTTCAACGCAGTCAACCCGATATCCTCGGTCTGCCGCTGCACCTCAACATGACAGCCAGACACCAGCACAGTCACCGGGGCGGCAGCCACCGGATCAGTGGGCAACCTGCGAACCGTGGAAGCCGGCGGCCTCTTCACGATCACCACATCCAGCGACCCAGGCAACCCGATCAATAGTCGAACGCCTTAAACGAATACGCCGGCGGCGCCATGATCGGAATGCCCAACATCTCCCGATGACGGTCAGTGAAATCGAGCAACTTCGCCGCATCAGTGAACCGGCCAGACACCATGCTGTTACTGGTCTGCTCCTGAAACTGGATCAGCGGCCCGTACTTCGTGTACCGCAAAGCAGTCGCCACAACCTCGGAAACAACCAGCTTCGCAGCCACACTGTCCGAACTGATCCCAGGCTTATGCTGCCTGATCCAATCCGACGCAACCTGCAACAGCCATTCCGCGGTCTGCACCTCAGAGGCTTTCAACGTGCGGAAACCCTCTTGGAAATCATCCACGTCCAGAAACGGTGCGCTCATTCGTCGTCGCTTTCCATCCGATCCAACGATTTGATCAGCGCAGCCTTGCTCATCGCCTGCGCGATATTGCGTTTCACGCCATGCGAAACAGCGAACTCCAGCCACACCATGTGCGGATCGGACAAATCCGGCCAGCAGCCGTCATCGAACTCGACATCAGGCTGCACGAAACGGGTGCTAACTCAGCGAGGCGATCAGAGCCTGCTTGGACATCGACTCTGCCTCGTCCCGGTCTAAACCGTTCGCGACAGCGTAGTCAACCCAAGCGGACTTCGGGGCGACGTGAGCAGGGCGCGGCGAATCAGCAGCAGGATCGCTGCTGCTGACCGCCGACACCCCATCCCGAGCCACCAAACCCTCCGATAGAAGGTAGGTGGCGTGATCCGGTTCAATCCACTCCACCACAGCACCCTCATAGCAGTGATGAGTTTTGCCTGCCTCGTCCCGAACCAGAACAAGCGGCGCCAGAACCCGATAGGTCACGCGGCGACTCCGGTGATCTTCCACGCAGCGGCCGGCTCCAGCACGATGGGCACCGTGAC
>CAIYOB010000854.1 GCA_903927685.1 uncultured Planctomycetaceae bacterium
CGCTGCTTGTCAGCGTGGAGCCGCGTTCAACACCAGATGGTTGCGGCCTCGTCTTTCCTTCCCGCCACCGCCCGGCTCGTCCGGGTGGAGCGGTGTTTCATATCGCGCGTCTGGTGACGTCGCTCGGGGAACCGCGTCCTACGGCCATGAACATCGCTCCACGCTGGCAAGCAGCGTGGTGGCGTAGACGATCGATCCGCTGGTCCGGCGTTCTGGTTCTGAACACTGCTCGACGGAGGCAAGCTCCGCCGTGGCGTCCAACGCACCGCTCGCCCGATCCATTGGCTGGCCTCAACGATGGGCTTCTTCTGCGCCCTTCCCGCTATCGCATTTCCCGGGGCCGCGAAAAAAAACGGGCGGCTTCTCCGGAAAAACCAAGCCATCCGGGCGATGGCCCGGCCTGGGCTGAATGTCCCGCGGCCAAGTCCACGGCAAACACTGATTGCCGCCGCATCCGCCGTGCGGTAAACTAACCATCGGCTGGCTGGGCGACGGTCGTCCACTCGCGGACGAATTGAGCGGACGAATAGGGCAATGCACGCGAGGCGGGCGTTCGTCCGGAAACGGATGGTTGATCGCGCGTCCCGCCCGCGTGATCGTGGTCGACAGTCCAACTCACTGCGTTACCGCAATGAACACGCGGCCCAATACCTCCTGGCTCGACACCGAAACGAAGGCCATGCTGCAGCAGGTGCCCCCCGAAAAGCTCGCACCGGCGACAACGGAGACTTTTTCCCTCGTCGTTTTGGCCTTCGATACCGGCGGCGATCACAACCGTTCCGTCCGCGCGTTCGATCGCGTTCTGCGCACATCGTTGCACGATGCCACACGTCAAACGAGTCGAAAGCCGCCTTTTGTCGTCAAACGCGGCCTGACCTTGCCTGACGCGGTGCTTGCTCAGTTCGAATTGGCGTGCTGTGACATCATCTCGGTATTCATCGCCGACCCGGTGGTCGCCGACGCTGAGCCGAGGTTCTTGGCCGATTTTTATCGGACCCTGGTTCACGCTGACGAATTTGAAAAGGTCTCGGTCCTTCTCGTTTCTGTTCCGGACTCCCCCGAGGGACTGGCTTTCGTACAGCAATTCGTCAGCAATGATATGCCAGCTCTGCCGTACGAGATGGTGGCGATGCGGAAAAAGGCCCGGATCATGCTGCATTGGGCGAAGAAAATTGACGCGCGGGTTGTTCCGCAGCCGGAGATAGACAGGTGACGGGGCCACGCGAGGCGGCGTACGCGTGTGGAATGATGGTAGGTCAGGCTCGCCGCCCGCGTGACCTGAGACGTTCCCATCGCATGCGCATCTCCCGAAAGGAATTGATCGTGTGTTTCCTCCTGGTCGCCATTCCAGCGGTCGCCTGGTTTGGCTCGGAGGTGCGTTGGGCGAGAATCAACAACCCACAGGGCAAGTTCTCGTCTGTGAGCGGGTATTTGGCAGCGGGGAGATTACCGAGTCGTGTTACCAAGCTCACGACCAACGGCAGCACGTTCATTATCGCATCCAGCCCGATGGACTGCTGGCTTGCCTTCCCTTCCGGTGCCGCGGCTTATGTCTTTGACGAGTCAGGACGGATGGTCGCGTGGTCACGAGACACAGGTGATGACCTAAGATTTCGGAGAGATTGGCCGTTGCGGCGGCAGGAAATGGCGTCAATTGACGATTTGAAAAGGACCGGATTTCAACCAGCCGGTGCGGCGAACGGGAACTAGCCGATTCGATCAGAGACAAACCGTGAAGGGAGTTCACTTCGCCGCCGATGGAGAAACGTTGGCTGTGGTCAACGAGGCATCGCAAGTCGAATTGCTGGGAAGTCAAGACCTGCGGCACCGCTTCACAACCGACGTGCACTATGCTGGCTTCTCTCGGGACGGCGGACGGTTGGCCACCTGCGTGTGGCAGTCACCTCGCTTTCAGACGGCTGTCTTCGACGCGCAGGGCCATTCGCTCCCGGAGACCGATCGTGGCCAGTTCGTCTGGTTCCCGCCCGCGCTGGCCAAACGGGGCGCGCTCGTCTGGTACGACTACCAGAGCACTCCGACCGGCAATTCGGCCTAAGTCCAGCCCTCTGAGCCGGCGCTGCTACTGCGCTGGCTCGGGCGTGACTTCTTTCATCGCGTGACTGCTGTCGAGTGTTCCTCGAAGCGAATGATCGGATTTCGGGACCGGCCCGGCTTCGTCCGAGACGAGGGCCTGGCCTCCCTGGAGCATCTGAGCGGCCTGCGCGAACTGGACTTGCATGAGATGCGCGTTACCGACGCGGGACTGTCGAGGGCGCGGAATTTCCGCAACCTGGAGCGACTGGACCTTGCCGAGACCGACATCACGGATGTAGGCTTACCGTACCTGCGAGCGCTGAGCCACTTGAACTACCTGAACGTCAAACACACGAGGGTGACGGAGGCGGCAGTGGAGCGGTTGCGTCAGGCCCTGCCCAACGCCACCATCGAATTCTGCACCGATCAAAACAACCGATGGGAACAATTCCGGCGGCAGCAGCAGCAACGCGAGAGGGAGCGTGCCTCTCGTTGACCGGCTATGATAATCGGCGGCATCCGCCCATTCTGGAGTCAGGCTGGAAACCGCCAACGTGACGTTCCATCGGTCAATCGCCGCCCTTGTCGGCAGGCGCGTCGTCAAGTCTGCGCAGTTGGCGAAGTTCAATCTTCAGCTTCGGAAGCGAGTGCTGCAGAGCCGCAACGTCTTTGTCCGCGACGGCGGCGCCTACGAGGCTCACGTAGCGCAGCTGTTGCAGGGTTTTCAGGTGTTGGAGTCCGTTTCCCGTGACTCCTGTGAAGTCCAAGCCGACGGCTTCCAGCCGTGGACATTTCGCGAGCTGGACGAGATCGGCATCCTTCACTTCCGTGAATGACAAGTCGAGCAATCGCAACTCGGGGTGGTTGCTTAACCGATTGTACGACAGGTCGATGAACTTCCATGGCCCACCGCTCAGGTGGACGACATCTATTCCTTCGAGTAGCGTGCCGGGGATCATGCCGGTCTGCCATTTCTTCGCGGCCTGTTTCGTGGCGGCCGGTATGACCCATAGTCGGGTCACGGGCCCACGGCGGGTTTCCTGCCATGCAAGTGCTCGAAACGCCCCGCCGCTGGTAGTTTCGCTCGCGAAGCCGGGCGAGGTTAGGATCACCGCCGCGAGAAGTGCCATTGAGTAGCGTTTGCACAGCGGCCGCCCGTCGCCCAGCACCAGCATCGTCCGCAGGCTGAACTGCAGCCAGCGGAGTCGGGGCTTCGCGGTGGTTGGTGAGGCGGTCATCGTTCAATCTTACAATTCGGCAATGTCTTCCGGAGTTCGGCGACGCCGGCGTCGGTGACCTGGGTGTCATGGAGCCAGAGTTCTTCGAGCCGTGTTAACTCGCGGAAATTGTCGAACCCGGCGTCTGTCACCTTGGTGTAACTCAGATCCAGCTCCTCGAGTCGCGTCAATCCGGTGATGTACTGCAGCCCGATGTCCGTGACCCCAGTACCAGTAAGACACAAAATCCGGAGTTCGGTCAGCGCCGTAAGGTTCTTCATCCCTCCGTCCGCAACATGGGTCCAGCCGAGGTCCAGTTCCGTGAGTTGGGTCAGTCTTGTGAGCGGCTTGAGCCCTGCATCCGTAATTTCCGTGTGAAGTAACAGCAGACCTTCGAGGCGGGTCAACCCGTGGAGGTGTTCGAGACCGGCGTCCGTCGTTTGTGTGTAGCAGAGACTCAGCCAGCGGAGCCGAGTCAGATCTTCGAGGTGCCTCAACCCGTCGTCTGAAACGAGAGTCAAGGCGAGGTCTAAGGACTGTAAGTTACTCAATCCCGTGATGCGTTCCAGCCCAGCGTCCGTGACTTGGCTGTCGAGAAGGTCCAATTCCGTCAGTTGGGCCAACCCGCCGACGGGCCGCAACGCATTGTCCCCGGCGTCCCTTCGGAGGACCAGGACCGTCGCATTCGCGAAGAAGTCAGGCCCCAGAAGATCCCGTAACCAGATCGGTCCTGGCGGCTCTGCATTTGGCAGTCGGTTACCGTTTTGATCGAACTCATAATCGTAACGTACCATCCCACCCAGCTTCAAAATTGCTTCCGACGCCTCTCGCTGCTTCCTGGCTTTCTGCATTCTCAGCGCAAGCCACGTCACTCCGATGCCAGTCAGAATGGTCAACACCACCAGCGTCCGCAGGCTGAACTGCGGCCAGCGGCGGCGGGGCTTCGGGGGGGTGGATGCTTCGGCAGTAGTCACGTCTGGATTCCTTAGGCCACGCCATTGATTCTATTGTTTTTTCGCCAACAATGGTACACTGATTGACGCGTGCGCCGTTGACGTCTCGCAGGCCAGCGTGGATCGCCTGCGCAAGTGCCATCCTTCCTGCCGTATCCGCAGCGCAAGCGACGACGGGCCAGACGGTCGAAGACGCTTGCCCTCAGAAGACAGGCGATCCCCGTCGCGCCGCCGCACAGGCAGAGGACCGTCGCTTCGACGACGATCTGCCGCAAAATGTGCTGGCTTCGCGCCCCGACCGCCATGCGCAGGCCGATTTCCCCCGTCCGCTTGCTCACCGAGACCAACATGATGTGCTGTTGGTCACGCTTGTCCCGCTCAGCAGGTGCGGCCTCTTAGACCACCAATTGAGCTGGCTTCGGCTGGTGTCCGCCGCGCCCACGTACCCCCCGTCCCAGAACTCCTTCACCTTGCGGCGGAGCACCGGAACCAGCGGCGGCATGAGTTGGATGCAGAGCCATCATTTGCTCTTTCCCTCAAGCCGCTTGACGCTGGGGTTGTCCGTCAGCAGTTTCATTTGGTGAATGGCGATCTGATTCAACTTGCGAAGCCGTTCCGTCTGCGGTACGCTCTCCCGGATGAACAACGCGTTCAGGTTCTCCAGGTTGGACAGGCACACCAGTTGCGAAACATCCGCATCGTCCCGGATATTTCCTTTCCTGCCCGGATTGTTGTCGCGCCAGTCTTTCGCCGTCATGCCGAAGGGGGCCATGTTCAGCACGGATGAAACTGTTGAGTCCGGCCATCTTTCTAATCCCATCGAATTCGATGGGATTGAGACCCGGATTGTTCAGATGTAACTCAACGATTTCGTCAACAAGCGGGACTTTGAGCCTGGCGTTCTCTTGCCTCTCAGAATCGTCAACATTTCCGGCGCAACAGCAGCGCACAAGCCGGCGCGAACAGGAGCGAAAAGGGCCGTCCTCATTCGTACCGGAGCGCCTCGATGGGATCCAACCGCGAGGCCTTCCAGGCGGGATAGAAGCCGAACAGGACTCCGATCGTCGCGGAGACAGCGACGGCCGCGACAACCGCCGGCAGCGAGCCCTCCGTGGGCCATTGGAGGATCGATCGCACGAGCAGGGAGGCCCCGCGGCCCACGGCGATTCCCGTCGCACCGCCGCACAGGCAGAGGAAGGTCGCTTCGACGATGAACTGCCGCAAAATGTGCTGGCTTCGCGCCCCGACCGCCATGCGCAGGCCGATTTCCCGCGTCCGCTCGGTCACCGAGACCAACATGATGTTCATGATGCCGACGCCGCCCACGACGAGCGAAATGAGCGCTACGGCCAGCAGCAGGGCGCTCATCAACTGCGAGGTGGAGGCCATGGCCTTGGTGACTTCGGCCATGTCGCGGATGTTGAAGTCATCCGCTTGGCCGGAGCGAATCCGATGCCGCTCGCGGAGCAGGCTGGTGATCTGCTCCTTGGCTTCCGGGATCATCTCGGCAGACACGGCCTTCACAATGATCGGGTCGACGTTGGCGAATCGCACCGGCTGGGGCGTATTGGCGATCTGGCTCGCCGAGGGCACCGGATACAGGGGCGTCGCGCCGGGGTACAGGTTGTTCAGGCTGTTGACCTGATCCAGGAGGTTAAGCGAAGTCAACGCCACCGGACTGCTGTTGGTCACGCTCGCCCCGCTCACTCGATACTTGACGGTGGTCCAAGGCGCCAGCAGGACGTCGTCCTGGTCGGTGCCCATCATGTTGGCCCCTTTGCTGCTGAGCACGCCGATCACCCGCAGGGCGACGTTCTGGACACGCATTTCTCGCCCCAGCGGTGACTCGCCGTCGAACAACTCCCGCACCAGCGTTGCGCCGATGACACAGACTTTCGCGCCGTTCCGCACATCGCGGTCCGTAAACATCTCCCCTTCGTCTAACTCTTCCCAGTCACGCACAGTCAAGAATGCGGGGGTGGTTCCATTGAGGTACTGCGGGATCCAATTGCGGTTGCCGTAGATGAGTTGGGCCCGGGCGCGGGCAATGGGGGCGACTTCCGCCACGGCCGGGCATTGGCGCAGGATCTCGTCGGCGTCCTGCGGGGACAGCGTCAGGACGCTCCCGGAGCCCTGACTGACGCCGCTGCTGGTCGCCGCCCCGGATTGGACCATCAGGTTATTGGCCCCCATGCTGGCAATCGTCTTCTGAATCGCAGTCTTCGAGCCCTGGCCGATTTCCATCATCGTAATGACCGCCGCCACCCCAATGATCACGCCCAGGGCGGTGAGGGCCGACCGCATCTTGTTGCGTCGCACAGCGTTCAGCGCCGTGCGGAGCGTGGGAGGAAACCGCAACGGTCCATGAAAGCGACTCACTTCGCTTGGCCGGCGGCCATACAGCGAGCCCGGACTGGTCGGCGGCAGAAGAGAGGCGGCGGATGCCGCTTCCGTCCGTGCCGCAACGCCCAACCGAATCGCGGGTTCGACTGGCACCTCGGTTGCTCGCGGCGGGGCGTCGGCAATCTGTCCGTCTTCGATCAAGATCGTGCGATGCGCGTAGGCGGCGACCTTGGGATCGTGCGTCACGAGAACCACCGTAATGCCCTCGGCGTTCAGTTCCTGGAACATCCGCAGGATCTCGACGCTGGTGTGCGAATCCAGGTTTCCGGTGGGCTCGTCC
>CAIYOB010000855.1 GCA_903927685.1 uncultured Planctomycetaceae bacterium
CCGGCAACGTCCCGGCGCGGGAAGTCGCGGTCTCGTCCGACGCCGGCTTGGTGGACAAAGCTGCCAGCCGCAGCGACACGCCCCGGGAACCTCGCCAAGGCCCTGACACTGGCGGTTCCAGCGAGGCGGCGGCCAAGGTCGCCCTGCCGCCCGGCGAACGGCCGCGGATGACCAGCTCGAAACGGTTCAACCTGGACTACTCCGTCGATGCCGCCGGCCCGGCCGGCGTCGAGAAGGTCGAACTCTGGGTAACCCGCAATGGCGGTCGCGATTGGGACCTGGGCTGGGTGGACGAGGACCGCGAAAGTCCCTTGCTGGTCGAAGTGGAAGACGAAGGCGTCTATGGTTTCCGCGTCGTGATCGTCGGCAAGAACGGCTTGGCCAGCCAAACGCCACGGTCGGGCGATCTGGCGGATCTCTGGGTCGGCGTCGATGCAACCAAGCCGACCGTCGAAATCACATCCGCCGCGTACGGCTCCGACGAGCATGCCGGCCAACTCGAGATCCGCTGGACCGCCAGCGACGACCATCTGGGCAACCGGCCCGTTACGCTCTCGTTCGGCTCTCAAACCGACGGCCCCTGGACGACCATCGCCGCCAGTTTGCCCAACAGCGGCCAGTATTATTGGCGAGTCGACTCGCGCGTCCCCGACGAATTCTACTTGCGAATCGAGGTCCGCGATGAAGCCGGCAACGTGGCTACCCACCGCCTGGACCAGCCGCTGCAATCCGCCGGCCTGACGCCCAAAGGCAGCATCCGCGGCTTCGCGCCCCTCGGTGGCTGAGCCCTGACAGCTTGACATGCGGGCGGCCGTCAAGGATAGAATCACGGCTTGTTCCGGGTGTCGCCGATGACGCGGCGCACCACGCCATTGAGAACCCTTCGTGCGAGGAACCTGCCGTGAAGCAACGCCTTCTCCCGTTCGTCGTGGCCACCGCGTTGTGCGCCGGCTTGTTCGCACCGGCCTCGTCCGCTGCCCAGCGTGACGAGGTTATCCGGCCGGCCTCGTTCCTGGACGTCCAGTTCGCCGACTCGCTGTGGGCTACCCGGCAGGAGACCAACCGCCGCACGACCATTCCCTACGTGCTGGGCGAGTTGAAGCGGCGCGGCTCGGTCAGCGGATTCGCCGTTCTGGCCGGACGGACCGACGAGGAATATCGGGGCTACATGTGGGCCGATTCAGACGTGTACAAAACCCTGGAAGGAATCGCCTACAGCCTCCGCACGAGCCCCGATGCGTCGTTGGAGAAGGAGGCCGAGGAGATAATCGGCTTGATCCTGCAGGCCCAGGCGGCGGACGGCTACCTGATGCCGCACCTGCAGCTCGCGGAGCCGGACTATGTACACTACTCGCAGGAAACGACCCGGACGTGCGAATCGTACAGCCAAGGGCATCTCATCGAGTCGGCGGTCGCCCATTTCGAAGCCACCGGCCGCCGCGAATACCTCGACGCCGCGATCCGGACGGCCGCCCTTCTGGCACGCGTCCACGCCGAAGGGCAACTCGAACAGATTTCCGGCCACCCGGGCGTCGAGATCGCCTTGGTGAAACTGGCGCGGGCCACCGCCAATGACAAGTATCTGGAGTTGGCGAAGTCCTACGTGGCCAAGTCGCGAACGTTCAGTAGCATCTGGTCGGCCGGCCAGCCGTTCCTGGCTCACGATGAACCTGCCGGCCACGCCGTGGCGGCCTGCTATCTGTACGCCGGAGCCACCGACGTAGCCGCCCTCTCCGGCGACTCGGCTCTCTTGGACCTGCTGAAGACCAAATGGGAAAAGCTGGCTGGCAGGAAGATGTACGTTACCGGCGGGACGGGCCACCCAGCGTATCATGAAGGCTTCGCGCCCGACTACGATCTGCCGAACGAGCGAGCCTATTGCGAAACCTGCGCGTCGCTGGCGGTGATTCTCTGGAGCCAGCGTCTGTTCCTGGCCACCGGCGAGGCCCGCTACGTCGATGTGGCCGAACGGGCGTTGTACAACGGGTTCCTCGCAGGCGTCAGTATCAGCGGAGACAAGTTCTTCTACGTCAATCCGCTCGCTTCGCGCGGCACGCATCACCGGCAGCCCTGGCACGGCTGCACGTGCTGCCCGACCAACGTCGTCCGTTTCTTTCCCACGTTGGGCCAGTATGCATACGCCTCGACGGACAGCACCGTGTACGTCAACTTGTATGCTGCCGGCCGTGGGAAGGTGCCCTTGGGAAGCCGCGTTGTGAGCCTCGCGCAAGAGACGCGGTATCCGTGGGACGGTGCGGTGAAACTGACGGTCAACCCGTCCGAGCCGCAGGAGTTCGTCCTGGCACTCCGCATCCCCGGTTGGTGCCGCGAGGAAGCCACGCCCGGCGGGCTGTATCGGGCGCGCGGACCGATCACCCCGCCCACCCTGAAGGTGAACGGCGCCCCGATCGAGGCCGGCACGTGGGAAGCCGGCTTCGCTCGCATCCGGCGACCGTGGATGCCCGGCGACGTCGTCGAACTCGAACTCCCCATGCCCTTGCGCCGCCTGAGTGCCGATCCGCGTGTGAGGGCCACTACCGGCCGGGTGGCGATTCAGCGGGGCCCCCTCGTCTATTGCGTCGAAGGGACTGACCACGGCGGAAGTGTCGCCGATCTGGTGCTGCCGCCCGAGGCCCCGTTGGCCGCCGAACATCGGCCCGACCTGCTCGGCGGCGTCACGGTGATCACCGGAAAGGCTCAGCGGCTGCGGGACAGCGGCGGCGCCGAGCCGGTTGCGCTGACTGCCATTCCTTACTACGCCTGGGATCATCGCGCGCCGGGCGAGATGGCCGTCTGGCTGATCGAACAGCCGGCGGCCTGCGGACCGACGCAGACGGCCGCGTGGGTGGGGGCGAACTACACGCCGGCCTACTGCGTCAACCAGGTGCAGATGTGGCACGACTTTCGGCCCGAAGTGGTCGAGCGCGAATTGGCCGCGGCCCGCCAGTACTTCGGCATCAACACGCTGCGCGTGTACCTGCACAACATCAACCACGAAGCCGAGAAGGACCGCTTTCTCGGCAACCTCGACAAGTTCCTGGAAATCTGCCAGCGGCACGGCATCCGGCCCGGGCTGACGTTCTTCGACGATTGCCACCGTCACGACGGGATCGAACTGGACAAGCCCACGGAGCCGGTGAAGGGCTATCACAACGGCCGCTGGGCCGCTTGCCCGCAGGACCGCGACCGGAAGCCCGAGAACCTGCCGAAGCTTCAGGCCTATGTCCAAGATGTGATCCGGGCCCATGCCCGCGACCCGCGCGTACTGTGGTGGGAGGTGTTCAACGAGCCGAACATGAAGGCCGAGTTCTCCGTCAACCTGCGCCGTCTGGGCTACGCTTGGGCCAAGCAGGTCGAGCCAACTCAACCTGTGATCTGCTGCTGGGACGACAGCCCCGAGACGGACCTCGTCGACTCGCACAACTACGGGGCCGACTTTGCCGCCTGGGACCAGCAGGCCGACTTGAATCCCGACAAGGGCGCCGTCTTCACCGAGGCCGGCGCTCGCTGGTACGCCGGGCGGCCCAGCAACGGCGAGCCGTGCGAGGTGATCCACTGGCTCGGCGAACGTCGAGCGGCGGGACGCTACGTGCCGGGCGTCTATTTGTGCTGGGAACTGATGGCTGGCAACTCGAACTGCCGCTGGTATTGGGGTACGCCGGAGGGCACGCCAGAGCCAACGCTCCCTTGGTGCGGCCTGCTGTGGCCCGACGCCACGCCCGTCTCGCTGGCCGAGGCCGAAGCCATCCGGCGGTGGACGACCGGGCAGAGCCGCGCCCTGTTCTTCGACGATTTTCAGGACAGCCCGCCGCCCGCTCGCGCCGGTTGGACCGTTTACGGCGGCGAATCCTCCGGCAGCCGCGTGCTGCGATTGGAGCCGGGGCAAAAAATGATCGCCGGCGAGCGCGGCTGGCAGGACTATGTGCTTGAAGCCGTCGTCATGCTCCACGGCCAGGAAGGCAACGCGGGCGTCGTGCTGCGGGCCAACGACCCCGGCCCGGGCCCGGACCAGATGCGTGGCTACTACGTGGGATTTGACACGAAGCTGCTCTATGTCGGCAAGATCGACAATGGCTGGAAACCGCTCGGCACGTTCGACCTGAACCGGCTGGACTGCCGCGTGGTGCCCGGAGCGTGGAACCAGATCCGCGTGGCCGCCGAAGGCGCGAAACTGCGTGTCTGGTTCAATCGGATGCACCCGTCGTCCGACAAGGATGACGGGCTGCGGCTGGAAGTGACCGACCCGTCCGCCCCGGTCCTCGAGGGCCCCATCGGGCTGCGCACCTACGGCACGGCGGCTTCGTTCGACAACGTGATCGTCCTGCCGCTCGACGCCCTGCCGGGGTAAGCCGCGGAAGTCAAGGCGCCACAGCGGAAAGGCAGCGGCGGCGGTTGGTATGCTTGGTCTGAATCTGCTGGAGAAAATGCGTATGCCTTCAGCGGCCGGAGCACAAAGCAGCGCGCCAATACGGCTTGGGCGGGGCGGTGGACGGCGAGGGCAGCTACGCCTGGGGCGGCGCCAACGGCACGCAGTTCTGTCTCGACCGCAAGAACAAGCTCTTCGCCGTCTTCCTGGTTCAACTCAGTTCTGCAAGCCTGACATGCTCTGACGTTTGCGCCTTTGTGGTCTCGGGCGAGAACGCGGCCATGTCATGAACCCGCAGCCTCTGCGAGCTGAACGACGTGCTCCGGCCGTCAGCGTTGCAGCCGGAACGGTAAGTCCGGCAGGCGGCGGATCGACTCGAGGCCGTCCACGCGGATGATGTTGCCTTGGGACTTGCCGGCACGCAGGTAGACGCAGCCGTCGCTGGTCTGGGTGATCGTGTCGAAGAAGGACTCCGTCTGCAAACTGGCATTGTTGATCAGGAGGCCGGGTTGGGCGTCGCCCAGCGACTCGAAGGCGTTGAAGTAGCCCGTCTTGCGGGCGTCTTGAAACAGGCTGGCGACGAACAGGCCGTCGGACGTGATCAGGTGGACGCGTCCGTAGTAGCCGCCGATCGCCCACAACTCGCCCACGTCCGAACCGCGCGGCGTCACCGGATGACCGAGCCAGCGCATGCTGCCGATCAATTGGCCCGCCTGTGGCAGCGGCGGCGGTTCGTTCAACGTGGCGTGCAGTTCCGGCCAGCGGTTGGGATAGGTCCAGACCAGACGTCCGTTCCGAAAGCCGCGCATCGGCTCGGCCTTGACGATGAACCAGCCGTCGCGGCTGTACACCGCGTCATACGGGACCCACTGGAACTCCATCTTCGAGACCAACCGCTGCGCGCCCACAGCATCGTAAATCGGCACGCCTTGCGGGGTGAAGCCGGAGGGACGCACGTGCAAGCCGAACGCCGTGGTCAGCGACAGGTCGGGTCCGAGGTACACCCCGCCGACGCTCTTGCGGTTGGCATGCTGGATACCGTCGTCCTGGGCCACCGTGATTTCCTCCGGCTGGGGACGGCCATCGTGATTCAGGTCGGACCAGACGAAGAAGACGTTGGCGGGGTCGGCGCCGGCCGGCCAACGTGCGGTAAACGCCGCGTCCTTCAGCGGCGGCCAGTTGGCGACGGCGCCGGCCGCGGCGACCGGAATCGCCCGGGCGTCGCGCATCAGCCAGATCCCGCAGACGTCGTTGAAGCCGCCGGGGTTGCCGGTGAAGTCGTTGGTCATGTATTGCCGGCCGTCGACGTAGATCGGCGTCTCGGGGGCAGCGTGCCAGACGCCGCCCAAGGTCAGGGCCTGGACGTCGGGCAACCAGTAGCGATGGATCGGCAGGCCCGTGCGAAGTCCGGACGGGCTCCGCTCCGGACAATCGATGCCTGGCCCCTGTTCGCACCAGTCCAGCTGGAACTCCAGTCCGCTGCCGTAGCCCAGGTAGAGCCGAGTCTTGTCCCGTGGGTCCAACGTCCCTCCGCCACCATAGCCGGGCGGACCGTAGAACGCCTGCACCAGCCGGCCGTCCAGGGTCCAGACACTGATGCGCTTGGGCGAGTAGTCCGCTTCCGCGACCCACAAGTGATCTTGCGCGTCGATCGTCATGCCGCTGGGATTCTGCATCCGCCGCGGCTCGTAGCGGCCCAACTGGGGCGCCCCGGCGATGCCAATCTGACGCACGGGGCTGCCGTCCGGCGTGAAAACTCTCACTTGGTGCGCCGGGCCCCAGTCGCTGACGTAGATCCGGTCCTCCTGATCGACGGTGGTTTGCTGCGGAGCCGCCAGGCCCTCCGCCACCACAACTTCCGGCACGGGCGGGTTGCCGATCAGGTTTCTTTCCGCTGCGGCCGAATCAGCTGTCCGCTCCGTCAGCGGCCTCAGATCGATCCGCACCAGCTGCTGGCCCGACACGGCCAGTAGCCGGCCCTGACGGTCGAAGTGCACGCCGCCCGGCCTGGGCAGCTGGATCGTGCCCAGCTTCTTACGCGTCGGCACGTCGACAACGACCAGTTGTTCGAGCGGCCCCGCGGACGCGACCAACAAGCCGCTGCGGACAGCGAGCCCGCTGAGCACCATTTCGCCCTGAGGGAACTCTTCGTAGTACACGCGTTCGTTCGCGGGCAATGTCCGCACGTCAATCCAGTTCTTCCAACCCGTGCCGTGGTAGGCGTAGCTGGCCGTGTCGGCACGCGGGCCTTCATCACGTGCCAAACGCTGAGCGCCGCACCAGCCGCCGCCGACCCCCAGGCTGCGGACGCCCCGCCGCTTCCGTCCCTCCAGGTCGACCCACACCAACCCGTCGCCCGACTCAGCCACATGGCTGCAGACCAGCACCAGCGGCTCATCGGTCGGGATGAACAGTTGATCGCTGGCCTGCCACGAAGCGTCCCGCACGCTGCCACGATGCGGCGTTCGCCCGGGCGGCAGGAACAGCACGTCGCTGGGCGGCGAATGATCGGCCAGCCACCGGCCCGTCCCGTCCTGCTTGGGCCACGGGGGCTGGCCCGCGTTATTGGCCGTCAACTCGTATCGCAAGTCGATCGCTTTGCGGAACAGTCCGCGGATGCGATACCCGCCGGCCGGCACGGGCTGCGGGTCGAGGTCGTATAAGCCGCAGATCCGAAAGTTCTTCGGCGTCTCGTCGCGTCCATCCCAGCTGACACTGTGATCGCCGGGCTCGAACGCAGTTTCGCCCACAAGATTGCAGACGCGGACGCCTTGGTCGTTCTCGATGACCAGGGTCAGAAAGCCCGGTTCGTCGACGTGGAAACGAAACGCGAACGGCGGCGATGCGGCCGGCGGTGGATCGGTCCAGCGGAAGGGTGGAGCCTGGCTGGGCGGTGCCGAAGTGTCGGTCGCGGCGGACCGCTGCGATTCGTCCAGGACCTCGACCTTGACGTCGTCCACGCCGAAATACGGTTCCGGAATCCGCGGCCCGCTGCCCAGGTCGTGTGCGCCGCTGAGGATGCAGAACCGCAAGCGGTCGGAGCCGGAGACGTACTCGAACTGAACGGGCCAGCGGTAGTCGTGGGTGTGCGTGTCCGCCTTGTCGATGTCCGCGTCGGCCTGTCCGCCCGTCCCCGCCGGATGCTGGGCGTCATGCTCGCCATCCGGCCACGACTGCTGCTGTTCGGCGACGGTCGAGAAGGTGGCGTATTTGCTGTAGGCGTGCGTGGCCCCGGAATCCCAGAAGCCCAAGCGATGCGTCGGCCCGGCCGCCTGGTTTCCCCGCCACGGGCCAAAGGTGTACAGATTGAAGCTCACGCGGACTCGGGTGTGCGGGAACTTGCCGAGATCAACCGTGAACACCGGCCCAAAGTTGAAGTGCTTCCACGCGCATCCGGCAGCCAAGTACTTGCCGCTGGTGCTGCCCGGACCGCCGTCGCGCACGACGCCCGCGGCCGAGCCGGCTTCCCAGCCGGCCAGCGGTCCCTCGCCGGTCTTCAGTCCCGTCGGCAGGGTGTCGAAGCTCTCGGAGTAAACCGTCTGCCAGCGACCGGCGGGCCTCGCTTCTGACTCTCTCGTCTCGTCGACGTTCCGTGCGTCGCTGGTGTCCCGTTGGCTTGGTTGGGCTGCGGAATCGTCTGCCCGCGGTTCCATGATCCGCGTCCCGCCCAGCTTCAGCGTGCCCCAGCGGCCGGGGAAGAACTCGGCTTCGGTCGGCGTGTCGTTCACGACGTTGGTCTGGCGGTCGACCCAGCGGACGATCCGCTCCACGCCGCCGCCCGCCTGCCGGCCGAACAAAGCTTCCACATCACCACGCAGCGTCGAGCCGTCGCGCGGCGTGACGCCGATCACGCTCCAGGGAATCGACGCGACCACCTCGTACGATTGCTCCTGGCGGCGAGCCTGGACCGTGATCGAGGGCTCCTTGGCCACGTACTGGAATGAGCTTTTGCGCACGGGACTCTCGAACACGAACGGTTGGTCACCGGGCCCGTGCGGCCGGTAGACGACCGCCGTGGGCTGGTCGCCCAGCAGCGTGACCAGCACGCGCACTCCGCCGGCCTGGTTCGGATCGTGCTGGCCGTCGGCCGCCAGCAGCACGCCCACGGCGTCGCCCGATTTGAAGGCCAGTTCCGGCACCGTACCCGTGTTGACCAGCGGCGTGAGGTCGTCCACTTGCCAAGCCACGTACAGGTTCCGGTCGTCGAATTGGAGCCAGGCCCGGCCCACCTCCTCTCGGCCGCTCCGCAGGACCAACGCGTCGTCGCCGAACGGGCGTTGGTTCAAGTCCAACGCACTGCCGGGCGGGATGTTCGCTTGCGTCACTTGGCTTCCGGCCGCCGCTCGCGGGACGAACGCACGAGCCAGTTCCAGGTCCCGGGCCGCCACGTCGACGGTCACCGGCGGGACCGTCCGCACGGTTTCGAGCCCCGTCACCTCCGCGATGCGCACGTCGTTCTGGCCGTAGGTCAGCCGCACGCGGCCGTCATCTTGGCGCGCCATCCAGCCGGAGAACGGTTCGCCGCCCAGCGACGTTTCATTGATCGGCACACCCACGATGTTCCCGTCCGGCGGCAATTCGTCGGGCGCCATCCGCTGGTCCGTGAACAGCTCGCCGACGTACAATCCGTCGTCGCGGATCAGAAACTCCTGGCCGATATTGCCCCGCAACGCGATGACGTCGTAGCCGTCCATCTGCACGAGGCCGGAGATCTTCAACGCCCCCATGATCACGCCGGGCATGGCCATCGGCGCGGTGAACGCGCCATGCACGGCCAGCCAATACGCCGGGTAGGTCCAGCGCAGCGTGCCGGCCGCGTCGTAGCCTTCGAGCTGAACCAGGCCGTGAATCGTCCCGTGCGGATCGGTGTAGTTGGGCTTGGCCGCCAGCAGGACGTAGCCGAACCGCGTCTTGTAGATGTCGCCTACATGCCCGCGCTGGCCCAGTTCGCCGGGCAGCCGTTCGACGCGCGACAAGTCGTACACGGGTGCCCCTTCGGCCGTGAACCGGGCGGGCTGGAAGGCCAATCCGCTGTGATACCACGCCAGGCGGCGGTCGCAGCGATAGCCCCACAGCTTGCCCTGGTACAACGCCTGCGGCTGGCCGACGTCGCACCACTGCAACTCGTCCGGCTGCTGATAGCCGTCGCCGTTGGTGTCGTTCCAACCGAAGACGACTTTGCCCGCCGCCGGGTCCGGTTGGGGAAAGCCTTCGGGGAAGGGCACGTTGTGGCTTTGATGGCCCAGCGCCGCGACGCAATGCCAGCGATCGCCGCGGCGCATGAAGACCATGCACACGCCGTGGCCTTCGACATAGTACTCCACCTTGCGGCCCGATACGTCGCTGGTGAAGTGGTAGCCGCCGCCGAACATGCCAGGAAACGCCCCGACGTGGAAGAGCGCCGTCTTGCCGGGTTGCGGATCCGGCCGCCCGCCCATCACGCGCAGCGGCCGGTACTGGCGCTGGGCGTAGTCAATCTGGAACTCGACGCCGTTGACGATGCCCAAGTCCGGTGCCTCGTCGCTGAGCAGCCCGCCCGTGCCCTGGTAACCCGTGCCGCCGATGTAATCGCGAACCAGTTTCGCCTGGCCCGGATTCGCCACATCCCAGACCGCGACGCGGCGCGGATGGTCGATGTCCTCCACACACCACAACTGCCGCGTGCCGTCCGGCCGCTCGTCCACGGCGAGCGAGCGTGGGGCGGCCATCTGGAGCGGATCGAACGTCCCCGCCGGCCGCCCGCCCCCCCTGCCGACCGTACCCAACAGGCGAGCGTTCGGGTCGATGCGTTCCAGCACGACGACGGTCGACGTGTCCGCGTCGCAGACGTAAAGCCGCCCTTGGCGATCGCAGGTTGCCGCGTGCGGGTGCTTCACCGCGGCCAGCACGAACCGCGTCACGCGACCGTCGCGCGGATCGGCGAGGAATAACTCACCGTTGGACAGGCCGAGCAAGCGGCCGTCGGGCGCGAAGGCCAGTTGCGTGGCCTTTGCAATGGTGAGCGATCCGGTCTGCGCCGCGGATTCCGCATCCAGCAGCAGCACTTGATCCGAGTCGCGCAGCGCCACGGCCACGCATCCCTGGCCCACCGCCAGGCCACCGACCGGGCCGGGCAGCGGGACCTCCTGCCGGCCGTCCGCAAAGGCCACCTGCCGGCCGTTGTCCGGATCCAGCCGTGCCAGCAGCGGTTGGCCGGCGTAGCTGAAGGCAAAGTAGCCGTAACGGTCGCTGCCGGCGATCTCGTACATCTCCGCCGTGTTCCGGACCCATTCCCAGATCTTACGTCCCTCGCGATCGAGTCCGAGGAACATGACGCCCGACTCGGCAATGCGCGCCATCAGCAGGACGCGGCCATGGGTGGTCGCAACAGGCGACATGGCCGCGACCGCGTGGGGCGGTGCGTGGTCGCTGAGCCACGAACCGGTCCCGTCCGCGGTCGGCCACGGCGGTGTGCCGGGATTATAGAACGAGCCGGCGTGCACCACACCCACGCCGCCGTGCACCAGCACGCGGGCCGTGTAGCGACCGGGAGCGACGTAGTCGCCCAAGAACAGCTGCCGCTCTTTGTCCCAGCCGCCCTCGGCCCGTCCGTCCCACGGCACTTCGAGCATCCGCTGGCCGGCTTCCGAACGCCCGGCGTAATCCGCCACCCGCGCGTGCGAGGCCAGATTCCGCACCCGCCGCCCCGCCGCGTCGTCGATGGCCAGCGAGAACCGGACTGCGTCGGCAGGCACCTCGACGCGAAGCGGAATCGAGCCCTGCAGGCGCGCTTCTTCGTCGGACTCGTCTGCCGGGTCGCCACGGGCCTCTTTCGCGTCGCCCACCAGCCGGCAGGTGCCCCAGATGCCCGGACTCTGGTACACCACGATCCGCACCGGGTTCTCCGGGTTGATCGGGTCGGACCACAGCACCTTGGGCCATTTGATACCGGTCGGTCCACCCCAGTAGTACTCGCCCGTAAAGCGAAACGTATGCCCGGCCTTGATCGACGGCACTTGCCGATACAGCAGCCGCCAGGGGAGGCGGATCTCCTGCACATAGCCGCGCCGGTCGGAATCCTCGCGGAAGGCCAGCGCGAACCCGGACGCGTCGCGGACCGACTTGCCGCGTGCCCGGAACAGGCGGTGGTTCTGCGTGTTGACCGGCGCGTCGTAGCTGAGCACCCCCACCGCCATGTCGCGGCGGGACGAGTACCAGGCGTCGAAGTGAAGCTGGCCGTAGTCGGTCGTAAAGCGGCCCTGGAATCCGTCCGACTGCCAGCCGTCAAAGGGCGCGTTTTCGGCATCCACGTTGTTGATCAGCGGCGTCGGGTCCAGGAAGTGCAGACCCAGGTAGAACGCCTCCGCGTCCCACATGGAAAACACCTCGACCGCGTACCGCTGGCGGAGTTGCCGGGCGTTGTACACCAGCATCCGACCCGCGCGGCTCCATTCCTCGTCTCCCAGCACGCCGTCGACCTGGACCTGCTGCCCCGTCGGCACCGGCGCCGCGTCGAGCACGCCGTGCGTCGATTGCGGCGGCAGGGCCAACGCGAACTTCAGCGCGGATAGCAGGATCGTGCCGAGGGCGGCAATTCCTAAGCGAATCATGGCCATTGCTCCTCCGAAAGTCCGTCATCGCCCGCAGGGTAACGCTGGTCGCCCCAGCGGAAAGGCAGCGGCGACGGTTGGTATGCGTGATTGGGTTTCCAGCAGATTCAGGGATGCCAGCAGATCGGGGTTTGATTCTTGTGCGCGGCGGAAGGAATTTGTGGGTGACCGGCCCGGTTGTCGGGTTCTTCAGAATATTCCAAGTGCAGTTTCCTCGCCCCCCAAGAACTCAATCTGCTGGCCTCCCTGAATCTGCTGGAAGAAAGGCGTCTGCATTCGGCGGCCGGCGCACGTAGCAGAGGTCGGCGGTCGTTTTGCCGAAATGAAAGACGATGCCCCAGTCGAGCCTGAGCCACCGGAGGTGCGTTTGCAGGATGGCACGGTCGGTGGCATTGATGCCGTCGTTGAGCGCTGTGACGAGCACGGCGCAGGTGTCTTCGATGACGAGGGTGGCGATTGTTACCCCCGAGTGATGGAGCACCGTGGCGGTTGGATTGATATGGACTTTATGGCCCACGGATTGAATCGCTGAGGTGACCAGCCCTTTCCATGTGGTCTGCCGATAGCCGAGGCCGATTTCGCTCAGGCAGTCGCCGACGGCCCGGATGATGCTGGCAGCTAGCGCGGGGTTGCCGACGAAGTCGGGCGGCTTGTTATCAGGAAGACTTGCCGAGTGAGAGCGATAAAGTAGGCGTTTCCAGATCAGACTCTGCTTGCCAAAATCCATCAGCAGACTCGTGCGAAGCCGCCAGAATTTGCAGTAGCAGAAGACCTGAACCAGATGCTCAGGGGGAAACTCCCCACGCAGACTTTTCAGTTCCGGGATGAAGTGATCCTCGATAACGAAATCCGGCTCGAATGTGTCCGCGATGATTCCTCGATACACGAGGTCGCGCCGTGGCTTGGAAAGATGCGGAATACCATCTGCCGTGAGAGCCGCGACAAGCTCTTGATGGTAGAGTTCCTCCGCCAGTCCCGGACCCACCAGCGAATGGACCTTCATTGCATGGCCGATGAACCTGTGAGTGATCGGATCTCTCGCAGATTCAGCAAGGCCAGCAGATGGGGTTTTGGTGGGATGGTTCATGATTGGGATTTCCAGCAGATTCAGGGAGGCCAGCAGATGGGGACTTGGTGGGATGGCTCATGACTTGGGTTTCCAGCAGATTCAGGGAGGCCAGCAGATGGGGACTTGGTGGGATGGCTCATGACTTGGATTTCCAGCAGATTCAGGGAGGCCAGCAGATGGGCACTTGTGATTCCTATGCTCTTGGAAAAAGGAACTCGTGTTTGCCGGGTTCTGCAGCGGATTGGAACTGCCGTTTCAATCTCCACGAATCTAATCTGTTGGCCTCCCTGAATCTGCTGGAGGCCCATCCATTCCTTTGCTCTGTGGACTGCACGAAGCTCCTTCCTCGGGTTTGACCATTTCGGCAGCGTATTCGGTTGACGGGATACCGTCAACGGGCCCGAAAAGCGGCTCGAAAAACGACTCTTTCCCAGGACCTGGGAGATGACGTACGGCCAGCCGCTCGGCCAGCCATGCGCGCAGCTGGCGTGTGCCAACATCCGTATGACGCGATCCCTAAGACAACGTGGTCGAGACCATGAGCGTGCCGCGTTACGTTGCCGCCCCCGGCGGTCGGACGGTCAACCGGAACGGCGCGCTGGCGGCGGAGCGGTCCGGGTCGTAGTATTCGTAGACCCGCGCTGGGGGAACGGCGACCTGGACGGGCAGCGTGGCCCGCAGGCGATAGGGCAGCGTCAACGGTTGGTTCGGAGCCAGTTCGCGCAGGTAGACCAGGACGTTCCGCGGGGTGATCTGGTAGCGGGCGATCACGCCGCGGTCGACCAAGCTGCGGAAATCCTGCGCTTCGGCTGCGAATCCGCCGGGCACCGGCAGGTCGACGATCACCATCGGGGCCGCCTTCGGCATGCGGTTGACGATCGTGGCGGTCGCCGCCACGGTGTCGTCCACGGACAAGTCGGTCCGGTCGAAGTCCAGGCGGATCGCCAGCGGCTCGTCGGGCTCCGGCGGAGCGGCCCCGGGGACGTGATAGGCCAGGACGGCCTGAAACGCACTCGGCTGGTCCGCCTGCTCGCGGATCGCCAGCCGGTGTTGGCCGGAGCCAAGTGTCTCGGTCAAGTCGATCTGCTGGACGACGTCGCACTGGTCCGCCGCGATCGTCAACTGGCGAATCACGTGCCCGTCCACCTCGATCGCGATCTGCCGCGGCTGAGCACTGGCCAACGGCTGGCCGGTTCCCGCCAGCAGGGCCTTCAGTGCTAACACGGTGGCTTGTGTCGAAAACCACAGCCCGTTGGCGTCCTTCTGAGTGACCAGCCAGGCGAGGGCTCCGCGGGCCGTCGCCGGCTCGCGTCCCGACTGCAGCAGGGCCAGCGCCGCCAAGGCCGTGATCTCGACTCGCCGCGCCGCCCCGCCGCCGTAGAACATCGTGCGGCCGTCTGCGGCGGGCTCCCACCAGGCCAGTTGGCGGTCGTCCGACACCGTCCGCAGGTCGCGCAGTTGGTCCAGGAACGGGCGGGCGCTCTGCTGGGTGCGGTCGATCGCCAGCAGCGCATTGGCGACCAGGGCCAGCACGTACGGTTCGTGGAACTGGTCGCGGGCAAAGCCCTGCAGGAAGTCGGCCGCGCGTTTCGCTCGGGCATCCTCCGGGCGCCCGGCGAACACAGCCCAGGCCAGATAGGCGGTGGTGGCCAGCCGCGCGTCGCGGCCGACGGCTGGACCGCTGTGCATGCGGTGCGACTCGGGCTCCCACGAGCCGTCGTCTCGCTGCTGGTCCAGGAGCCATTTCCGCGTCCGTTCGATCAGCG
>CAIYOB010000856.1 GCA_903927685.1 uncultured Planctomycetaceae bacterium
GCATCCGCACGCGGCACAGTACTTGCATTTCCGATCGGCAATGGCGACTCCGGCACGGCCCAGGATGGTCCGCGGTCCTAACCTAACCCGAAGCGTCAGCGAGGATGAACTCGCCGCGACTCCATCGTAACCCGAAGCGTCAGCGAGGACCAATTGCGAAGTCCCCGGCGGCGCCCCTGTAACCCCCGTATCTTGAAGGAGCCTGTCATGACTAAGCTCGTCGCCTGTCTCGCCCTGGTGTTGGCCGCGTTGTTCATCGCCCCCGCGGTGCAGGGGCAGGAGTTGACGGTCCCGATCGTCGTGTCCCCCAGCACGATCAACCTGGCGTCGCAAGGCACCTGGGTGACCGTCCATGCGGAGATTCCCTTCTCGGACGTGGATCGGACCGCGCCCGTCACGCTCGACGGCATCAAGGCCGTCTCGATCTTTGCCGACGACTGCGGTGATCTGGTGGCCAAGTTTGCGATCGCCGACGTGCGAGCGGCGGTCGACGAGGGCACCGTGACGCTGACGCTGTGTGGCACGACCACGGACGGCAGCTTGTTTTCCGGAACGGACACGGTTCGAGTGATCCGCGTCAAAGGCGGCAAGTGACATGCTGCAAACGTCCGCCTGCACCTTGCCGTCCCAGCGGACGGTCACAGTCGTCGATGACGAGCCTGAGAACCTGTACCTCCTGGAGGCGATGCTGTCCCGCGTGGGCTACCAGGTCGCCGCCTTTCCTCACGCCGAATTGGCCTGGGCCGCCGCGTGCGAGGAACCGCCCGACCTGGGACTGTTCGACGTTCGGATGGCGGGCGTGGATGGCTACGAACTCTGCCGCCGCTTCAAGGCGGACGAGCGGCTGCACGAGATCCCGATCATTTTTGTTAGCGCCCTCTCGTCCGCGGAGGACATCGCCGCGGGCTTCGAGTGCGGCGGGGTCGACTACATCACCAAGCCCATCCGCGAAGTGGAGGTGCTGGCTCGGGTCCGCACGCATCTGGCCGTCCGCCACGCTTATCTCGAACTGGCAAAGGCATTGACGCGGATCAAGACTCTGCAGGGGATCATCCCGATCTGCGCAAACTGCAAAAAGGTCCGCGACGACGAGGGGTTCTGGCATCAAGTCGAGGCGTACGTGCGCGAACGCACCCTGGCCGAATTCAGTCACGGGATCTGCCCGGAGTGTTTCCGGCGGCTGTATCCGGAATTCGCAAACGAGTACGACGAACGCGCATCCTAGTCCAAAGTGCGATGCCCTTCGCGGTGCCATCGCCTCTGGAAATCGTCGGCAGCTTGGCAGATAATCTCCCCTGCCTCGACGATCGCCGTCCGCTCGTTTGACGAGCGACGGATCGCAGGACGCTGCCGTTCCCTGACCCGTTGCCCGGAACTCGCAGGCGGCGTGACGCAGCCTGGCTGCGTCCCCCTTTCGACTCCCGGCAACGGACAGGAAGCCTGGTACATGATACGGTATTTCCTTACCGCGACGTTCGTCTGGGCCTGCTTGGCAATCACGCTGGCCGCGCAATCGACTTCGACGCCGATCTCCCAGGCCAGTCCCGAACAGCTGCGTCAATGGCTGCGGCAGTATCCGGCAGCCGATCTCGATCGGGACGGCAAGTTGACGGTCGAGGAAGCGGACAGTTTTCGGCGGAAGCTCGCCCAGGAGGCATCGCGGCGCGAGCCGGCCACCCCCGAGTTTCGGCACGAGTACGCCTGGGCCACGATGTCGGACGGCGTCAAGATCGCGCTGGCCGTGGGGTATCCGCGGGGCTTCGATCCGGCCGACACGGGCCGCAAGTGGCCGGCGATCTTCCGCACCTGCGGTTACCCCGGCGCCGCCGTGCCGGCGAACCCCGGCGAGTACGGCCACCGCTATGTGACGGTCCAGGCTTCGATCCGCGGCAGCGGGGTTTCCGGCGGGGCGCTGTCGCCGTGGGAGCCGCGGAGCTGGCAGGACGGCTACGAGGTGATCGAGGATTGGATCGTCAAGCAGCCGTGGTCCAGCGGTCGGGTGGGCATCCACGGCTTCTCGTGGCCCGGACTGATGGGCTTCCTGACCGCCACGACGCAACCGCCGGCGCTGAAAGCGGTCTGCGTCGGCGGACTGATCGACGACTTCTATCGCGGCATCTGCTACATGGGCGGCGTGCGTAACAGCGGATTCCCCGTCGATTGGGTCAATAACTTCTATCGCCTCGACGGTCCGTTCGGCTCCGGGACGGCCGCGCGTGACGCGCGGGGCATGGACGACGCCGAGTATCAGGCGATCCTGGCGGGGCGGCCGCCTCGCGACCCGACTCGCGACTCGTTGTGGCACTTCCTGCACGAGCCGCTGGACGGGCCGCTGTGGCGCGAGCAGAGTCTGTGCAC
>CAIYOB010000857.1 GCA_903927685.1 uncultured Planctomycetaceae bacterium
GATACATTCATGCAGGGGTGGGTCGCGTACCGCACCCGCCAAGATCGATCCTTGCCATTGACGACCGATCCCCACACCTACGACAAGCCGGGCAAGTATCGGGTGTTAATCAAAGTGATCGACATTTTCGGCAACGACACCTCCCAGGCGCACAACGTGGACGTGCGCTGAATCCCGAGGAGACGAAACCATGCTTGAGAATTTGGAGCAACGGCTGCAAACGGTGTTGTCGGACTTTCCTCCCGAAGATGTCCACGCGGTGGCCGCTTTCGCGGACTTTCTGACGCAGCGTCGACACGCGAGCCGCGGGCAGCACCAGCGGCAATTGGCGGAACCCGAACACCACCAGATTGTCGCAGCACTCGATCGCGTGGCAGCCATGACAGCTGAGCAGGGAACGCCCGTCAGCAACCGTGACCATGACAAATACCTGTACGGAGGCGAGTGATGACGGTCTTTGTCGACACCGGAGCCTGGTTTGCCTATTTTGTGCGTCGCGACCCCGATCATGCAGCCGCCGTCCAGTGGATCAGCCAGAATCGCCAACCGCTTGTGACCACCGACTACGTGTTCGATGAACTGCTCACGCTGCTGGCTCTTCGCGAAAGTCGGGGCGTTGCGATCGCCGGGGGCCAGCTGCTGTGGACGCAGCAGGTGGCCGATTTGGAACGATTGACCACGGATGACCTCGCCGAAGCCTGGGAGGTCTTCCGTCGCTACCAAGACAAGCAGTGGAGCTTTACGGATTGCACCAGCAAAGTGTTGATCGAGCGGTTGGGAATTGCCGAGGCGTTTGCCTTTGATCATCACTTCGAGCAGTTCGGCACCGTGACCCGGGTGCCCTAGCGACGAACGCCGCGACGACGAACGTTGCGCTCGTCGTGACGGCTTCAGCCGGTCCAGCCGCCCGAAGGCGGCACGACAAACCGATGCCACAGGACTTCGACATGGCCAAGAGCTTCATCGCCTACGACAAGGATCTGCCCGAGATTCCCGGCCGCTGCCCGTGGCAGCCGCCGACGTCTTTTCTGGTCAAGGAGGAATCATCGCCCACCGGCTGGATCGAGAAGAAAGGCGAAGGCCGGCGACCGAGCCAGCTCTTGCTGATCAAGAAACTCCGAGCTGCCGTGGACCAGTGGCGTGACACGGGCTACCCCGGCGCCTCGGACGTCACGCTCCGGCTGTTTCAGTACTGGTTCGACGAAGATCACGACGTGGGCGGAACGCAGTTCCGCTATCACTTCTGCCAACGGGAGGCGATCGAGGCGCTGGTGTACCTGGTCGAAATCGTCGGCAACACGGACACGAAGGATCTGATTGACGCTTTCGCCGAGGTGTTCCGCGTGGACCTCTTCTCGAATTCGCTCGAGTACCAGACGACGATGGACGGCCGCCGGCAGGTCCGGCGGTACGTGCCGGAACTGGAACGCGACGGCGTCCAGGACCTGCCGCCGCTGAACCTGGCCCGGTACGCCTTCAAAATGGCCACGGGGTCTGGGAAGACGTGGGTCATGGCGATGGCCATCGTCTGGGCGCATTTCCACAAGAAACGCGTGCCGGACTCGAAGCTGTCGACCAACTTCCTTATCGTCGCCCCCAACGTCATCGTCTACCAGCGGCTGGAACGTGACTTTGCCAGCAACAAACTGTTCTATGAAATACCCTTGATCCCGCCTGAGTGGCTTGGTGGCTGGAGTCAAAAGGTCATCCTCCGCGGCGAAAGCACGGAACCCGCCCCGTCCGGAAACCTGTTCCTGACCAACGTCCATCAGTTGTACGAGAACCGCCAGCAGGGGTGGACGCCGGAAAACGCCGTCGATGCCCTGCTCGGCCCCAAGCCGGCCAAGGATCTGGGCGCCTACGAGCCATCGATGCTCGAACGGTTGCAGACGCTCAAGGACCTGATCGTGCTGAACGACGAGGCTCACCACGTACACGACGAGGATCTGGCCTGGAGCCAATCGCTCCTGGCCATCCATCGCGCCCTGCCTAACGGGCTCAGCCTTTGGCTCGACTTTTCCGCGACGCCGAAGGACCAGAACGGCATGTACTACCCGTGGACGATCTGCGACTATCCCCTGGCGCAGACCGTCGAGGACCGGATCGTCAAGGCCCCGTTGATCGTCACCTACGAGGACGACCCCAAGCAGCCCAAGGAAGATCCGGAGCACATCACGAAGGCCAACGTCTGCGACCAGTACGGGTATTGGATCGCCGCAGCCGTCAATCGCTGGAAGGAACACCACGGCACGTTCCGCAAGCTCGGAACCAAGCCCGTGTTGTTCATCATGGCGGAAAAGAACGTGTACGCGGATGCCATTGGCGAGCACTTGTGCCAGACCAAGGAATTCGGGTTCAAACCCTCGGAAGTGCTTGTCATCCATACCGACGAGCAGGGCGAGATCACCAAGAAAGACCTGGAGAAGGCACGCGAAGCAGCCAGGGACATCGACCAGCCGACCAACCGGATCAAAGCCATCGTCAGCGTGATGATGCTGCGCGAAGGTTGGGATGTGCGCAACGTCTCGGTCGTCCTGGGCTTGCGTCCTTTCACCGCCAAGGCCGAAATCCTGCCCGAGCAGGTCATCGGACGCGGCCTGCGACTGATGCTCGGCATCGGTGCGGAACGGACGCAGACGCTGGAAGTTCTGGGCACGCGCAATCTGCTGAAGGTCCTGCGTTCGCAGTTGGAAGCCGAGGGCGTGGGCGTGGCGACGACGAAAACCGATCCGGCGCGCCCCGTGATCATCGAAGCCGTGATGGACCGCCTTGAGTACGACATCCAGATCCCCATCACCAAACCCCGACTGACTCACAATACGCGGAGGCTTGACAAGCTGGACGCGAAATCCTTCGACCCCATCTACGATCGGCCCGAGGAACTGGACGAGGCGTTTCGCCTGCATCTGCGGATGGAGTTCGCAACCCTGCAAACGGAGGTTCATCAGGCCGACATTGCGCTCCCGAGCGTGCCGATGGCGCAAACCCTGCTCAGCATGATCACGCGGCAAGTCATCGATCGGGCTCATTTGACGGACGTCTTCGCGCAACTCTATCCGCTGGTCCGCACCTACGTCCGCTTGCGATGTTTTGGCCGCTCCGTCGACCTGGATGACGAAACCATCCGGACGCACCTTTCCCGGTTGGAGATCCGGGAGGGCATCGCCAAGTACCTGGCCCGCGAAATCTCGAAGCTGACGGTCGAGAAGGGCGAGCTTGTGTTCGACAATGCCGAGCACAAGTTGTCCGAGACGAAGCCCTTCAGTTGGCGCCGCAACCTGCCGCCGCTGGAGGCGAAGCACACGGTCTTCAACTACGTCGCCACGTACAACAAATTCGAGCGCGACTTCGCCCAGTTCCTGGACGACGCCCAGGACGTCTTGCGATTCGCCAGTCTCGGCACCACCGAACAGGGCGATTCCAACACCCAGTTCCGCGTCGACTATCTGAAACCGAGCGGGGCCATCGGCTTTTACCATCCCGACTGGGTCGCCGTCCAAGAGACGACCGACGGCGAAGTCAACTGGATCATCGAAACCAAAGGCCGCGTCTGGGCCGACACCACGATCAAGGACGCCGCGATGGACGACTGGTGCGAACGCGTGTCCGAGGAGACCGGCCAACGCTGGTGCTTCGCCCGCGTGAACCAA
>CAIYOB010000858.1 GCA_903927685.1 uncultured Planctomycetaceae bacterium
TACGACTTGGCGCTGGCGTGGCACATCTTCGGCCCCGGCGCCTCCGGCCTCCCCGATCGCGACGAGACTTGTGTATAACAACGAGGGCAACGCCCCAGGAATACGAGCGAACCCCCGTTGTTTGGCCGAAGGCCATATTCGCCGCCCTGCTTCGGACAAGGTGAGTATGGCCTTCGGCCAAAAATCGCTCAACGCCACCGTGGTCCTGGGGCGTTGCCCCAGGCTACGATGGGAGCAGGCCTTCGGCCAAGCACGGACGGGCTGCCAAATGCGCAACTTCGAAGACACCTGATACATCGTGAAGATCGACGAGCATGTGTTCATCCAAGCACCCGCCGTGGATATCGAACGCTTGGCGTTTCTCGAGATCCGTGATAGCCGCAACCGGCAGCTGGTGACGGTCATCGAGTTGCTCAGTCCGGCGAACAAGCGGCCCGGAGGAGATCGCGACCAGTACTTGGCCAAGCGTCAGAAGGTCCTGGCCAGCACGGCCCATCTGGTCGAGATCGATCTGCTGCGCGGCGGCCAGCGTCCGCCCGTCGCCGACCTGCCCGCTTGCGATTACTGCGTGCTGGTCAGCCGCAGCGAAGCTCGCCCCCGCGTGGGGCTGTGGCCGCTGCAACTGCGAGATCGGCTGCCGGTGATCCCGATCCCGCTTCGTCACCCTGACCCGGATGCCCAGTTGGACATCCAGGCCGTGCTGCACGACATCTACGACCGGGCCCGCTATGCAACGTACCTCTACGATGGTTCGCCCGATCCGCCGCTGTCACCCGAGGATGAAGCGTGGGCGAGGCAGGTGGCCGCTACGGCGCCACGCGGTCCAGCATGAACACGCCGTTGTCGGCGACGCGGAACAGCGGACGCGAGTACGAGTCGCCGCGGCCCAGACCGCGCCCCGGATACCAGACCAAGTTCATGCCGATGTTCCAGGACTCCTGGACATGGTCGGCTTCAAAGTTGACCGCGTCGCCTTCGTTCGGAATCAGGTAGGCAAAGTTGGATTCCAGTGCCCACGTCGCGCTCAGCGGCAGGCGGACATCGACGCCGACCAGTCCGTCGCCTTGCCCGGACGTGCCGGCAAACAGGCGTGCATCACCCGGTTCGCAGGCTCCAAAGTTGTAGCGGTAGAAGACGGCGTACAGGTCCGTGGTTTCCCACTCGATGGTCCGCTGATCGGCCTCCTGGTCGCTCGAACTCTTGGTGCCCATGGCGCCCCAGAAGCCGAGTTCGTGGGTGCCGTCGATCATCCAACTCAGTTCGGTGCGGACGTTGACTAGGTCGAGATCGCGATGCCAGCCGTCCGATAGCCAGTCGATCACGGCACCTCCCTGCAGGCCGACATCGACCCGGCGGAACAGACCGGCGGTGACGAAGGCTTGGCGGCGGGTGTCGTCCGATGCCTCGGTGCCAGACAGATTGCTCTGCGTCGCACGGAAACCGACCTGGCCGCTCATGCAGCCCAGCAGCGGAATGGGCATTCCCCAGTTCAAGCCTTCATTGAACCCGAAGCTGCCGCCGCCTGCCGCTTGATTGGCTGGGCCCGTAAAGCCCTGGACACCGGCGGTCAATTCCAGATTCCCCGCGGGGAAGAAGAACCCGCACGGGACGAGGCAACTCGAGCATTCGCCGCACGTGCCGTCTTCGCAGCAGGCGTCGCCAAGTTCGAGTTCCTCCATCGTCACCTCTTCGACCGCCTCCATCGGCGGCGCGTGGGGCGTCGGGCGAGGGGCCGGCGGGGCGACGGTGCTCCGTTTCATCACGCTGCTCGGCGGTTGGGCAGCGACTCGCTGCGTTGTAGTCTCGGGGACTTTCACCGGTCCCTTGGGCGGCGCTTCACCCAGGATCAGCTTGCCGCTGACCGGATCTTCGTAGTACACGCCGCCTTCGACGACGTCTTCGACCGTCACGAGCTTCGCATTGGGCCCCGCCAAGCGGCGCGCCATGCGGGACGAGATCTCCGGGGACTGTTGGACCGCCGGTCGCGACTCGGCCGTCGCCGTGCGAGTTACACTGCCGGTCGTGGATCCTGGCGAAGTCCTGACGGACCTCGTCTGCCCCTCGGCCGACAGCCCCGTGACGGCAATCAATCCCGCCATCCCAATTGCCTGCAGCGTTCGTACAACGAATCTCATGGGCGATATCCTTAACTCGCTTGAGAGTGCCCCCGCACTGAAACCGCTTCGTCCGTGGCGAGTGTATCGGAAGTTCTGCAATCGGAACTTTCGTTAAAATCCGAATAATCGATAAGCCCTACCTAAGCCACCCATCTTCATTGCCTGGCAACGTCATTCTGGCAGGCGAGAACAAGGATCGGCGGTGTTGCGCAGAAGGCTCGCAGTGCGAGCGGTAGCCGGAAGCGCAACGTAACCCGAAGCGCAAGCGAGTGGGAGTCTGCTCCGCAAACCGAGGGCGGATGCGGATGGCCCGAAAGGTAAAATCATGTTGGGTAAAATCATGATAGGGCACGAATTTGCAATGTGGACAGACTTATCTTCTATCATGCTTGCAACGCTCGCGAAATAAGTTCCCCATTTCGGCTCAGTTCGTTTAACGCCGAGCCGGCAGGCGACGGCGGATTAGCATCCGCGCAGGAATAAGTTGGACAACTAACCGTAGGACGGATTGGTAATCCGTCCGGAAA
>CAIYOB010000859.1 GCA_903927685.1 uncultured Planctomycetaceae bacterium
GGCTGGTGGCTTGAACCGCCAGCGGGCCGAAGAAGAACGTCGCGGCCTGATCCGCTGGTTGCGCCCCGAGTTCCAAAACCCGGAAGGCCGGACTCAAACGGTGATCGCCGCAGGGGAAACTGAGACGCCCACGACCGCGAAGAAGGTCGACGCTGCCAAGCGGCCCTGGCCCAAGTCGCTGTCCGCCCAAGCCGCCGCGGTCCAAACCGCGCTGGCCGAACTCGCCGCGCCGGCCGACGAGGTCCAAATCGCCAGACGCTTCACCGCCGCCAACAAGGACCGCATCGCCGAACTGCTCGAAACCCTCTCGTCGCTAGGCAAAGCTCGCCAACTGGACGACGGCCGCTACGTCTCCGTGTAGGCCGGAACATCGTCGCAAGTCAAATCTCCGGTCGTTTTTCATCCGGCCGGCATTCCCGATTCTTCCCGTTTTCCTTCTCTTTCAGTTCCGCGTAATGGTAGCGAGGAGCACCGTCTTTCAGCTCGCCAAAGACCTGGAAGGAGTACTGCTTGCCGACGGCGTTCTTTGCCGTTTGCGGAGCGAAGAAGAGAGCGGGGCTATGGATTGCGAGGATCACGTCGCCCTTTTTGTCAAATGGCTTGGCAGATCGCTCGATGGACAGAATCTCAATTCCGACCAGCCAGTTCAGGTCGAACTGCATCCCCAGTGGGATGGCCTCACATTCGCGTTTGCCGACCATTTCGATCCACTTCACCCTCGCTGTGAAGCAACACGCAACCTCCTGACGGGCTTCTTTCAGTTGCTCTCTGATATACGCCCGTGCCCGCTGTGGATCAAGATGGAACAGCGTGTCGAGCGCCCTTGCATCCTCGGCAGGCAGCGAGATAAGTGAAGGAGTTGGGCTGCTTCCCCTTTCCTGCGCGCCTGCTTCCCAGCGAATTCCGCAGATGGAAGCGTACCGGCAGCGTGAACCGTGGTTGTATCGCCATTGATGCGCGCGGCAGGAACCGAAGTGTACACGGTACCAACGCGAAATGGGCGTTTCGTGGAAGGACTCCAAGGTCGAACTGGGAATTTGGTCGGAGTTGATGAGGCCAAGCACTCGAACGTGTCGGCGGATTCCGCAGTTGACACAGATGTCCCAGCTGCTGTCTTCATATTCCGATGGCGGCCACGCGGACAGCAGCAGTCCCGCGAACACCGCGACCCCGGCAGCACAGAGAGCTGCGATAACCAGTCTTCTCCGCATACCTCGGCCTGTCCCTATGCCGACCGCGTTGCCCAGGCTGGCGACGAGTCAACGTCACCATTTTCCCAGACCAGATCGCGGCTCTGGTCCAACCTGGTTCGACGGTCTAGCCTCCAATGCACGGCGCACGACCGCCGGTTCACCTCCATCGACACCCCACACACCGACTGGCTCTTCTCCGCGCCAGATCGTTCCGTTCTTGTCCACCATCAGGTCCTTGCCGAGCGGTCGGGTGGTCCTCGCTGCGGTCGTCTTGGCGTCCTTCCCGAACGTTCCCTTCGGAGGCGGTCCCGCCTGGCGTTCGCGCTCAGCACGGAGGCGGAAGACACCAGCCAATGCAGCGAGAACGACCAGCCCGAGCACCCACAAGTAGCGAGTCCAGCGTTGGCGATTGAACATCGTAACAACCCCCTCGACTCCCGCGTCCCCTCGTGCCGAACGACCAAGCTGACCGGGTGGCCGCCAGTCAGCCTTCCATCGAAATCCGACCGGATCGCGGCTCCGGTGCACGCCTTAGTTCCGCGTTGACTTTATTCCGGGGGGTGGCGTCCCCGATCCATTTCCTCTCGACGAATAGCCACAATCAAGGGCCGGTTCATCGCCAGTGCAGCCACCGTGGCTCGGCCTGTCGGGCTTAGCGGGACGATTTCCACGCCGTCCCAGCAGAAATGGTCTCGCCAAGCTTGCGTTCGCGGATTGAACAGCGGCACGTCCCCTCCGGACTCAGGATCCGGAGCCGTCTGCCGTGCCCATTTTCGCAGCGAGCAGGAAACACACGCCAGAGCCAGATTGTCCGCGGTCGTCGGCCCGCCAGCCGTTCGCGGCAGCACATGGTCGAGGTGAAACGCGGCTTCTTGGCCGACTTGCGACAGCCCACAGTACTCGCACCGATTGCCGGCTCGCCGCACGACCTCGTCGTGCAGACTCGCAGAGACGTCGCTCATTGCGTCATTCGTTCCGCTCGCAGCCGCAACAGCGTCAGGAATTCTGCCAAATTCACCAGCCCTTCCGCCTCATCGCGCTCGTGCGCAGTCAGCGGTTGCCCAGAATCCTGAAGATCCAGGAGCGTCTGCAAGCGCGCGGCAACCGCTGTGGGGAGTCGGAACCGAGTGAGTTCGCCTGGCAGATCGACATCGATGGTCAGAGTCATGGATCCCTCCCAACACTTGTGATGCCAGTATTGTAGCATCCGCTGCCGCGCAAAAAACACCACCGAGCCCGAAAAGGCGGCATTTGGCGGTTCCCGTCCTCGTGCCGAGGCCTAACCCAGTACAACGGCTTTGCACTGGCATCCGTTCATGACAAACGTTGTCGAAGAAGCCACGGATGTCTGCGTCCAGAATCCAGTTATCACGTAGCGTTGATCTCATCATCATCGGCTCTGCGATCCCTGTGGTGACGCGAACGCGTTGTTTGTCTCGCGCACACCGGCGCGGGCGGGACGCTCTGCTCGGCCGTCGCCGTCGAACTGGCTCGCTGCGGCGCGAACGTCGCCCTGCTCGGCCGCACCTTGGAGAAACTCGAGCCGGTTGCGGCGGCGATTGGCGACCTCGGTGGCACGGCGTTGCCGCGGGCCGCATCCCGCTCATCCGCCGTCGCCTGCCGGCTCGGCGTTAAACGAACTGCCGAAATGGGGAAGTTATTTCGTGAGCGTTGCCACCGGCTGTCAGCGCGGCTTTCAGCGCGTCTCGCCAATGTCCAAGACCCGCGTATCACCTTTCTTGAGATCCAGGGTCGCTTGCGGGCCAAGCCCCAGCCGCTCGCCGGACAATATATCCCGGATCTCGTGGCTGCGGCCCGTGTCGATTTCCACGGGGCCGTCCCGGGCGGCGTGCAGGACGAGGTACGGACCGTTGGCGTAGACATTGCAGTCGACCGGCGTGAACAGGTGCACGCCCGCTTGCCGCGCCGCCAGTCGCAATAGATCGGAGGTCAGCCCCGGCGGGCCGACGAACAGGGACCCGCCGTCCGCGGTCTGCCGCCAGGCCACGGCTGCTGAGCCGTCGGACCAGGTCGCCAGCGTTTCGTCGGCCGAGGCGTCCGCCGCCGCAAACAGCGGTGTGACCGGCTGGTTCAGCCCCCAGCCTTCTCCCAAGCCCAACTGCCGGCCCCGCGCCGTCGGCTCGGCTCGGGCGGTTGGCGGTTCGACGCGTTGGATCCGGAATCCGGTCAACTGGGCCATGCCTTCCAGGGCGATGCGGCTCTCGTCCTGATAACCGGGCGCATAGCACCAGACGCGCAGGCGTCCGCGCGTCGCTGCCAGCAGCTGCTGGCGCTGCTGCGGAGACAGACTCCAGGCGGTCAGCAGCACGTACATCTTGGCCGCCACGCGTCCGGCCAGCACGTCGTCCAGCAGGTACTGTCCGTAGGGCGTACCCATCCGCCCCAACGGCCGCCGCACTTCGTAGACGCCGGGCACCGTCACGACCTGGCCGCCCGCGGCCACGCGGAGCATGCTGTGCTCGTCGATCACCGCTGCCACCTCGGGCCGAAACGGCCGCGGGGCGGTCAGCAACGGTTCGTCCAACGCTTGCAACCGCACCATCTCGGCCCACATCCGCGGATCGTCGAACCAGCCGGTCGCTCCCAAGTCCATCCACCAACTGCCGAAGTTGCGGACGGCGCATTGGGCCGTGTTCCGCAGCAGCAGGCGGTTCGTGTCCTCGAGCGTCGTGGCGCCCTCCGCCCAGCCGGGAAACCGGCCGGTGCCCAGATACGTCCGCGTGTCGTCCTCGTACAGCCACAGCTTGCCGGCCAGCGCCACGCTCTCCGCCGCCGTCATGGCCGGACCGCTGTGTCCCAAGCCGCGATCGAAGTAAGAAATCGGTGAACACAGGACGTCGATGTCGGGGCAATCCAGGACGCGCCGCAGGGCATAGTGCCCCGCTGTCGCCGGGCCGTTGCGGATCGCGCCGAACTCGAATACATAGCCGTAGAAGAAGACGACCAGTTTCCGGCCGCCCGCAGCCTGCCGCGCCGCCCGCGCCAGTTCGCAGACACAGTCGGCCATCATCTGCTGCTGGAACTCGGCCCAATCGAGCAGGTCCCGGCTGGCCTGTGGATCGTGCAGGATGCCTGCCGGCGCGGCCCGGCGGCGCGCGGGCGGCGGCACGCCGACGGCCGCCAGGCTGGCCTGCGAATCCCGCCAGGCCGCTTGCAGCGCCGAATCGCTGCCATACCGCTCGGCCAACCACCGCCGCCAGGCCTGCAAGTCGCCCGGCGCATAGCCGTTCAGCGCCGCCCCCCACGTCTCTTGATAGAACCATTCGCCCGTATTCTGTCCGCAAGGATGATAGCCGGCAGTGCGGTCGCCGAATTTCTGTTCGAGGTGGGCGATCAGCGCCGCCAGCCGCTCGGCGGCGGCCCGGCGATACTCGGGCGCCGCAACCACGGCGCCCCGCTGCGGCTGGGAATCCTGGTCCCAGACCATCATGTCGCCGGGATGCGCCTCGCGCCACCAGGCCGGCGGCTCCATACCGACGCGAGGCAGCAGCAGCGCCCGCGGGTTCGCGTCCAAAACGGTCTGGCATTCCGCGTCGACACCGCTCCAATCCACGTCCTGGCCCGGCGGCGGCCACGGCAGGCTGACCGGGAAACTGACGAAATCCACGCCCGCGTTGGCCGCCAGCTTGATCTGGCTCCCGAACGGACTGGGCGGCCCGCCCAGGTACGTGTACGTCGGACCGGGGCGGTAAAAGGCGATCGTCAACTCCCGCGCCGGCTCGGCCCGGCACCAGAACCGAACCTGATAGCGATGGCCGGCCCGCAGCGTCAGATTGGCATGGTGGTAGAGATGAAAATCGGGCCAGTGCCCATCCGGCGGATTCCGCAACGTGACGGCCAACGCGGCCGACTGGCTCTGCCCCCGGCTCGGCTCCACGCGGAGCGTGCCTACCGTGTTCTGGTCTCCCGGCGGCCAGAACGTCCAAGCTTGGCGAAAGCTCTCCAGGCCCGCGGCGAAATCCTGGACCGGGATCACGTCCTGGCCGTCCGTCAGGTCGCGGACGTGAATGTCATCCAGCCAGACGTCGCCCGGCGTCTGCCCAAACCGAAAGTGCATGGTCGCCCGCGCCGGCTCGTCCTGCGGCGGCGAGAACTCGAATTCCACCCATTGCCCCGCCGGCCCGACCGAGATCGGCCGCGAACCCGGCGCGCCCCAGAACATCCGCGCCCGCACGGGCCGGCCATCGACGACGATCCGCGGAGCGCCCGTCGACGCGTCGATCCGCACCGTCTGGACAGCGACGGACGGAGCGGCCGACAACGCCAGCCACAACGACAACGCTGCTATCTTGAGCGGCAGAAACGGCCTTCCCTGGACGCGTTGCTCCGGCCGCGTCCCGACGTTCGATCCCAGAGCCCTGGACATAAATGCGTCTCCTTCGGCGAACGGGTTTTTCGGACAGGTTAGAACCGGCGAATCAACAAGTGTCGCATCCAATGTAGTCGTCACGCTCCGCCGTGACGACATGACATCACGCGGAGCGTGATGACTACATTGAAAAGCC
>CAIYOB010000860.1 GCA_903927685.1 uncultured Planctomycetaceae bacterium
CGAACTGGGCCACAAAGGCTACACGCCCGATTGGTCCCGGTTCCCGCACATCGCGCCGGCGGACCGGGCAGCCGTCACCGCCATGCTCGACGAGATCAGCAATCTGTACGCGACTGACTTGGCCCAGATGCGAGCCTTGGGTGGCCGAGTCGGCGAATTGAACCATTCGATCCTCGGCTACGCCTACCGCGAGACGCGCCACAGGCCGGTGCCGCCGCTACAGGCTCCGCACCGGGTCCTGAAGACCGAAGAGAAGTTCATGCGGGGCCGCCACCCCAGCAGACGCTACATTCCCACCGAGTTGCTGAACCGCATTTCGGTGGACCCGGATTTTTCCGGTTTCGCCCACGGCATAGCGAAAGTCGATCCGGCGGAGATCGCCAAGCGGGCCGCCGCCATGCAGGCCAAATACGAATCGGAATGGGCCAAGTACTTGCCCACGCCGATCCAAGATCCGGCTACCGGGAAAACGGTGCCGGGCACGAAGGTATCCTGGCGGGCCTTGGCGACATGGGCGGGCTGGCTCGATCCTTGGCATCACAAGAACCGAATCCCCGTCTATCGCACGGACCCCATTCAGATGGCCACGCGGCGATTGGAGGCCAGCGCCCAGGTCCAGGCGGCCATGCGAGGCGTCTACGACATCCTCCACGACAACGCCGTGCCGGACGCCTTCCTGAAGCAGGGAGCCCCCACGCACACGTCCGTCTGGAAGGCGATCGGAAACACGCCCGGCATGGACCGCAAGCATGCGTCGCTCACGTGGCTCAACGAGTGGATCGGCAAGCACGGCGGCGACCCTGGTGTCTCGGCAGAGCTTGCCGCCCTGGAAACGAGGTTCGGCCCGCTCGACGCCACCAACGTCAGCAAATGGGCGAACCACATCTCGATTCCCACCGAGGTTGCGAACGACATGGGCCGGGTGATGTCCGTGTTCTCGGAGCCAGAGGCCGCGAAGGGCGTCGTTGGCCTGTACGACCAGTTGTTGAACTCGTGGCGGAAATGGGTGACGGTGCCCTGGTTGCCGTTCCACACCCGCAACCTGATCTCCGGTCTGACTCGTAACTGGGTTGCCGGTCACGCCGATCCCGTTGACTACGGCCATGCGACGCAGATGATCTTCACGGGCGGTCTCGGTCAGGGAGCGGCGAAGCGGTACTATCCACGAGAAGCCGCTGCCGGTCTCGTGGACGACGCGACCGCCAGCCTGCGGATCAGGAACGAGGTGTTCGCCCAGAACCTCGTGTCGCACCGCGTCGGGTCGCAGAGCCTCGACAACCCGCTGGGCGGTCAGCTTGTCGATGTGCCGGGTGTCACCAAGATGCTCCAGCCGTCGATGCAGGTCGGCGATGTCTCGACGATCGGGAAGGGCACGGACGCTTGGCAACGGGCTGGCGGGATGCTGTCCTACTGGGTCGAGTCGGAGAACCGGATCGCCGCCTACCTGAACATGCGGGCGAAGGGCTACAGCCCTGCCGCAGCGGCGGACAAGGTGCGGGCCTTGCAAATCGCCTACGACAAGATGTTCCAGACCGACGCTGACA
>CAIYOB010000861.1 GCA_903927685.1 uncultured Planctomycetaceae bacterium
GGTCTGCATGTTCAACAGCAGGGGGTCGATCCTCGCCATGGCGGCGGCCTTTCCTGAACGGACTCGGACAGGTGACTCGCTCGTTATTGGACCGGGGGCGCCGCCGCCGGTCAAGCGGCCCCGGCGGTTTGAGCGGAGTTCTTGGCGCAATCGGCACGCTGGCGTCGATCCGAATGAAACGCACAGCAACTCGAATCAGAACGCTCGCTACGGGGAGCCGGGCAAGCCGAGCGATGCCGCCGTTTTCCACGGGGCCGCTCAGCGCGGCGCGGCCGCCAGGACGATTCTCCGCAGGGACGGCGTACGTAGCCAGGACGGTCGACAGCTCGCGTGCCAAGGATGCCGGATATGAAACGGAATTCGATTCGACGGATTGCTCTCGTTGTGCTGGCCATGCTGGGGTGTGCCAGTGAGCTTGATGCCCAGGGCATCGTCGTTCCCGGCGCCGGTCCCGTGAATCGTTCGATGGCCAGTGCGGGAGTTGCCGCACCGTTGGACGTTGCCGGGGCGTTGAATTGGAACCCGGCCTCGATCACGGGGTTGGAGAGTTCCGAGTTTCTGATCGGGGCCGAATTCCTTTATCTGAGCACGCACATCGGCTCGACGGTGGACGTCGCGCCCGGCGTCACCCTGGCGGGCGAGACCCGGAGCGACTCGGGGGTCAGCGTGCTGCCGACGGTGGCCGTGGCCTTCCGCAATGAAGACTCGCCCTGGACGTTTGGGGTGGGCCTGTTCTCTGTCGGCGGATTCGGGATCAACCTGCCTGCCAGTCCGTCCACGCCGCCCATGAATCCGGTGCTGTCGCCGAATCTGGGCGTCGGTTCGGCCTATACCAAACTGGCGGTCATGCAATTGGTCCCCACCGCGGCGCTGCAGGTGACCGACCGCTTGTCCATCGGACTGGCCCCGACGATCGCGATCGCCGACGCGGCCCTGGATCCCAACATCCTGGCCGCGCCGAATCAGGACGGCTATCCCAGTGCCACGCATACCCGCACGAACTGGGGTTTGGGCTTTCAACTCGGCGTCTACTACGAATTGGAGAACGGCTGGCACCTGGGGGCCTCGTACAAGAGCCCGCAGTGGTTCGAGGAGTTCACGTATTACTCCGAGGACGCCCAGGGGAATCCGCGCACGGACTACCTGAAGATGGACTACCCGGCGATCGTCTCGGTCGGTGCCGCCTACTACGGCTTGCCTCGCACCGTGTGGGCGATTGACGCGCGCTATGTCGACTACGCCGGCGCCCAGCTGTTCGGCCAAGCCGCCGGCTTCAACGACAGCTTTGCCGTGACGGGACTCGGTTGGCGAAGTGTCTTTGCGGTGGCGACAGGCGTTCAGTACCAACTGACCGACGCCCTGTCGCTGCGCTGCGGCTACCTGTTCACGGAGAATCCCACTCCGAACGAAGCCACCTTCTACAACATCGGCTCGCCCGCGATCTACAAGCACATGCTGTCCGTCGGGGCCTCGTGGTGGATCACGCCCCGCACCAGCCTGATGGTCGCGTACGTCAAGGCGTTTGAGAACTCGATTTCCGGAGCCTGGGAATCGCCCCTATTCGGCGGCCCGGTTCCGGGCACCTCTGTGACCGCCCGACAGTCCGTCGATTGCCTGGTGACGGGGCTGCAGGTCAAGTTCTAGCGGACGGTTGGCCTGCTTTCCGCAGCCCCACCGGCCGACGCGCAGCCAGCGAGGAACTTGTGAGCGGAGTGGCGCTAGCCACCGGTTCGGGCGTCGTGGATGCCGTACCGCTTACCATGCGCCCGAGTATCGTGAGCCGCAAGGCGCCTGCCGCGAATACGTGATCGAGCTTCACCGGCGGCTAGCGCCGTTCCGCTCACAGGAAGCGGCCGTGGGCCAGCGTCCTGCCGCTCACCAGCGGCGGGAGTTGCGATCGCGTTCGATCAGGGCCCGCGCCTGGTCGCTCAAGCCATAGTCCATGCTCGGGCGGTTCAGTTCCAGGAGGAAGTGCAGCCGCGAGTGCGGCGAGTCGTGCGTCATGATCGGGGCGCGGGCGATGCGCAGGATGCTGCTGGGCTGGCCGTTCCAGCGGGCCACGTACATCCCGGCGTCCAGCGTCGGCTCCTGCTGCAGGCCGTAGTGCTTTGTGACCAGGCCGACCAGTTTGCGTTCGTCGCCCGTGTAGCCCTCGAAGGTCAACCGCTGCAGCTGGTGGTACTGGTTGAAATAGTAGGTCAGCGAGCCGGCCAGGTCGTCCAAGTTAATGCCGGTGACCGCGGGAACTCGCATTCCTTCCAGGCCCAGTTCGGCCGTCGTGGCGGTCACGCGCGGCCAGCGGGCGGCGACCCAGTTCGGCGCGATGTCGAACCGCAGGATCTCCGCGAAATCGGCCACGGGCGGTCCGACCAGGTTGTCGGCAATCGTCGTCCGCGGGTTCTGGGCGTTGGTCCCGATGCCGAATTCGGAACGAAACTGAGGCAGCGGGATGTCGCCGCGGGAGGCCGCCACGGGCGTTGAAGCGGGCAGCGCGGCCGGCCCTTCGGCCGTGATGGCACTGTCCAACGCGCGAAACGCCGATTGCGTCGCGTTCTCTTCCATCAGCAGGTACGGCCCGCCGGCCGCGGCCGCCACCATCAGCGGCATAACGTACTTGCGATTCAACATCGAGCCTCGCCTCCCCGCGGCTGGAATGCCGCCTCATCGGCAGCATCGTCCAACTCAGGAGGCCGACTTGCGAATTTGCTCGCGCGGCGGGACGACCGGCACGGCAGGCGCGTCCGGCAAAAGAGGTGCGACAGACGCTAGCCGCGCTCACGAAACAGCGTTCCCGTTCGTCCCTCGCCCTAGCCTTGGACTGGTGAAAATGGGGCGTTCGCTGTTACCCGGCCTCGTCGCGGCCAAAGAACATCAGGTGCTGCCAGGGCAAGCGGTCGAACTCCTTGACCAGCTTCAGGCCGTTGGCCGGAAACTCCTTCAGGATTTGCTGTTTGCTCATCTTGTGCAGCGGCTTGATCGGGACGTTTGGATCCTCGGCCCGGTACTCGACCAACGCGATCCGACCGCTCGGCTTGAGCGCCCGCCGCATCGCGGCCAGCATCGGCTCGGGATGCGAGAATTCGTGATACACGTCCACCAGCAGAATCAGATCGACCGCTCCTTCCGGCAGTCGCGGATCGTGCAGCAAGCCCAGGATCGGTTCGATATTCGCCAAACCGGCGGCCGCCTCGCGTTCCTCCAGCATTTTCAACATTTCGGGCTGGATGTCGACGGCCAGCACGCGGCCAGCGGGACCGACCAAGCGGGCGAGCGGCAGGCTGTAGTAGCCGTTGCCGCAGCCCATGTCGCACACGGTCATTCCCGGCCTGACACCCAGGTTGGAGAGCAGTAGCGAACACCGTTCCTCACGCTCGCGACTGTCCCGGATCAGCCACGGCGCGCCTTCGTAGTGCATGGTCTGCGCGATGGTCCGGCCCATGTACTCGGTCAGCGGCAGAGGAACCGCCTGGGCCGGGGCTCGGCCCGCCCCCGGGGCGAACAGCCACATCAGGCACGTCAACAGCGCAAGACGTTCAACGGACCGAGATATCAGCGGCTTCATAAACGGCCTTTGCACGGGCACTGCGGATGGAAACCGCAGGCATTATAGCCAGCCAGACAGTCACGACTTGGTTGGGCTGGCCCACTCGGCCGCCGGATCCTGATTCGTTTCCAGGGGCTCGCGCTCGATCACGCGCATTTCGCGCCACGGGCCGCGGAGGAACCGTAGGCAGAAAATGACGCCCAACGTGCAAATCCAGCCGGTCACCACGAACCACCACCAGAGCAGGCCACGATCCAGACCGAGCCAGCAGACGGCGACGCCGATGGCGGACACGACCAGCGTCACGAGCAGCACAAACCACGTGTCGCCCGCACCTTTCACCGCACCCGCGAAGATGATCTGCATCGCGTCGAACAGGCAATAGGCCGCGACAAACCGCAGCAGGACGACGGCCAGGTCTCGCAGTCGGTCGAATTCCTCCGGGTCCGCGCCGGCCCGATGACCCAGGAGGAACCAATCCGGCGTCAGCAGGAAGAACAGTCCGCACAGGGCCGTGTAGGCGAGCGCAAAGGTCAGGGCGGTCCAGGTCGCGCGTGTGGCCAAGTCCGGCCGTCCGCGCATCAGCTGCTGACCCACCAACGTTCCGGCGGCGATGCCTACGCCCAGCATCGGGATGAAGGCCACGGTGTTGACGTTGAAGGCCAGCGCGGTGGCCGCCATTTCCACCTGGCCCAAGCGGCCGACCAGCATGATCATCAAGGCAAAGCCAGCCGCATCGACCAGGAACTGGAATCCATTCGGCCCCCCGTAGGCGAGGATCCGAGACAGCAGCGGGCGATCGACGCGCCACGTCGTCGCCAGGCTGTACGCCCGCCGCACGGGTTCGCGGTGCATCAGCCACGCGTAGATTCCGACCCGCATCCAGGCGCTGACCACCGTCGCCAACGCCGCACCCTCGATGCCCCCTGCGGGAAACCCCAGCTTGCCGAAGATCCAGAGGTAGTCCAAGACCGCATTGACGCACAGCGTGGCGATGTCGACCAGCATGACCACGCGCGTCACGCCGCGGCCCGTGAACAGAGCTTCCTGGGCCGCTGCGATCACCGCGGCCGGCGCGCCCAGGCATAGCACCTGGAAATAGGCGATTTCGAACGGGATGACTTGGGGATCGTGGCCGGCCAAGCGGAACAAATAAGGCGCCAGGGGAATCGCCCCTAAGAACAACGGCACGGCGTAGACGCCCAGCCACATGCCTTGCCAGGTGGCCGCGCCGATGCGCTCCGGACGCTCGGCGCCGAAGTACTGGGCCACGAACGTATTGACGTATCCTGCGACACCGACCGGGAAGCAGATCATCGTCCAGTACAGCATCCCGCCAGCCAGCGCGGCCGCCAAGGCATTGGACGAGTACCACAGCAAGAACATGCGGTCGACGAACATCATCACCGACCACGTGCCCGTCGAGATGAACAGCGGCAGCGCAATGGCCAACACCTCGCGACCACCGCACGGGCGGGACCACCAGCTGTCTCGGTTGTTGGGCATGCAAAGCCTCGGCGGGTCAGAAAGCGATGAATTGCGTAGAATCATACCCGAAACATTGCCGATTGGGGAGCGCCCCCGAGTTTCTTGGGTCGGGGAGGCTGCGATCCAGGCGGCTTTTTGCTAGACTACGGGGGTGGTGTTGACCGACCCTCGGAAACCGTTTTCCGTGCAAGGACTTGAGCGATGACCGTTCTGGCGATGGCCCCCCCCGAGGCGACGCTCGCATCCGACGTGCGTCCCGACGTGGAGCATTTGGTCACGGAGGATGACACGCCCGTCGACAACTTGTTCTCCGAAAAGCAGCAACGTTTATTGACGGAACCCCTGTATGCATCCTGGCCGGGCCCTGGCGAAGGCCGCCCGTTTCTGGCCATGGCGAACGTGGGGCTGTTCTACGCGGTCGAACAGCCGCTGTTCGTGCCGGATATGCTGCTGAGTCTGGACGTGCGTTGTCCTGCCAAGCTGTGGCCCAAGTCGAATCGCTCGTATTTCATGTGGGAATACGGCAAGCCGCCGGATGTGATCGTCGAGATCGTGTCCAATCGCCGCGGCGGCGAGGACACCGACATGCTCCGCGGATACGCTCAGATCCGCGTCCCCTATTATGCGATCTACGATCCGGAAGGCGTGCTCAGCGACGAGGTCTTGCGGGTCTTTGAGTTCCACCGTTTCACCTATCGGCGTTTGGACGACCCGGTCCTGCTGCCGGGGATCGGCTTGGGACTGCAGCGATGGCACGGCGTTTTTGAAGACCACGACAACTCGTGGCTGCGCTGGGTCGATGCCCGTGGGCAGTTGATCGCCACCGGCGCCGAGCGGGCAGGAGACGCCGAGCAGCGGGCCGAAAACGCCGAACAGCGGGCCGCACGGCTCGCCGAACAGCTGCGACGTCTGGGAGCTGCTCCGGAAGTGTGAAGACAGCTTGGGGCGGCGCCGGCGGAGGCCCGTCCATTCGGCAACACGGAAAAGCAGGAGCAAAATGGCGGATTCCTACCCCAAGATCGCCCAGTTGAAGAACGTCGACGCATTTCGTGCCCGGTTGCAGGAGTTGGGCCTGGACTTGCCAGTCGATGACCAGATCCTGACCGCCGCACAAGGCTCGCCGCTGGCCGCTCCGATCTCGATTGGCGGCTGTACCGTCGGCAATCGCTGGTGCGTGCATCCCATGGAAGGTTGGGACGCGAACCGCGATGGCTCGCCCTCGGTCCACACCTTGCGCCGCTGGCGGAATTTCGGGCTCAGCGGCGCCAAGTTGATCTGGGGCGGCGAAGCGGCTGCGGTGCAACCGGACGGCCGTGCCAACCCGAACCAGACGCTGGCCACGCCGGAGAATCGCAGCGGACTGGCGGCGCTGCTGAACGAGCTGCAGACGGCTCACCGCCAGCAATTCGGCACGACCGACGACTTGCTGGTCGGCCTGCAACTGACCCATTCCGGCCGCTTCTGCCGGCCGAACTCGAAGCAGCTGGAGCCGCGGATCGCCTATCACCATCCGCTGCTGGACGCCAAGTTCGGCATCGACTCGCACGACGATTCCGGCGTCTGGACCGACGACGATCTGGAGCGGCTGATCGACGCCTACGTGGCCGCCGCCGGGTTGGCGAAAGACGTCGGCTTTCAGTTCGTCGACGTCAAGGCGTGTCACGGCTACCTGCTGCACGAGTTCCTGAGCGCCCGCGTGCGTCCCGGGCGGTTCGGCGGCGATTTTGACGGCCGCACTCGGATCTTGCGGACGATCGTGGCCCGGATTCGCGACGAGCATCCCGCGCTGCTGATCGGCGTGCGACTGAGCGTGTTCGACGTCCCGCCATACCGGACCAGCCGCGAGGTCGGCCAGCCGATGGACTTCGCCGACCTGCTGCCCTACCAGTACGGCTTCGGCTGCCGCGAAGACGATCCCTTGCAGTACGACCTGGCCGAACCGCTGGAACTGATCCGAGTCCTCCGCGACGCGGGCGTGGTGGCCATCAATCTGACCTGCGGCAGTCCCTACTACAACCCGCACATCCAGCGGCCGGCTATTTTCCCGCCCAGCGACGGTTACCAGCCGCCGGAAGATCCGCTGGCCGGCGCCGTGCGTCAGATTCACGCCGCACGGATATGCCAGCAAGCGTTTCCCGACTTGCCGATGGTCGGCACCGCCTACACCTATCTGCAGGATTACCTGCCGCACGTCGCCCAGGCCGTCGTCCGCGCCGGCTGGATCGACCTGGTCGGCATCGGGCGGATGGTGCTGTCCTACCCGGAACTGCCGGCCGACGTGCTGCAGCGCGGCCAACTGCAGCGCAAACGGATCTGCCGCACATTCAGCGATTGCACGACCGGCCCGCGGAATGGGCTGGTATCCGGCTGCTATCCGCTGGACGAGTACTACAAGCTGCTGCCCGAAGCGGAAACGCTGAAAGCGTTCAAGCGGGCGCGGCCCTGAGCTTTCTCGCGTCTCGGCTCGCCCCGTCACTCCGCTGCTCGAAGGACGCTGATTTGTCGCCCCACCGAACCGAGACTCGCCGTGGCGCGTGGCGCCGGAAAGTCGTCCTGCTGTTGCTGGGCCTGGGACTGGGGGGACTGGCGAGCGAAGGCCTGTTGCGAGTCGCGGGGGTCAGCTATCCGCAGCCGTACGCTCCCGATTGGTACTGCGGCAGCCGCCTGAGACCCCGCTTCGAGGGTTGGTGGCGCAAGGAAGGGAACGCCTACGTCCGCATCAATCGATACGGGTTTCGCCACGGTGAACGGGCTCCCGGCAAACCGCCCGGCACGTATCGCGTCGCCGTCCTGGGGGACTCGTTCATCGAAGCGTTTCAAGTCCCGGATGAAGAGACGTTTTGTGCCCAGTTGGAGCGCCGTCTGCAAGCCGATTCGGCACTGGCGAACCGGCGTGTCGAGGTCCTGAATTTCGGTGTCTCGGGCTACGGCACGGCTCAGGAGCTGCGGATGCTGCGGCATTACGTCTGGCCGTACGAGCCCGATCTGGTGCTGCTAGCATTCTTTGCCGGCAACGACCTCCGCAATAACTCGGCCGAACTCGAAACCTATCGAGTCCGCCCGTTCTATCATCTCCAAGCGGGCCAGTTGGTGCTGGACAACTCGTTCCAACAGCACCCGGACTTTCTAAAGGCTCAGTCGGCTTGGACCCGAGCCAAGGTCCAGCTGACCGACCATCTGCGGACGCTGCAGCTGGTTTACGCGTTGCGCGATGCCTGGCGGCAATGTACCGCCGCGTCGTCGCCCGACGCCGGTCCCGGCGTGGACCTGCTAGCACTGGCCGAAC
>CAIYOB010000862.1 GCA_903927685.1 uncultured Planctomycetaceae bacterium
AATGCCTCGTATTCGAACCCCAGACCAGTCCCACGAATCCACCGCCCTCCTTGATCGTCCGCCGGCCAGGCCCACCGCCCCAGCCAGGCTGAGCCCGAAGCGTACCGCTTCCGAAATCCTCGACCGGCTTGCCGCCGATGCGAATGAACTGCTGACGGCTACCGATGAAATCGTGGCCGCGATTGCGCAGGGCCAGAATCCGACCGCCGAGGAACGCAGCATCCTTGTTGCCAGGGGCCTTGTCGGCCCGCGGCTGGACGCTGAGGCTTCCCGGCTCCGCAAGGTGACGGCTTTCCAGCAGAAGGCAGGCACATCCGAGCAACGCGACCAGGCCATCGCCGACGAAGCCGCCGCCGCCGCCGAGCTGGCCCGCCTTGGCCCGGAGGTCGAGCAGAAGATTGCGGCCCTGCAACGTGAACTGAGCGACCTGCAAGTCGCCGCCGAAAGATCCGCTGCCGTGGTCGAGAGGCAGCGGATTGCCCTGGACTCGCTCAGGAATTGGGAACTGTTGCCCGAACAACTGGTGGCGGAATTGCAGGATTACAGCCGAGCGGTTCAGCCCCTCAATGCACGGCTCAACACCTTGCGAAACGAGATCGCAACGACGGAGAGACTCGCCGGCTTGCCCGTCGAACACGCCGACGTGTTGGCCTACGCCCAGGCGGCCAAACTCGCCTGCTATCGTGACGGCTCAGCACCGAAGCCGGGATCGTCCTCAAAGCCCCACGTCGATCCGGCCGGGTGGCGCGAGTACATCAGCCGGCGTCAGGCCGACGACAACGACCGGCGAGCCGAGCTTGAGCAGGTTGAAACAGACCTGCAACCGCTGATCGAAAAGCGGGAGAGTCTGCTTTCGCATTACGTCCGGTAACATGCTGGGCCCGCCAGCGGTCCGCCGCCGCCCCTACGGGCAAACGGGGGGCGGAAGTGCGAACGGCCTTGACCGTGGCCGTTGGTGGACAGCCGGGGAGCGACGGGTCTTCGCGGGCACCGTCGCCCCCGGCTTCGATTCACTGAAGTTTCCGTTTCACTTTCCACTTGAGGAGATCCGAAAATGGCCGTTTCAATTTCTGTCCCACTCGCCGCCGACGATGAGAACCTTGAGTTCCCGTTCATCGCCACCGAGTTGACGACCAACGACTTTTCCGAGGCGTCAAAGAAGATCCTGAACCGAGTCTACAACCAGGTGCTTGCCGACAACACGACGTTGGCCGGCGGCCGGAAAGTGGACTCGCCCAGCCTGTTGCTGGAGAAGCTGCTGGAGTTGGTCGCCGCGGCTGAATGACGATGCACACGGCTGGACGTTCCAGCCAACCGCGGCGGGGCGTTTGGCGTTAAGCCCCGCCGCGGATTTTCGATTCTAACGCACGCAGGCAGGGTAGGTATCAAAGTACGTCCGAGGCCGTTTGCGTCGATTCTGGGGCATCCTGTGCAAGGTTTTTCGACAAGGAGGGATTCCGATGCTGACTTTGACCCGAAAGGCCGGGGAGACGATCCACATCGGCCAAGCCGTGGTCACGATCCGCAAGACAGGACCAGTCCGGGCGTCAATCAGCATCGACGCGCCGCCCTCCGTGGCTGTCCGCCGCGGCGAGTTGCAGGACCAGGACCAGGACGGCGACCAGGATCAGGCCCGCGCCCGCGA
>CAIYOB010000863.1 GCA_903927685.1 uncultured Planctomycetaceae bacterium
GGAATCCCCGCGGACTGTGGGCTCGCTGCACTCGACCACAGCCACCCCGGCAATCCTAAGTCCTCGACCTAGTGCCATTCGGTGCGTTGCCCCGGCGCCGGACTTTGGACGAAAAAGTTCCTGTTGCGCAACTCCATTGTTGCCAAGCAATTACGAACCGCAGTCAAGAAAAATGCCGTTTTCGAGTGCACACTCTGCCCCGGAATTCGTTCTTATTAGCAAGAGTTCTTTCCCACCTTCCAGCCCCGGAGACGGTCAGATGAACACAGTGCCATCGACAACTCTCCGGCGACCAGCCCCGCTGCGCGTCTTGGTTGTTGAGGACGCGGCTGTCCACCAGAGGCTGGCGTCGAGTCTGCTGACGCGGCAAGGCCACTTTGTCACAGTGACCGAAAACGGACAGCAGGCTTTGGATGTACTGGAAAGCCAGCCTTTCGACCTGGTCCTCATGGATGTCGAGATGCCCGTGATGGATGGGCTGGCCGCCACCAACGCGATCCGCCAGCGAGAGAGCCAGCGCGGGGGCCATTTGGCCATCGTCGCGGTGACATCCAGTTCCGGCCCCGACGAATGCCTAGCCGCGGGGATGGACGCGTACCTTCCCAAGCCGCTCCGGCACGACGCGTTGACGCAGACCATGCAGCAGGTGCTGGGCGTCTGAGCAATGGCATCGCCCCGTCGGCGAGTTTCGGGTATAGTCCCCGCCGCGACGCAGGGAAGCGTTGCAGAGACGGATTTCGAATGAAACGGAAAGGATTCCGGCCTTGTGGTCGTTGAGCACGGCTCGGCGAGCGATCGTCATTGCTAGCAGCCTGGGAATGGCTTATACGCAGCTGACGACATCGCCGGCCAATATAGCCCTGGCTCGGTCGCTGGGCGCGACGGGAGTCCACGTCGGGATTTTGGAGGCGCTGCCGACGGCCATGCTGTTCATGCAGTTCGTGGCGGCGGTGTGCGTCAATACCCTGCGCTATCGGCGACGGCTGTGGATCGGAGTCTCGATCGCCCAGCGTCTGATGCTGCTGCCCGCGGCTTTGGGAATCGCCCTGGTCCCAGAATTGTCGGATCAGGTCTGGCTGTGGATCTTGATTGCCGCGGCCACACTGAATCACGGCCTCCTACACTTCGGTTCGCCGCTGTGGATGTCCTGGATGGGGGACTACCTGCCCCGTCCGGGACTGAGTCAGTTCTGGGGGCGGCGGCACTTCTGGATGCAATGGACGGCCGCCGGCTCGCTGTTGGCCGGCGCATGCCTGATGCGAGCCGGCGGGTGGCCCTTTCGCCAGGCTTTTGCCGCCTTGATCGCCCTCGCCGCGGCAGCGGGCTTGGCGGATGTGCTGACCTACTTGAAAGTCGACGAGCCGCCGGTCACACCGCTGCCGGCCGCGTCGCTGAGGCAAGTGCTGTCCGATCCCTTCCGCAACGGCCCGTTTCGGACGTTCATCGGATACTCGTGCTTCTGGAACCTGGCCTGCATGGTCGGCGCACCGTTCATCAGCATGTTCCTGCTCCAATACGTCGGCATGAACGTGGGAGATGTGCTGCTGGTGTGGGCTCTGTCGTGGGTGGGCGGAGCCGTATTCTCCGGCTCGATGGGACGGCTGGCCGAGCGTTACGGGCACCGGCCGCTGCTGGTGTTGTGCACGGTCTTCAAGCCCTTGAACATGCTGGTCCTGCTGGTCTTGCCGCAAGACCCGACACTGGCCTTCTGGCTGGTCACCCCCGCCTTTATGCTGGACGCCTTGTTGAACGCCGGGATTGCCATCGCCACGAACGGATTCCTGCTCAAGAACTCGCCGCGGCAGAACCGTTCGATGTTCATTGCGGCGGGTACGGCGTTGGCCGGCATGGTTGGTGGGCTGACTGCGATCGTCGCCGGCTTTGTCTTAGCTAGCCTCGCGCATTGGTCGCTGGCCTGGGGCCCGCTTCAACTTACCGCCTTTCACGTCATGTTCGCGGCCAGCTTTCTGCTGCGCGTGATCAGCATCGGCTGGGTCCGCCGCGTGCGGGAACCCGAGGCGACCGAGGTCCGCGAAGTCTTGGTGCAACTGGTTGGGGCCACTCCCTTCCGTTCTCTTCGGTTCCCCGTCGGCCTGTACCGAGTCGAGGAGCGGATGCCGCAGCCGGTTCAGGAACCGGAAGCTCCACCCAGGCGGTCGCTGGCGGCGTAGGGGCGGTCTGAGGAATCTGTCCAGGCAGAATGTTGGGGTGCCTGGGGTCGAGTGCAGCCAGCCCCAAGTGGCAAAAACTGGGGGCTCGCCACTCGTACCTCGTAGCTCGACCCCAGCCACCCATCTCCTCTGGCGGCGTAGCGCCGGGCCACGATCAATCGGCCCCAGGCACGCTTCTGCCTGCGGCCGGCCGGAATCCGGATTTGCCGCATTGCGAGGGCAAAGGTGGCTGTTCGCAAGGCGGAGAATTGGCATAATAGCGGGTGTTCCGGATGTCATTGCCCCCATTTCCGGCTCGGAGTATCCCTTGAATCGCACTGAGGCACCTGCCGCCGCGTATCTTGAACCCTCGAATCCCGGCGCCGGCGCCCAGGCGGCGCTGGGCGAGCGGGTGCGTTCGCTGCGTCTGCCGGCCGAGGTCCGCAACCAGCGGTCCAGTGGAAACGCGATCGCGTGGCTGCTGGCGTTTGCGCTGGCGGCCACAGGCGTGACGCTGGGCGTTGTCTACTTTCAGCCGGCGCCCCGTGCCGACACCGCATCCGGCGCCGCCTCACCGCCCTCGGCCGGACCGGCGAACGGCGGCAGCGGCACGCCAGTCACAGACCCGTCGCGGTCCCCCGCTGCCGGCGCGCCGGCAGCAGCCAGCGGTTCGATCGCCTTGGAGTCTAAGGGCTACATCATTCCCCGCCGGCAGATCCTGGTCAGCCCGCAAGTAAACGGTCGCCTGCTCAAGGTGCTGTTCGAGGAAGGGCAGCGGGTCGAACAGGGGCAGGTGCTGGCGGAAATCGAGACGACCGACTATCTGGCGGACCATCAGCGAGCGCTCGCGGCTCTGGCTTCCGCACAGCAGCATGCTCAGGAATTGGAGGCCGGGAATCGGCCGGAAGAGATCGCTCAGGCGGAAGCCGAACTGGCCGAAGCCCGGGCGCTGTTGCCGCAGGCCGAAGCCGAATGGAAACGCAACGACGAACTGCGGGCCTCGCGCACGATCTCGCAATTGCAGTACGAACAGTCCGAGGCGACCTACCTGTCGCTCAAGAAACGCGTGGATCGCCTGGAAGCAGCCGTCACCCTGATGCACAAGGGTCCTCGCCAGGAACGGAAAGAAGCGGCCCGGGCCGACGTGCGGCAGGCCGAGGCGGACGTCGCGCGGACGCAGTGGCGGCTGGATAACTGTACGGTTCGAGCCCCTATCTCCGGCACCATCCTGAAAAAGAACGCCGAGGAGGGAAACATCGTCAATCCCATCGCCTTCAACGGCTCGTTCAGTCTGTGCGACATGGCTGATCTTTCCGACCTGGAGGTGGAAATGTTCATTCAAGAGCGAGACATCTCGCGAGTTTTCGTCGGCCAGCGGTGCAAGGTCCGGGCGGAAGCGTACCCGGATCGCTCGTACGACGGCGTGGTCTCGCGGCTGATGCCGATCGCCGACCGGGCAAAAGGCGCTCTTCCGGTCCGCGTGAAGCTGACCGTTCCGCCGGACGAGGAAGGCGTCTACCTGAAACCCGAAATGGGAGCGGTGGTGACGTTCCTGACTGGACCTGCGTCCTTGTCTGCCACCGCCGTGAGCCCTTGAACAAAGAGCGAAATTAAACGAGGAGAACGCGCCGCCGGCGCCTGGCCGAACGCATTCATTTGTGCCAATATGTGAGCTCACCGAACGACACCGGCCGCCGATCAGGTGGCCACGGCAAGGAGGGAAGGATCGGATGTTGAATCGCACCCGGAAACACTTGGCGCCGCGGCGGAATCGTCGTCGGCTTTCCCTGGAGCGGATGGAGTCCCGGCAGCTGCTCAGCGCCACCGCCCTGTTAGGTCTGGCTGTAACGGCGGATGGGTTGGCGAGCCCCATCGCAACGCTGGAGGCCGACGATGCCGCGGCGACGGCGTTGGAATGGTTGGCCGAGCCGGCACTGACGGTTGCCATCGTGGGCGAGGGCGAGGGCTCGCCCGCGTCGCCGTCGAGTCCGGTGGGCTCCGAGGTCCCGACCGCTCCAACGAATCTGGCCGCCACGGTTGTGTCGCCCTCCGAAGTCAATCTGACCTGGGACTTGGCAGACGCATCCGAGACCGGCATCGTCATCGAGCGGAAGATGGGGGCCGAGGGAAGCTTTCAGACGCTCGTCGCCCTGCCAGCTGGCGAGAATACTTTCACGGACACCAGCTGCTGGGCCGCGACGGATTACACTTATCGCGTCCAGGCGGTGAACGCGACGGGAGCGTCGAGTTACAGCCAGGAAACCTCGGCGGTTACCGATCCCGTCCCCGCGGGGGCGCTCGCCGTCGTAACCGACTTACAGGTCGTTCCCAGCTCGCCGAACGCGGCGGCGCTCTCGTTTACCGATCCCAATCCCGCGGACCTGAAGCGACAATATCTCCTGGAACGGTCGGAAGACGGCGTGGCGTATCGAGTTGTCGAGGTGCTCGGCACGTCGACAACTTGGACCGACGTTGGCCTGAGTCCCGGGGCCACCTATTCCTACCGCGTTCGCGGCATCTCCTGGAACAACCCGACGTCCGACTATTCGGCCGCCGCCCAGATCACTATGCCCGATCGTCTCCCGGGGGCTCCCATCGAGCCGTCGCGGCTCGAGGCCGAGACCACGGCCACGACGGCCACCTTGACTTGGACGAACAACGACGCCACGGAGTCTGCGTTCAAGATCGAGCGGGCGGTCTTCAGTCCTTGGCATCCTCAGCCGTGGACCACCGTCGCGATCACCGCACCGGGCGCGACATCCTTCACCGATACTGGCTTGCGGGCGGAAGCGACCTACGTCTACCGAGTTAGCGCCACCAACGAAGTGGCGGACTCCGGCTACGCGGTGCCGGCGAGCGACGTCCTGCAGTCGCTGTTCGGCGACCAGATCGCCGTTATCACGGCCAGCGCCGGCACGGGTTCGCCCCAGGTCTACGACATCGGCCCCGGCCACGCGTACGAGGACATCGCCGACTTGGACTGGTCGCAACTCGGGCCGGGCGACACCGTCAACATCCACTACAAGCCCGGCGGGTACCACGAGCTGTTCCAGATCTCCACGCGGGGCACGGCCGACAATTGGATCACGATCAACGGCGTCCCCGATCCGGCGACGGGGCAATTGCCGATTATCGACGGCCTGGAAGCAGTGCTGGACCCGCAATTCAAGAGCAGCTATGCGCCCCTGCATGGCAGTGGAGCCATCGTCGTCGGGACGCGGCCGGGCTACGTCAGCGGCTACCGGCCGGGCTACATTACGATCCAGAACCTGCAGGTCCAGCGGGCGTACGCCGGCAACGACCCCAACACGTTCACCGACTACGACGGAGCCTTGAAAGCCTACACCACCGTCGGCGCCGGGATTTACCTGTATCGGGCCGACCACATTACGATCCGCGACTGCATCATCACGGACAATGGCGAAGGAATTTTTGGGGCGGGGCAGGCCAGTTTCGATCGCCTGATGACGGACATCACCGTCTCGTCCAACGAGATCTACAACAACGGCAATCTCGGCACCAACCGGACCCACAACACGTACCTCGAGGCCATCGACACGGTCTACGAGTACAACCATTACGGCCCGCTGCGGGCAGGAGCCGGCGGCAACGGGCTGAAAGACCGTTCGGTGGGCGTCGTCGTCCGCGGGAACTACATCGAAGGCGGTGCGCACGAACTGCAGTTGCCGGCTTCTGAGAATCAGGTCAACTTGGCGCTGACGATTCCTCGCTACCACCGGGCGATGGTCTACGGGAACGTCATCGTCGATGGCCCCGGCAATGTCAGCGGCCCGGTCGAATACGGAGGCGAAACCCACACCGCGCTGGGGCGTAAAGGCGTCTTGTATTTGTATCACAACACGATCGTCGTCCAGTCGGACAAGTCGGCCGTGTGGCGGGTCAACGCCGTCGGCTTGAACAGCACCAGCGAGACACTCGACGCCAGAAACAACATCTTCGCGGCGCTCCCGGCGACACCCGGCGCGGTCAACTCGGACTTCGGCCTGCTGGGCGTCGACAGCTACGTGAGCCGCAAGGCCAACGCCTACGTCGGACGCAACTGGGTTCCGCCCGATTACCTCCTGAACAGCTACGGCAACGCGGGGTTCAAGGGGCACGTGGCAGGCCTGGACAACCTCATGGTCGGCCAGTCCGACGACCCGGGCTTCGTCGCTGTGCTGGCGGGTGACTATGAACTCGCCGCCGATTCCGTGGCGGTGGACGCGGCCACTCGCTTGGCCGGAGCGTCGTTCGCTTTCCCTGTCGACCACCAGTTCTCGGCTGAGCAGCATGCCATTCCCCGCGCCGTCCTGGGAGCTGCCGCCGACTTGGGGGCCTGGGAATACGGCAGCGGCAACCAGGCACCCACCGCCATCCTGCTGTCTTCCACGGTGGTCGCCGAACTTAACCCCGGAGCTACCATCGGCACCGTCACCGTGATCGACCCGAACGTCGCTGATACCCACCTGCTGTCCGTATCGGACTCCCGGTTCGAGATCATCGACAACGAACTGCGGCTGAAGCCGGACGCAAGCCTGAACCAGGCCACCGAGCCGTCGATCACGCTGGACATCACCGCCACCGACAGCGGCGGACTCAGCCGAATCGAGACGTTTGTCATCACGGTCGGGCGACCAATCGTCATCGACGACGGGGATGCGGGTTATGCGGAGATCGGGCCGGGCTGGTACAACATCGCCTGGTGGAACAAGGGCTACCAGGTCGACAGCCGGTTTGTGAAAGCCGGCACCGGGCAGAGCATGGCGGTCTGGCAGCAGTCGGTGCTTCCCGGCCGCTACACGGTCCAGGCGACTTGGTTCGGCTACCACAACAACGTCAGCAATGTCCCGTACCGCATTTACGACGGGGATACTCTGCTGGCCGAAGTGGCTGTCGATCAAAAACGCACGCCTACTTTTTCCGTCGGCGACCCAGCGGCTTTCTTCACGCTGGCCACCGTCGACGTCGCCAGCGGTACGCTCCGCGTCGTTCTGGGCAACGACGCCACAGGCGGCACGCTGGTTGTGGCCGACGCGGTCCGGATTGTGCCGGGCACCATCACTTCGCCGCCCGCAACAGTCCAGGGCCCCACGCTCACCGACGACGGCGACGCCGGCTACCGCGAGTCCGCTTACGGCTGGTACAGCATCTCCTGGTGGAACAAGGGGTATCAGGTCGACAGCCGGTTTGCCAACGCGGGCGACGGCCGCAGTACGGCCACCTGGCAGCAGACGCTCGCGCCGGGGCGATACGCGATTCAAGCGACCTGGTTCGGCTACCACAACAACGTCAGCGACGCGCCGTACCGGATCTACGATGGCGAGACCTTGCTGGCCGAGGTCCGGGTCAACCAGAAGCAGACGCCCACCTTGACGCCGGGCGACCCGGCCCCGTTCATGACCCTCGCCACGGTCGACATCACCAGTGGCAACGTCCGCGTGGTGCTCGGCAACGACGCCACCGGCGGGTACCTGGTGGTGGCCGACGCCGTCCGCATCCTGCCCGACGCGACCGCCTCGACGCCGCTGCTGCTGGCCGCGGCCAGCGTGCCCGAAGCCAACTCGACCCTGGCTGGCGAATCCGCTGCGGAACCGGCACCGAGCGACCGCGCGCGCGCGATCGACATCGCCGATGCCGCACTCGATCTCGGCTGGTTCTTCGATCCCGAGACGTGGGACGACGGGCCCGGAAACGACCGATCTCGGGAGGCGCACCCGCCCGTCAAGCTCGCCCATCTCCGCGCGCTGTTTGCCGAGTGGGGTGAGACTCCAGACGGCCTGGATGACTTGTTGCATCGACTGACTGGCTGGGAGCCCGACGAAGCTTGGTGGACCGCCACAAAACGAAAGGACCGCTAACGCCTGTTGCCTCGCTCGTCTGTGCTCGTGGCATTGTGTCCTCGCTTGGTGCTGCGTCTGTTCCCGGGCCACATTGCGGACTGCAACCTTGGCGCACGGCGCAGCGAGGGGACCGCACCCCGGCAAGCTCCAGTCCAGGTCAAGTCGCGTCGGCTGCCACATGCCCCGTCAAGCATCGCAAACGCCATGCCAAGCGATTTCGTCTGGCGAGATGCTGGCGAATTGCCGCGGCTGGCCGCGGATCGTAAGCAGACAGCCAACCACTTGGAAGTTCCGCGGGATCGACGGCCCGGAAACTTTTACAGCCTGCCGCGGGCATCCAGTAAAAGATACCGGCTCTTGGAGTTGCGTCGGGCGAACTCTAGAATGCGTGTCGGCTGGGCGATCCAAACGCGCCGGAGCAGGAGCCAGTGGATCGCGGTGAAACAGGACCGGAGAGCATTATTGATGGAAGGGTCCCTGTGACAGACAGACGTTGGATCGTACAGGTCCAGGGCGTGCACCGCTATTTCAAACGCGGCAGCGAGCGGGTGGACGTCTTGAAGGATCTGACCTTGCTCGTGCCCGAGGGCGAATTCCTGGGGCTGATGGGCCCCAGCGGCTCCGGCAAGACAACCTTGCTGAACCTGATTGCGGGCTTGGATAAGCCCAGCGAAGGCCAGGTCCGGGTCGGCGATGACTTGATCTCGTCCATGTCCGAGGGCCAACTGGCACGCTGGCGGACGCGCCACATCGGCTTTATCTTTCAGTTCTACCACTTGATGCCCGTGCTGACGGCGTTCGAAAACGTCGAACTGCCACTGCTCTTGCTGCCGCTGTCGGCCCGGCAGCGGCGGGACCAGGTCCTGACCGCACTGGACCTGGTCGGGTTGAGCGACCGCGTGCGGCATCGGCCGGGACAGCTGTCCGGCGGCCAGCAGCAGCGGGTGGGAATCGCCCGGGCGATTGTCACCGATCCGACGTTGATCGTGGCCGACGAACCGACCGGCGACTTGGATGCCCGCTCGGCCGACGAAATCCTGAACCTGTTGGAAGAACTCTTACGTTCCTTGCACAAGACGATCCTGCTGGTAACGCACGACCCGCGAGCTGCGCAGCGCGCCCATCGCGTGCTGCATCTGGAGAAGGGCAAGCTGGTCGAACAACCTGAAATGCTGCAAACCTAGACGTCCTGCGTTTCGTTTCTCCGTGTGTTTCGGTGTGCCGTTTCCGAAGTCCCCGATTCCCACCTCCCATCCTGGTGCCACCATGAAATCGTTCCCGCTCACTTGCCTCGCCTGGTCCCTGGCAGGGCTGGCCTGTGCGACCGGCCCCTGGCTGTCCTGTTCCGCAGCCGCTGAACCGCCGCCCAACATCGTTCTGTTCCTGGTCGACGACATGGGCGTGATGGACACCTCGGTGCCGTTCCTGACCGGCGCGGACGGCCAACCGCAGCGCTATCCGCTGAACGACTACTACCGCACGCCGAA
>CAIYOB010000864.1 GCA_903927685.1 uncultured Planctomycetaceae bacterium
GAGCATCTGATCAGCCGCATCCTGCCGCGGGTGGAAATGCCGGGCCAGTACATCGGCGGCGAACTGAACATGGTTCGCAAGGACCCGGGCCGCGTGCGCGGGCGACTGTGCCTGGCCTTCCCCGACGCCTATACGCTCGGGATGAGTCACCACGGCCTGCAGGTGCTGTACTCGTTGATGAACGCCCGCGACGATTGGTATTGCGAGCGCGTGTTCACGCCCTGGCCGGACATGGAACAGCGGCTCCGCGAAGCTGGCTTGCCGCTTTACAGCCTCGAGTCGTTCACGCCGCTGGGCGACTTTGACGTGCTCGGCTTCTCGCTGCAATACGAGATCTGCTACACGAATATCCTGACGATGCTCGACCTGGGCGGCATCCCGCTTCGGGCCGGCGAACGGACGATGCGCCATCCACTGATCATCGCCGGCGGCCCGTGCGTGCAGAATCCCGAACCGCTCGCTCCTTTCATCGACGTGTTCGTGACAGGCGACGGCGAACCGAGCCTGCCGCAGATGTGCGATTTGTGGAAGGAGCTGCAGGCGGCGTGTGCCGCTGACAGCAGTCCGACGACCGAGTCCGCGGCACGGGAGCAGCGGAGCGAGATGCTGGCCCAGGTGGCCGCCCGGCTGCCGTTTGCCTATGTCCCGCGGTTCTACGAGCCGGAGTACCGCGACGGCCGCTTTGCGGCCCTGCACCGGACCCGCGCCGACGTGCCGGCGACCATCTCGCCCTGTGTGATCTCCGACTTAGAATCGATCCCGATCCCGACCAGTCCGCTCGTGCCGTTCGTGGAAACGGTCCACGACCGGATCGCCGTCGAGATCATGCGCGGGTGTCCGTGGCAATGCCGGTTCTGCCAGAGCACCGTGATCAAACGTCCGCTCCGCTACCGTTCGGTGTCAGCGATCGTCGCGGGGGCTTGGGAAAGCTACCGGAACACGGGCTACAACGAGATCTCGCTGTTGTCGCTGTCCAGCAGCGACTATCCGCACTTCGAGGAATTGGTCCGGGAGTTGAAACGCGTCTTCCAGCCCCTGGGCGTCAACGTCTCGGTGCCCAGCCTGCGGGTCAACGAACAGCTGCGGACGATCGCGGAACTGATCGGCAACGAGCGGCGGTCGAGTCTGACCCTGGCCCCGGAAGTGGCCCGGGACGACATGCGCGAGCAGATTCGCAAGAAGATCAAGAACGACGATCTGTACGAGGGCTGCCGGGTGGCGTTCCGGCACAACTACGAAAGCGTCAAGCTGTACTTCCTGTGCGGCTTGCCCGGCGAGCGGACCGCGGACTTGGACGGCATCGTCGAGATGGCGGAGACCATCGCCCGGATCGGCAAGGAGGAGCGCGGCCGCTGGGCCAACGTCACCGCCAGCGTCTCGAACTTCGTCCCCAAGGCCCATACGCCTTACCAGTGGAACGCGATGCAGACGCGGAACTACTTCCGCGACGCGCAACAGCACTTGAAGCGACAGCGGCGCGGCAGCGTGTCGATCAAGTGCCACGACATCGAAACCAGCCTGATCGAAGGCGTGCTCAGCCGCGGCGACCGGCGCGTGGCGGAGGCCATCGAACTGGTCTGGCGGCGCGGCGCCCGCATGGACAGCTGGCGCGAGCGGTTCGATCCGCAGCGTTGGTGGCAGGCCCTGGCCGACGTCGGCTTGGACACGCAGCTATTGCTGCACACGCCCTACGAAATCGGCGCCCGGCTGCCGTGGGATCACCTGAACGTCAAGGTGGGCCGCGAGTTTCTGGAGAAGGAGCAAGCGCGGTCCGCCGGCCAACTGCAAGCGATGGCCGAGGCGGTCTAGTCCGTTGTCCAAGCTAAGAATTGCGGTTGGGTGGCTGGGGTCGAGCCACGAGGTACGAGTGGCGAGCCCCCAGTTCTTGGCACTGGGGGCTCGCGGCACTCGACCCCAGGCACCTCGGCATTCGGCCTTGACGGAGCAGAGGTCGAGGGCTGGGCGGTGGATTCCCCTGCCGGCGGTTTGAGCTATAATGCGGAGGCATTCCGGGAGTTTGCGGATCGCCGCGAGGCGGAGGGAACGAGGGATCTGAGACAGGCCGATGGCGGAGATCTGCGCGCGACAGGTTGGCGTCGTCTTTCGTGGCGGGCAGGCCGCGCTGCGGGACGTCACGTTTCAGATCCGCTCGGGTGAATTCGTTTCGTTCCTGGGACCGTCCGGCTGTGGCAAGTCCACGCTGCTGCGGGTCATCGCCGGCTTGCTGGCTCCTGGGACGGGCGACATCCTGGTTGCGGGTCAGGCGCCGACAACGGGCGGCAAGAAGTCGCACCGGTCGGCGTACGTTTTTCAAGAGCCGAATCTATTGCCTTGGCGCAGCGCGCGGGACAACATCCGCTTGCCGCTCGAATTGGAGCGGCTGCCCGCAGAACGCCAAACCCGGCTGGTGGACGACAGCCTGCGGCTGGTCGGGCTGACGCCCGGCGATGCGGACAAGCGACCCGCGATGCTCTCGGGCGGGATGAAGATGCGGGTCTCCC
>CAIYOB010000865.1 GCA_903927685.1 uncultured Planctomycetaceae bacterium
AAAGTCTACATTATCGACGAAGTGCACATGCTGACGGTGGCGGCCTTCAACGCCCTGCTCAAGACCTTGGAGGAACCGCCCGAGCACGTCAAGTTTATCTTCTGTACGACCGACGCGGACAAGATCCCGATTACGGTCTTGTCGCGCTGCCAGCGGTTCGATTTCGCTCCGGTGCCGACGGATTCGATTATCGAGCGGCTGCGGTTCATCGTGCAGCAGGAGGGTGTCGAGGCGGACGATGAAGCGTTGCGTCTGCTGGCCCGCCGGGCCGGCGGCTCGATGCGGGACAGCCAATCGCTGCTGGAGCAACTGCTGTCGTTTTCCGGAGCCCGAATCACGGAAAACGACGTGCATGCGATGCTGGGCACGGCTCAGGGCGGGCGGCTGCAGGCCATCCTGGGACACCTGATTGCCCGCGACGCGGCCCAGGCGCTGGGGCAACTGGACGCGGCCATCCGCGAAGGCGTGGATGTGGGGCAACTGGCCGAACAATTGCTGGGATACTTGCGGGACGTCGCCGCGGCGCTGGTCGGCTGCCAGCCGGAATTGATGTTGCACGTCGCGGCGGCGGACTTTCCGTCGATCCAGCAGGCCGGCCAACAATGGGGCTTGGAGACCGCCTTGGCGGCCCTCCAGATTTTGGATCAGGCCTTGGTCCGAATGCGGCAGAGCACGCAGGTCCGGACCCTGGTCGAAGTCGCCCTGGTGCGGATCTGCAAGTTGGAGGACTTGGACTCGTTGCCCAGTCTGATTGCGCAGCTGCGCGACGGGCCTCCCGCGGCCGTTGGTCCCCCAGCGCCCCGGACCCGCCGTGAATCGCCGCCGGTGGCCCAGGCAGCCCTACCGGCGGCTGCCACGCCACCGGCTGCCACACCCGCGCCGGCACCGGCGGCCGTCTCGCCGGTCGTGACCCCACAAGCGGACGCCTCGTCGCCGGCCCCCGTACCGTCGTCGGCTGCGCCCGGACGCACTGTGTCTGCCAGCGAATCCGCCGCTCCGCCGCCGGCCGCCGAGGTGACGTCGGCGGCTGCGGAAGAGGCTTGGCGGCAGACCTTGGCGGAGATTTCTGGTTTGAAGGCGCAGTTAGCCGGCGACTATACTGCCCTGACCGTCTCGCCACCGAACCAATTGGCCGTGACCTTGCGGGCCGCTTACAACAAAGAGTACTGTGACCGGGGCGACGTAAAACGCGAGTTGGAACAGGGCTTGGCCCGGCACCTGGGCCGGGCGATGCGGATCGAATTCACCGTGGCCCCCCAGGCGGACGTGCCGCGAGCGGACAAGCGGCCGGCGGCCGTGTCACGCCAGCAACGGATGCGGGAATTGACGCAGCATCCGTTGGTCCAGGAGGCCGTGCGGCTGTTCGACGCCGAGGTGATCGGAGTCGACGAACGGCGTGGCGGCTGAGGCCGGGAAGCGAGGAAGTTCGATGTTCAAGGGTTTGGGAAACATGGTGTCCGTGATGCGGCAAGCCCGCCAGTTTGGCGCGCAAATGCAGGCCGTGACGGACAGGCTGAAGACCCAGCGGGCGACGGCCAGCACCGGAGCGGGGATGATCGAAGTCGAAGTCAACGGCTTGGGCGAAGTCCTGCGGGTCAAGATCGATCCCACCCTGGTGGCTCGCGGCGAGCGGGAGATGATCGAGGACCTGATCCCCGCCGCGGTGAACCAGGCGGTGGCCAAGGCCAGGCAATTGCACCTGGACGCCTTTCAAGCGGCGGCGGCGGACTTGAACGTGCCCGGCCTGGACGAGACAGCGGCCCCCACGGCGGATGCGGATGCCGCCGACGCGGAGTCTTGACATGGCCCAGCTTGCCGAGTCCCTGACTCGCGTCATCGAGGAGTTTGCCAAGCTGCCCGGGATCGGCAAGAAATCGGCCGAACGCCTGGCGTATCACGTCCTGCGGGTCCACAAGAGCGAAGCCCTGGCTTTGGCGGACGCGATCCGCAACGTCCGCGAGAACGTGCGGTATTGCCAGATCTGCTACAATCTATCCGAAGGCGAGACCTGCCTGATCTGCCAGGATCCGCAGCGGGACCGCACCCGGCTGTGCGTCGTCGAACAACCCCGCGACCTGATGGCTCTGGAACAGACCGGCGTGTTCCGCGGCCTGTATCACGTGTTGCTGGGACGAATTGCGCCCTTGGACGGAATTGGTCCAGACCAACTGACCATCGAGCCGTTGATCGACCGAGTAAGAAACGGGCCGTTTCGGGAAGTCATCATGGCGACCAATCCGACGGTCGAGGGCGATGGCACGGCGCTGCATCTGTCCAACCTACTGGCCGAATTCCCGGTCGAGGTGACACGGTTGGCCCGAGGCGTGACTTCCGGCAGCATTTTGGAGTACACCAGCAAGGAAGTCTTGGCGGACGCCCTGACCGGCCGGCAAAAATGGTAGAATCATTATTGGATAGCGAAGTCAATCCGCGGCAAAAAAAGGGTACACTAGTACGAGAGCGGCGAACGGCTTCAGTATCGCCAGCCTAACCGACAGACGGAATCATGCGGCTTTCACTCGGACTCGAAACACGACAGACGCAACAGCTGGTCCAGAAACTGGCCCCGCGGATGATCCAGTCGATGGAAATCCTGCAGCTGCCCACCCTGGCCCTGCTGGATAAAATCGACCAGGCGCTGAACGAGAACCCGGTCCTGGAAATGCAGGACTACGAACCGGATCAGCCGGAGGACGGGCCGCCGCAAGACGCCCAGACGCCCGACGACACCCCGCCGGATTCGCGGACCGTGGACGAAAAGGAACTGGTCGTCGACGAGCGGCAGGACAACGCCGACGATTTCGCGCGGCTCGAGGAACTGGACCGCGAGGTGCCGGACTATTTCGACGAAATGCCCCGGCGGTCCGTCAATCGGATGGACGAAGAATCCGACCGCAAGCACGACGCGATGGCCAATATCGAGTCGCGGCCTGAGTCGCTGCAGGACTACCTGCTGCATCAGTTGGGCGAGCTGGAGTTGGATGACGAAACGGTCGAGATCGCCGAGCGGATCATCTCCTGCCTCGATCCCGGCGACGGTGGCTATTTCCGCACCAGCCTGGAGGATCTGCTGCCCGCCGACGCGACGCCGGCTCAGTTGCAGACGGCCCGCCAGGCTCTGGAGATCGTGCAGTCACTGGAGCCGTTGGGCGTCGCCGCCCGAGACCTCCGCGAGTGCCTGCTGATGCAATTGCGGCCGGACATGCCCTGCTACGAAGCCCAGAAGACGCTGATCCAGGACCACCTGGAGGACCTCCGCGACAATCGCTTGCCGGCCATCAAGCGCAAGACGGGATACTCGATCGAGACCATCCAGGCGGCCTGGAACGAACTGCGGAAGCTCAACCCCAAGCCCGCTTCGTCGTTCGCGTCCACCGCCGTGCCGTCCGTCACGCCCGATGTGATCATCGAGAAAAACGAAGACGGCCAGTACCAGGTGCTTGTCGATGACAGCCGCACGCCGTCGTTGCGGATCAGCGAGTATTATCGCCGCCGCCTGGCCAACGGCACGGCAACGCCGGAGGAGCGGGAGTTCATCAAGCGCAAGATCAACGCCGCCCAGTGGCTGATCGAGTCGATCGAACAGCGCCGCAACACGCTGACCCGCGTGGCCCAGGCGGTAGTCGACTACCAGCGGCGGTTCCTGGACGAAGGCCCGGAGTTCATCGAACCGCTGAAGATGCAGCAGATCGCCGACCAAGTCGGCGTCCACGTCACCACGGTCAGCCGGGCCGTGGACGACAAGTGGATCCAAACCCCCCGCGGCATCCTGCCCTTGCGGCGGTTCTTCGTCGGCGGCACGCAGAGCGAAGACGGCGACGATGTGGCTTGGGATACCGTCCGCCTGAAGCTGCAGGAAGTGATCGACGCCGAGGACAAGGCCAATCCGTTCAGCGACGACGAACTGGTCCAGGAACTCCGCAAACGCGGCTTGGTCGTGGCCCGCCGCACCATCACCAAGTACCGCCAGAAGATGGACATCCCCAGTTCGCGGCAACGCCGCGACTGGACGCAGGCCGGACAATAGCCCCGCTGACGGTAGAGTTCCCTCGCCCCGCTACTCCGGGCCGAGGGCGGGGGTGAAGGGCTTTCCAGCCAAAGCCCTGACATGACCGTCAATCTTCCTGCTTCACCGGCAGGACCGCGCTATGACTGATGATTGCCCGGGTGGCTGTGGTCGAGTGCAGCGAGCCCACCGGCCGCTGGGATTCCGGGGACTCGCCCAGCGTCTCGTCCAGCTCGCTGAGTTCGTCGTCGCGTACGTACACGGAAAACGGAACGGCCTCCGCGTCCTGGCCGGAGAACGGCAACACGATCTGGGCTTGATCGTAATCCTCCCCGCCGATGGCCGTCTCGTCGTAGGTGGCGGCGGTGACCGTGAAGGGCACATCCACGTTTCCCTCGAGAACCGCCCGGAACACGAACACCCCCGAGGTTTCCGTGCGGCAGGCCGCGGCGCGCGGATCCGAGCCTTCCAGACAGGGTGGAGCCGCGAGGAAGGTCAAGCGGGCCTGATCGTCGTTGCGGATCGTCCCCACGCCGTTGACCAGGGTATAGGAGGACTCCTGACCGCCGGCCTGGAGGTTGGACAACTCGACCTGGAATGTCTCATCGCGTTCGAGCAGCCGGTCGCCGTGCACGGCGACCGCGAAGAGGCGGGTCTCGCCGGCCAGACCCGCGAAGTTCAGGGTCTGAGATTGGGCGACGTAGTCCTGCCCGGCGGTCGCCGAGCCGTCCGCGCTGGTCACGCTGACGGCCAGCGGCGCTCCCAGCGGGTTGAGCAACATGACCTCGAACACGAAGTCCCCGCTGCTGCTATCGCCTTCCGCCTGCGTGACGTCGCGTACGACGAGGCGCGGATCGTCGTCGTTGGCAATCGTCCCCGTGGCGCTGCCGAGCGTGATGAACGGCTCCCGCCCGCCCGCTTCGGCCGCAGCCAGGGAGACCGCAAACGTCTCCGCCGGCTCGTTC
>CAIYOB010000866.1 GCA_903927685.1 uncultured Planctomycetaceae bacterium
AGGCCTATCGCGATCTGATCTGGGGCATGCGTTGGCTGCTGGCGCCGGCGATCTTGATCACCCTGTCGCTGGTGATCTCCAACGCGATCAGCATCAGCGTTCGCGAGCGGCAGACGGAACTGGCGGTGCTGAAGGTGCTCGGCTTTCGCCCCTGGCAGATCCTGGCCCTGGTCCTGGGCGAGGCCCTGCTGATCGGCATCGGGTCCGGCTTGTTCAGTGCCGTGGCGACCTTGGTCACGATCAATTATGTGCTGGGCGGCATCAAGTTCCCGATCGCTTTTTTCGGCGCCTTCTACATTCCCCCGGAGGCGATTCTGTGGGGCGTCACGGTCGGCCTGGTAACCGCTTGGGTTGGCAGCATCGTGCCGGCGTGGTCGGCGCAAAAGGTCAAGGTATCCGAGGTTTTTGCCAAGGTGGCATGAAGCGATGGCAATCTCTCCTGCGTTGTTGATCCCGCTGGCCGCGGTCCTGGGACTGGCCGGCATGCTCGTCTGGCTGGGCCGGATCCCGTTCGGCTACAACCTGCGGAATCTGGTCGTGCGTTGGAAGACCACGCTTGTCACGGCCTTGGCGTTCACCTTGGTGATCGCCTTGCTGACGGTCATGATGGCCTTCGTCAACGGGATGTACGGCTTGACCAACAGCAGCGGCAATCCGGCCAATGTAATCGTGCTCTCGGAGGGTGCGACCGACGAAGTGTTCAGCAATCTGCAGTTCACGGACGCCGGCGAACTGGAAAATCACCCCGACGTGGTCCGCCTGGACGGGCGGCCGATGTGCAGTCGGGAAGCCTATCTGGTGGTCAATCAGCCCATTCCCAATGCGCCCCCCGGCAGGCCCAAACGGCGATTCCTGCAACTGCGCGGGATCGACGATCCGGAGATCTCCGCCAGGATCCACAGCTTGTCGCTGTACGACGGCGGCCAGTGGTTCTCACCCGCCGGCGTACGGCCGTTGTCCGGGGCGGAAGCCGGCGACGATGCGGCGCCGGCGATCGAAGTCGTACTCGGCGAAGGGATCGCCCGCGAGTTGAGTCGGGACCGGCCCGCCGAATCGCTGCCGGCAGCTCGCAACGATCAACGCCTGGACCGCGGCGATGTCTTTAGCCTCGGCGGACGGAAGTGGCTGGTCGTGGGCGTGATGAAGTCGGCCGGCTCGACGTTCGACTCGGAAGTTTGGGCCAAGCGATCGATCATCGGCCCCATGTTCGGCAAGGAGACCTATACGTCGCTGGTCCTGCGGGCCACCGACGGCCCGGCGGCGGCTCGCCTGAAGGACTACCTGAACTTGGAATACAAAAAGGCGGCGGTTCAGTCGCTGCTGGAAGAAGAGTACTTCGCGAGCCTGTCGCAGACCAACCGGCAGTTCCTCGTGGCGGTGATTTTCGTGGCCGTCGTGCTGGCGATCGGCGGCGTGTTCGGGGTGATGAACACGATGTTCGCCGCCATCAGTCAGCGGACCAAGGACATCGGCGTGCTCCGCTTGCTGGGATTCGCCCGCTGGCAGATCCTGGTCTCGTTCCTGATCGAGTCGCTGGTCATCGGCCTGGCAGGCGGCTTGCTGGGCTGCGCCCTCGGCTCGTTGTGCGACGGTTGGACGGCGAACAGCATTGTCTCCAGCCCCCAGGGCGGCACCGGCAAATTCGTCGTGCTGGTCATGGACGTGGACGCGAATACCGTGATCCTGGGAGTGCTCTTGTCCGCGAGCATGGCCATCCTGGGCGGTTTCCTACCCGCCGTCTCGTCCATCCGCCTCCGCCCCCTGGAAGCCCTGCGCTAGGCGGACCAAGCGGGTCCGGCGGGACGGGACGAACCGTGCAAAGCACCAGCGCAGGTTAGCGGACGTATCTCTGATCGCCGTAGGTTGCTCGGGACGCCTGGGATGCGTGTGTACGAGTAGGTGTACGAGTACGTGTGCGGCACTCTCCCCGCACTCGTACACGTACTCGTACACTCCGATCTCTTCCTGGTCGGAACGCGACAGTCGTTACTTTGCCGCCCAAACCTGCACGTGGTTGATCCTGACTGAAACCCGAAGCGCCAGCGAGAGGGGGTCTGTCTCCCACTCGCTGGCGCTTCGGGCTTCAGCAGGGCACCGCCAGAATGTGCCATGCTCAACCGCGGGATACTCGCCAGCAGAGATTGACACCCGTTGCTTCGGCCGAAACGGCGCAGCCTTCCCGGGGGATCCCCGCTCGCATCGCGACGTCGCGCATCTGGTCGGCCGTGCGGTACAGCAGGTACCAGTTGCCGATCCACTCCATGTACGCCCGGCTGGGATTGTGCGGTGCGAAATTGAAGACCCAGGCCTGGCCCCCCGGACGCAGCGACTGCCAGAACCGAAACAGCAAGGCCGCGGCCGCGGCGTCGTCCAAGTAGTCAAACAGTCCCGAGCAGATCAGGAGGTCAACGCCGTCCAGCAGTCCACCGCCACGGCCGGGCTGGGCCAGGCGGAACAGGTTCTCGCGGACGGGCTGCACATGCCCCGGCTCAACCCAGGGCGTCAATCGCGTTTGGGCGTGCTCCAACGCAACCGGATCGAGGTCCAGCAGCCGGATCCGCAACTCCTTCCGCTGGGCCGGTGTCAGCGCCCGGCAGGCCCGCTCGATGTCGATCGCCGGACCACTGCCGACGCTGGCCACGTGGACCGTCCCGGCCGGCTTCGCCCGCACGAAATCGGTGATCGCGCCGGCGATCAGGTCCGTGCGGCAACGGACGGCTTGCGGGGCGGCTTGGGACTGGAAGAAGCGATCGAACGCGATCCCCAGCGGGTGGTCGCAGACGGCCCGCTCGCAGATCTGCGTCAGCATTTCAAAGTCGCCGGCATAGCCGCGAGGCTTGGTGCGGGCGCGCAGTTGCAGCGAACCGACCTGGAGCCACGCGCCGGCGATCCGCCACAGTTCGCTGGACGGCAGCCGGTTCGCCTCGCCCCAACAGCCGGTGGCGTCCAGGCCGTCCAGGGCCTGCTGCAGCGCCCGCTGCGCCAGCCGTTCGGTCTCTGCCGCATCCGCCCAACCGCGGGTCACGTCGCAGGCACGCCGCAGATCTCCATTCAGCCGCTGGGCGATCTGCCGCACAACCTGCCGCAGGCTTTCGTCACTCCGAGGTTCGCGCATGTCGTGTTGTGGAATTGCGTTTTGTGCTACGATGCTCCGGTTAGCGGTGGGCACGGGAGCCCCCGCGGGACAGTCTATCTTATACGCGAAGGTGTTTCGATGCCTCGACCAACGCTCGTATTGCTCGTGACGTGCTGGCTGGCGTGCGGCTCGGCCGCGTCGGCGGCGGAATCGCTCCCGCGGTTGAAAGTGAGCGACAACGGCCGGTTCCTGATGACGGCCGACGGCCAACCGTTCTTCTACTTGGGTGATACCGCCTGGGAGTTGTTCCATCGCCTGAATCGAGACGAGGCGAACCTGTATCTGCAGAACCGCGCTGCCAAGGGGTTTACGGTGATCCAGGCCGTGGCGCTGGCCGAACTGGATGGATTGGACACGCCGAGCGCCGCCGGGCACCGGCCGCTGGTCGACCGCGACCCGACGCGGCCCGATGTTCGCGACGGCGAGAACAACGACTACTGGGACCACGTAGATTGGGTGATTGAGACGGCCGGCTCGCTGGGCATGTACGTGGGCCTGTTGCCGACCTGGGGCGACAAATGGAACAAGAAATGGGGCGTCGGCCCGGAGATCTTCAATCCGGCCAACGCGGAAGCCTACGGAGCCTGGCTAGGCAACCGCTACGCGGACCAGCCGATCATCTGGATCCTGGGCGGCGACCGGCCGGTCGAATCGGACGCCCATCGCGAAGTGATCCGCGCCCTCGCTCGCGGGCTGGCACGCGGCGATGGCGGAAAGCACCTGATGACGTTTCATCCGTCGGGCGGGCAATCGTCGGCGGCGTGGTTCCACGACGATCCGTGGCTCAGTTTCAACATGCATCAGACCGGCCACCGGGACCGCGGAGCGGGCTGGGAGAGCATCGAGGCCGACTATCGGCGGGCGCCGATCAAGCCCGTGCTGGACGGCGAGCCGTTGTACGAAGACCATCCGATCAATTTCGATCCGCTCAAGTTCGGCTTCTCGGCGGATTGGCAAGTCCGACGGCTGGCGTATTGGCATGTGTTTGCCGGCGCCTGCGGTCATACCTACGGCTGCCACAACATCTGGCAGATGCTGGCCCCCGGCCGGAACCCCATCTCCTGGGCACACCGCTACTGGTACGAATCGTTGGACCTGTGGGGCGCGAGCGACATGCAGCACGTCAGAAGCCTGATGTTGTCCCGGCCGTACTTCACGCGAATCCCGGACCAGGACCTCTTGGCGATGGCGGCCGGGACGGACGACGAGCACCTGCGGGCGACACGGGACGTCGACGGGCGTTACGCATTCGTCTACGCGCCGCTGGGGCAGAAACTGTCCGTGCGCTTGGAGCGATTGTCGGGCGACTCGATCCGGGCGTGGTGGTACGACCCCCGCCACGGCACGGCCGCGGAGATTGGTCAGTTTGCGCGACAGGACAGTCCGCGCGAATTCACGCCGCCGATTCACGGCAAGGGCAACGACTGGGTGCTGGTACTGGACGATGCGGCCCAGGGCTTCCCGCCGCCCGGTCAGCGAACCGCCTGGAGCCCATGATCCGAACACGCCGAGTGTGAACGCATGGCCCATCCGCGTGACACTGATCCTCGCGCCGGCGTGCAGTTCAGCCTGCGCTCACTCCTGACCCTGACCACGCTGAGCGCCGGTTTACTGGCCCTCGTACGGACGCTCACCGTGCCGCCCAGCATCCAGTTGATCTTGGCCGGCGGCGCGATCCTGTTGGCTGCCTACGTTCTGTTGCGCGGCGCGGCGTTGTGCCGCAAGGCGTTCCGTTTGCGCCGCGGACTGGCCGACCGCCGGCGTGAATTGGAAGCTTGGCTGGAGGACAGGCGAAATCTCCCGCAGTGACAACTCGCCTTTCCCCTTCACCGCCGCAAGTCCAGCGGGCAATCCGGATCTCGCGGCACCGGATGGCCGACTTGATCGACAGAGTTCGTAAACAGATACCGCCAAACATCTTCGTGGACGAACTTGCCCGCAGCATCCTTGACCGCCGCGCCGCCGGGCGTGACACAACTGTGCGCCCGATTGGCGTTGCCCTGGACATCCGCGGCGGTGATCAGCCGCCGACTGTGGCCATACGGCGGGGCGGCCTGGTCCACGTTCACAACCGGGCCGAACTGCTGCAGGCCCAGCAATTCCCACGAACGGCAGTAATGATGGCCCGTCCAGCCGCCGTCCAGCACATGGCTGAAACCGAAGAACCGATTGGCTGGCGTGGCGGATGGCAACGCCTGCCAGGTCTCGTATTGATCCCGCGGTCCGCAGAACATTACCACCCGGTCGACTCGCTGGTGCTTGGCAAACCGGGCCGCGGTGGTCGAGCCGTGCGAGGCTCCCGCCATGATGACCCGATCCCAACGCAGCCCCTGCTGGTCATCGGTCAGGAAGTAGTCCCATCGCCCCGCCGGATGCTCGTCAGCCAGCCATTTCACGAACACCCGCGCTCGCTCCATCATCCCGTCAGGCTTGGGGATGCTGACCGCAGCGCTGAAGTCCTCGCCGGTGGCCGCCTCCAGGCGAATCTTGCCCAGGAACTTGTCGTCCGTCGGCGGCGGCTCGTTGCCAAATCGGCTGAACCAGCCGTTGGCATAATGGACCCGAATGGCGTGCAGCCCGTAGCTGTTCACCCGCTCGAACAACGGGGCGCTGTAGCCCATCAGCCAGATGACTAATCTGCCCTGCGACGGGACCCGCGTGTCCACCGAGGCATGCTGCAAGTCTGCCGGTTTGCCGTCTTTGTCAAAGACGAAATCGATCTCCGGATGAGGCCGAGCGAGCGGATCCAACTGACTGGCGCGAGCCGTCAGTTCATACCGCTGTGGCGCGGCGTCCGCGAACGTCAGAGGCGGTTCGGAGGCAAGTAGCGAAGCCGCTGCAGACTGCAGCAGAAGGTTCAAGGCAAGCACGCGCGAGGAAGGGGGGATCATCGCACCAGGGCTCCTTTCCGAAAGCCAGCGGTCGTGGTCCTGCCTCCGGCGTTAGGGGAAGAAGCGACGGAGGTTCGGGAGAAGGTCAAAATGTGGATCGCTGGAGTAGACATTCAAGTCTCGCTCGATTGCCACCGCGGCCAATATCAAGTCCGTCCGGGGGACCTGTTGCCCCGCGGCCGCGAGAGATCTTCCGAGTTTGGCTCCGGCTCGCCATTCGTTCCACGTCACCTGGAGGAAACGCAGCCCACGTAACTCTGACGCCACCCAGTCCGCTTGCTCGTCGCGGCGAAATCCGAGCAGGATCTCCGTCAAGATGGGACCGATCAATCCGACCCGATCGTCGTCAAGCAGTTCATCGATCGCCTGTTTCTCGCGGGAATGTGGCCGGTTGAAGAATGGTACCCAAATACAGGTATCAACCAGCACCAAGTCACCGGCTCCCATACTCCTCTCTCGCCTCCGCCTCCTCAAACAAGGCCCAATTCTCTTCCATCTGAACGCGTCCTGAGAGGGCTTTTAGCCGCTGCCGCCGCGCAAATCGCAGGTACTCGGTGGTCGCACACCGTACGGCTGCTGCCGCGTCCGGTTGGTTTGTCAGGGTCTTGAGTTCTGCCAGCTCCTGGTCGGACAGGTCGATTGTGGTTGTCATAGTACCTTCCTCGCGGCCCTCAGCCTTCCAGTCGATTCACCGATTATACAACACACTCCCTCCGGTAGCATCCAGCCAACCGGTTTTCCTCGATGCACCGTCGTCGTGGATGAACGGCCGCGTGGTTCGGATCTACTCCAGCACAAACCACTTCATTCCCTGGGCCGGCACTTGGACCGGCAGATCGATGGTGTAGTCTCGGGAAATGGACACCGTCTTGGCCGGGCCGCCCTCTTTGCTCACCTGGGCCTGGTCCGCCAGTCCGGTGTAGTACACATTGACTCGCAGCGTCCGCTCCAGGGACTGGTCCAGCGGATTGAATACGACCAACAGGCCCTTCTCCTTGAGCGTGGGATTCACGTGCAGCATCCAATCCAAGTCGCGGGCATCGGCTCGTCGGCCGTGGATCAGGTCGCTCTCCAGGATGTCGCGGTGAGTCTTGAACCAAGCCACCCAGCGTGTGACCATCGCCTGGGTGCGGTCGCTGTCGTACAGTCGCGGGCCGCGATAACAGGCTTGCACTCCCAAGGCCAGATTCGCGGTCAGCATCCGCTCGTAATGGTC
>CAIYOB010000867.1 GCA_903927685.1 uncultured Planctomycetaceae bacterium
AGGCCACGGAGGGAGGCACTGACGTCGAACAGGGCCGCAGCCGCCCTGCGTTCGGGATGATGACCAATGTCCTGGCGGCTTTGTTGCCGACGTCAGACCGAGCCAAGCGAATGATTGATCGGGAACTGAAACAGGCCGGCTTCTACGCACCGTACGCCCGGGCAGACTACTTTGCCACCCGCAACGTGGCCCTTTTTTCTTGGATCCTGCTGGTTGCCTTCACCGCTGTCGCGGTGTACGACCCTAAACAAGACTATACCCTGATGGTATTGTTCGTGGGCGTTGTCTTTGCCATCATCATTTTTGGCATGCCTCGACTCGTGCTGCAGACGCAGGCCCGGCACCGGGTCAGCAGTATTCAGTCGGCCTTGCCCGATGGTCTGGACATGCTGAACATGTGTATGACCGGAGGCTTGTCCCTGGAGATGGCCTTTGAGCGCGTCAGCCGCGAGATCCGCTCGCCGCATGGTGATTTGGCCACCGAGTTCGACATTATCCGGCGGCACTCCGAGACGCACACCATGGAACGGGCGCTGGATCTGTTCGCGGGTCGGATCGACACCCCGGAGATTCGGTCGCTGGCCGCCGTCACGTCCCAGTCAGTACGTCTGGGAAGCGATGTTGGGACCGCGCTGCGGGAGTACGCCGACAGCATGCGGACCAGCCAGCGGCAACGGGCCGAGGAACGCGGAAATCGACGTTCGGTAGCGATGCTGTTTCCGGTCGCCCTGTGCCTAGCGCCGCCGGTGTACATCATCCTCCTGGGACCGGCAGTGTTGGAATTGCGGGATTTCGCGTTGCGGGAAAACCGCGCGGGGGGGGTGCTGTCACCGAACGTCGAGATGCTGCAGGACGGGCTCACGGCGCAACGCCTCGGCGGTCAACCGCGAACGACAGCCGCGCCGGCACCGAGCCCGTGAGAATCTGATCGTTCAGTGGGGCTGTCAGTTCGGGGCCTGATCCTCGTGACCGAAACGAACCCGCGTCCTGCCGATCCGCTCGTATCCGTGGTTTTGCCTTGCTATAACGAGGCGCGGGTACTCGGGAAACTGACCGATTTGATCCTGCGCTCTGCGGAACGGAGCCACTGCCGCTTCGAGATTCTGTACGTCAATGACGGGTCGACCGACGAATCGGAGCCCATTCTGAATGGCCTGGCGGCGGCCAATCCGTCGATTCGCGTGCTCCACCTGTCGCGGAACTTCGGGCATCAGGCGGCCGTCCAGGCCGGACTGGAGTACGCCCGCGGCGACGCCGTGGTCGTCATGGATTCGGACTTGCAGGACGACCCGGCCGCGATCACCGAATTCCTGGCCCACTGGCGCGCCGGATACGACGTGGTGTACGCCGTGCGGCACAGCCGCAAAGAGAGCCCCCCCAAGCGGTTTCTGTTTTACGCCTTCTACCGTATTCTGAATGCCGTTGCCGAGATCCCCATCCCGCAGGATGCTGGCAACTTTGGGCTCGTGGACCGCACGGTGGTCAAGCACATTCTGCAGCTCTCGGATCGCGATCGCTTCTATCCGGGTTTGCGCCGCTGGGTCGGGTTTCGGCAGATCGGGGTCCGTGTCGAGCGGTTGGCGCGGCACGACAGCAGGCCCCGCGTCTCCCTGAAGCAGTTGTTCGGCTTGGCCAAGACCGCCGTTTTTTCGTTTTCGCGGGTGCCGTTGGCGGTGTTCTACATGGTTGCGGTGGCCTCGGCATTCGTGTGTTGCGGCCTGACGGCGTTCACGTTGTACCACAAACTGCTGACGGGTTTGGCGACCCCCGGTTGGACTTCGATCACGATGGCGGCGTCTTTCTTTGGCGCGCTGAACGCGCTGGGGATTGCGATCCTGGGCGAGTATGTCATTCGGATCTATGATCAGGTCCGGGCCCGCCCGCTGTACCTTGTCTCACGCCAAGTCAACTTCGAGCGACAGCCGAACGACGGATTGTGCCCAGCGGACGATGACGAAAGACCCGAAATTGAGACAGAGCAGGACAGAATGGCCAGGGTCGAGAGAATAACGAATGCCCGAGCCCGAGTGATGAACGACCGGGCCGTTCTGATCGCGCACCAATGACGTTCGCCCGGCATTCCTGGCCGCGAGCCGCCGGCGTCAGCCCACCGGTACTGCGCAGGCGTCCCTACGCCAACCGACCGCAGTATAACGAGGAATCCGGAACCGAAAAGACAAGACACCGGCGGGCTGACGGCGCCCGGTTTGCCGATTTGTCGGACCACTGACAACCGACAGCTGACCCATAACCATGACCACTAACGGCAGCGACGCACCGGCATCCGCACCGGCCTTGGCTCAGGCCGGCGGGATGTCCTGTGTGTTGGCCTGGACGCTGCTGGCACTGTTGCTGATCACCAATGGGCCTCTCTTTGTTTGCATGCCGCTGACGGAGGATGCGGCGATGTACGACCTGCAGGCGCGGACTTGGTTGCAGGGCGGCGTGCTGTACCGCGACATCGTGGAACCGAACCTGCCCGGTGCGGCCTGGATCCATGCCGCCATCCGCGCCACGCTCGGCACCTCCTCGGTGGCCCTACGTTCTGTAGATCTGCTCCTGATCAGCGGCGTTGTGGCCCTGAGCCGCGCGTGGCTCGTCCGTCTGGGAGGTGCCCCGGCGACGGTAGCCTGGTCCGTCCTGCTCTTGTTTCTCTGCTACTTTTCGCTCAGTGAATGGTGTCATTGCCAACGGGACGGCTGGCTGCTGCTCCCCGGCCTGGCCGGTCTGACGCTCCGTCAGCGACAGTGGCAGCGCCTGCGATGTGCTCCGCGACCCAGGATGCCCGGGCTGGTTAGCACGGCGGGCTGGGCAATCCTTGAGGGTATGTGCTGGGGAGCCGGAGTCTGGCTCAAGCCCATGATTGCGATTCCCGCCTTGGGGGTTTGGTTGCTCAGCTTGCTGTATATTGGAAACTGGCGGCGGTCGTTGGCCGATTTATTCGGCCTGCTGTCCGGCGGTTTGCTGATGGGCGGTATCGGCGTCGCCGTGCTGGTTTGGTCGGACGCATGGCCATTCTTCTGGACCATGCTTGTCGAGTGGAACCCGCGTTACGTGGCGGCCGGACGCGAGCAGTGGACGGTGGGCCGATTCGCGGCCATGCAAGTTCGCTTCTTCCCCTGGCAACTGCTTCATCTGGTCGCGATCCCCGTTGCCCTAACCGCGGTGGGACGAGCCATCAAGAAATCGTGGACATGTCGAACCGCCGAAGTACCGAACAGGCGAAACGCTGAGGGGGCGAAACGGCACAGCGCCGATGCAGCGGGATCTCGCTCTCTGGAAAGGTCCGACTCTTCGACTCTTCGACTCCTCGCCTTTTCGGCTCTCTGCGTGTTTTACCTGGCTTGGCTTCTGCAGTCGTACCTGCTGCAGCATCTGTTCGACTACGTCCATGCTCCTGGTCTGCTGCTGGCCATCGTGGTGCTCGCGGGCCGGGTGGCAGTGCGGTCGCCAACCGGCAGGAAACAGGATCCGGTGGAATCGAGCCGAGTCGGGAACGTCGCTCGGTTCGCTGCGAGGAAGGGTGTCTGCGTTCGCCGGGGAGGTCTGGCCCTCGCCGGCTTCGTCGGTCTGGTGCTACTGACTACGCCGGTTGTCCGCCTCGGCCGCTTGAATTGGTGGTGGCGGTGTGTCCGCGAGGGTAGCACGGCCGAAGTGCGGGACGGGTTGAAGTACTTCTCCGTACCCAGTTGGAGGGACTTGGAGCGAGTTGCTGACTTTTTGTGCGGTCAAGGCTTGGCTGACCAGCAGTTGACCTGTTACCACAATAGCCTGATTCACCTGTATGGAATGCTGGGAGTGAAGCCCTCCACTCGACACGCCTATCTCGAACAGGCGGTGGCCTTTTTTCCGGAGCGGCATCCGCTCTTTCTCCAGTCGCTTCGGGAAAGCCGCCAGCGCTACGTGGTCACAGATCTGGTCGCCAGCGGCCTATCACCTGACCGCATCAATCAGCTGGCTCCCGAGGGCGTCCTGCCGCGACCGCCGCGGTTTCCGTCCCGGCTGCGGGAGGTGTATCCTTGGTCACAGCCAGCCATCTTTCGTGCGGGACCGTACTTGGTGCACCAAGTACGACCGCCACTCGGGCATCTGGAGTCGCCTCGTAGTCTTCCTGCCGAGGCAATCGGACACCGTAGGTAGCATCGCGTTCCGAGCCGTCGCTGCTGACTCATAGGCTCCACCCGGACAATCGCGGACGGCACGAGGCCAGGCCGATCGTAACCCGACGCGAAAGCGGAGATGAATCGATAAACCGTCCGTTGCATCGGATTCCAAACCCGACGCGAAAGCGAGGATGAATCGCATCCGGACGTTAAGAACCAACACCGAATTGCGGCCTATACTTTATGTACAGGGCCGTTGACGGCACGCCACAAAGGGCATTCGAGGCACCGCGAAGCGGTTACCGCTCGCCACTGCTCGTGCCTTTCTGGCCGCTCGCGGCGATCATCACCAACCGACAACCTCACACCGGCCATGACGTATACATGACTGGGGCATTTTCTTCTGGGACACTCGCTCTACCGCTACCACTGCTGCCCCGTCTCGACGCGATCAGTCGGCGCCTGGCTTGGTCCGCGGTTGTCGCGCTGTTGGTCAGCAATGGGCCGTTGTTTCTGTGCATGCCCATCATCGATGATGCGGCGCTCTGGAATCTCCACGTCCAGGTTTTTCTGGACGGGGGCGTGCCCTACCGTGACGTGCTGGAGACCAATCCGCCTGGGACACTTTGGCTAATGACCGCCATCCGCTGGCTCCTGGGTCCATCCTCCATCGCCTTGCGAACGGCGGACTTGGTGATTCTCGGAACGGTCATTCTCCTGCTCCTGCAAATCCTGCGGGATGTAGGCCTGGGCAAATCCGTTCGCATCTGGACTGGTGCCATCTGCCTGCTGTTCTACTTCTCGATCTCTGAGTGGTGCCATTGTCAGCGGGATATGTGGCTGATGGTGGCGTCGCTCGGCTGGTTGTGGCTGCGTGCCCGCCACATTCAGCGAATCGCGGCGAATTCGCAGCCTGGGATCCAAGTCTTCGGTTGGTCCGTCGTCGAGGGGCTAGTCCTGGGGGCTGGAGTCTGGATCAAGCCGATGGTGCTGCTTCCCGCGGCGGCAGCTTGGCTGGCGACCACCTGGTGGGTCCGCGGCGGGCGCCGGTCGCTGATCGACGCAGCGGGATTGCTCATGGGTGGATTGCTCATGGGGGCAGGCGGGGCGGTTTGGATGCAGTGCTCGGGAGTCTGGCCGTACTTCTGGGAGACGTTCCTTGAGTGGAACCCGCGCTATGTGGCTGCCGGGAGAGAGCACTGGACGCTGCCACGCTTCGCCGGGATGGTCATCCGGCTCTTCCCCTGGCTACTGCTGCACGTCCCCGCCATCGGCTTGTCGGCGGCCGCGCTATGGCGTACCTGTCGCCCCCTGGCCGGTCGGGTCACCGCGGCTCCCCGAGGCCCTGGTTGCGAGACGGCCGGAATCGCGCCCACGAGACCGTCGCTCGTTGGCGCGGCCACGGCGAATCTGGTCGCGGTCTTCTATTTCGGCTGGCTGATCCAGGCGTTCACGCTGCAGCACCTGTTCGACTACATTCACGCGCCGGGGGTTCTGCTGGCGATCCTGACCTGCGTCGTTGCCGCCAGTGTGCGGCCCCGCCCCAGTCCGGCGGGGCAAGTTGCCGGCGTCGCGTTCCTCTTGGTGGCCCTCGTCTGCTCTCCGACCCTGCGCTGGAGCCGTCTGACATGCTGGCCGGAGTGTTTTCGGCAGGGAAGCAGCGCGGAAGTCCGCGACCGCTTGACCCTGATGCAGTTTCCGAACTGGCGGGCGTTGGAGCGGGTCGCAGTCTACTTGCGTGAGTGCGGAGTCCGGGACGGCGAGGTTTGCTGTTTTCCGAACAGCACGATCCATCTTTACGAGCAACTCGGTATTCGCCCGCCGACACGGTATGTCTACCTCGAGAACACACTGGTCTTCTTTCCGGAACGTCGGGAGACGTTGCGTGCGGCCCTGGCAGCCGCCGCCCCGCGCTACGCGATCACAGACTTGGTCGCGGCCGGGGTCCCGCCGGAGGACGTTCTGCCAATCAGCCCGAAGTTCAGCAGTCCGGCAGCGCGTTTGGGTGTGGGGCCGGAACGCGTCTTTCCGTGGGAGTTCCCCATCGTATTTCGGACCGGCCGTTACGCCGTTCATCGCACCGTCGGCCCCATTCGCAGCCTCGAAGTGCGTCCCAACTCACCCCTCTGGCAATTCCGCCCGGCTAAGCGACAGCCGGAAGTGCGGGATGGCCCAAGGCCCGACGCCAAGGGCGACACGCCTGCCGGAAGGACGTCAACGTGAAGCCCAAACCCAACGACATCCTTGCCGGGCTCGTCCTGGCCGTGGCCGCATTGACCTGTTTCTGGCGGCTGACCCTGCATCCGGCGGATTTGCTTGTGGGGCCGCAAGCTGGTGGCAACAATGACGTGACCCGGTACTACCTGTCGGCGCACGAACGGCTGGCAAAAACCGTTTCCGGCCCCGATGTATCGGCCTGCTGGGATCCCTTCATCCTGGCTGGCACGCCCTGGTTTGGCAATCCTCAAGCCGGCGTCCTATATCCACCGAATTGGTCGTACGTATTCATTCCCGCGCGTTGGCTGATCAGTTGGATGTTGGTCGGTCACCACTGGTGGGCGGGGCTGGGTGCGTATCTCCTGTCGCGGCGCTACGGTTATTGCTGGAGCGCCAGTGTCCTTGCCGGGACGTGTTACCTGGGTGCTCCGTACTTGCTGGCCCAGTCCGGAGAAGGGCACTACGCGCAGATTTGCTTGGTGGCCTGGATCCCGCTTGCCTTTCTCGGCGTCGAGCGGCTTCGCAAAGGACAACGCGGCGGAATCGGGCTGACCTCGATCGTCCTGACGCTGTGCTTCTTCTGTGGCCACGCGCAGGAGACTTACTACTTGACCTTGCTCCTCACCGCGTACTTGTTGCCGGATTTTGCCGGATTCCTGTGGCGCCGGCAGACCGCTTCGGCGTCTGGACCTGAACCTCGCTCGGCGTTCCGCCTGCTGGGGCGTTGGGCGTTGGTGGGCTTGGCCGTCGCAGGCCTGACGGCCATCGAATTGTTGCCGACTTGGGTTTACAGCCGTAATTCGATCCGAGCGGGGGGCATGCAGATCGAGGAGATTCGTCACGGGGTTCTGGGCGGCGTGAGCCTGCTGCAGCTATTGGATCCATTCGTCCTGGGAGGGCCGGCAGACTACCGGGGGCCAGGGCAGTATTACTGTGAAACGCTCTGCTGTCTGGGACTGCCCACCCTGATCTTCGCCGTGGTGGGGATCGCGGGCACTACTCGACGGTATCCCGTGTCTCGGTTCGCCGTGCTCGGGCTCGCCGGGCTCCTGTTTGCATTCGGCGATCAGACGCCGGTGTTTCCGTTGCTGCATCGTTTCCTGCCGGGGGTTTCTCTGTTTCGCAGTCCGTCGCGGATGCTATTCTTTTGTTCGTTCTGTTCCGCAATGCTCGCCGGCGCCGGATTCGATCACCTGCGGTCCTTGACGCTCGAAGCCCGCCAGCGCTGGCGAATCGCGCTGGGCGCGGCGGGCGTGCCCCTGCTGTGCTGCGGCGTCGGCGTGTTGGTGAGCCGCTGGACGTCGCCGACGGCTCAGCCGACGGCGACGACCTGGTCGGCGACCTTGGTCCACGGCGTTGCGTGGACCAGCGTGGTCAGCCTGTTGTCCGGGGTCGCAGGGGTGCTGTGGCTCCTGACCAGGCCTGTCCCGCGGGCCACCACGGCGGTCGTCCTGGCCCTCAGCACGGCGGCAGCAGGCTCCGCCTGGTACGCGGCTCAGATGCTCCGCACGATTCCACCAGAGTCAGCCGGCCGGGCCAGTCCGGTCATTGCATTCTTGCAGACTCGCCTCGGGGCGGATCGCGTCCTGGTGGGGCAGGACCTGCTCAGCGACCGGGAAGCGAGGCTGCACGGGATCCAGAAGCTGCAGGGCTACGATCCCGTTCCCCTTGCGCGCGTCGCGATATTCGCAGCGGCACTCATTCCGGGACAAGATCCCGCCATGGGCTTGGCCGGTTTCGAGCCATTGCGGCTGACCTCGCTACGGAAACCGCTGGCGGACGCGGTAGGAGTGCGGTATGCGGTCCTGCCCGGCTTCGGGCCGGGCGAATATGCCGGCTGGCGCCGAGTCAGTCAGGGTGTCTTGCCCGCCGAGTTCACCTTGCGCGGGCACTCGCCGGCCAGTCTCAGGTACACGATCTACGAGAATCCGTCTCCTATGCCCCGCGCCTTCGTCGTGGGGCGGTCGCAAGTCGTTCACCCCGATGCCGAGGCCGTCCACGAACTGGCCGCGAGCGACCCTCGCGACGCGGTCCTACTCGAACAAGCCGAACCGCCGGCCGGCCCGAAGCAGCCCCTTCGGCCGGCGCAGCTCATCAAATATGCCGCGAGTCAAGTCACCGTTCGGGCGCTGCTCGACCAGCCTGGATATCTGGTCCTGAGCGACGCCTATTATCCAGGGTGGACCGCGGCGGTTGGCGGGCGGCCCGTCCCCGTGCTTCCCGCCAACTTCGCTTTCCGTGCCGTCGCCCTGGAGCCAGGCGAGCACGTGGTCGAGTTCCGTTGCAGTCCTCCCGGCCTTAAACCCGGGGCGTTGGTTTCGGCGATGACCATCATTGCGCTATGGGTCGGATGGGGCCGGAGAAAGCGAACATCGGCCCTCGGCGGCGGACCGGTCCTGAATGAAATCCGGAACACGTCAAGCCGAAAACGGCCAACCGATTGAAACTGGGAACACACTGAACCGATATGCCGATAGAGATTGCGCCATCCGTGATGGTTTCCCGCGGCTTGGCACGAAGTTCGCTACGAGGATCGCTTGGCGGGAGGGGCCGCGCCGTCAGCTTCCAGGGTACGGGTTGCCCTCGCATTTGTTATTGCACGTGACTAGGCGGAGCTTACGCTTGGCAACAGACGTTGAAATTTCTCGACACCGCGACTTCGAGCAGCCAAGCGACCTCGGCGAGGCGGCCCGAAACTCGCCCGGTTCAAATCGCGGGGGCCGCTCAGCGAAGATCAGGACCGGTATGTCCATCCTCGTGCTGGCGTGCGTATACGCTTCGTTGCACGGAGCGATTGCCGTCTCAACGCCGCGGTTTGAGCCCACGGTTCATAACGACGACTGGGCTTACACTACTCCAGTCCGAACGCTCTGCGAACGACGACAGTTTCAGTTGCACAGGCTGACGGGCGCTCTGGCGTTGCCCCAGATCGTGGCCGGATGGGTGGTCTGCGAATTGGGAGGTGGGTTCCGGTTCTCGCTGTTGCGAAACATGATGGTGTGGCACGGGTTTGTGCCCATCGTCCTGCTGTGGCTTCTCCTCCGTCTGCTCGGCCTTCCTCGCGGCCACGCGACGTGCGGCGCCCTCCTATTCCTGACCAACCCCATCGTCGTCTCTTTGACGTGGAGCTTCCAGACCGACATCGTGTACGTGTCCTTCATTCTAGCTGCGCTGATAATGACGCTGCTTGCCGAGCGACACGGGAACGCGTTGGGGGTTGCTGCAGCCACGCTGCTCCTGTTGTTGGCGTGCCTCACCCGCCAAAGCGGGATCCTGGTTGCCGCGGGCGTGGCGGGCTATTGGGCGATGAAGCGCCGTTGGGGCTGGGCGATGCTAACCTCTCTCGTGATTCCGTTGACGCTGGCAGCCGAGAATTCGCTCATCCTTCAATCCTCACTGACATATCTGCCAATGGCCAAGAACCACGTTCGCACGGCCCTGTCGGACCTCTCCCCGGGACGCCTTCTGTACTCCTGTTACGAGACGTTGCACATCCTGCTTTTCTTGGGCCTGACCTTGTTGCCGCTCATTGCTCTAGCAAACGCTGGACGCCACAGTTCTCGCTCCATCGTAATGGTGATTGCAGCGGCGATCCTGATCGCCGGCGTCTACCTCTTGGACGTGCCGAATCATCGCAGCGTGTTGTTGGGTAACTACGTCTACACGGGAGAACGCTGGGGAATCGGACCACCCACCCTGGAGATCTCAAACGCAGCCCCGCGTGGCGTGGCGACAGGAGGCGAGTCAACTACGGCTGCCCGGGTACTAGGAGTCGTCGGGTTTCTTAGCGGATGCTATCTGCTGCCCACGCTGGCCTTGGCCCTCGGACGCCTCGTCGGCGCGATACGGCGTTGGCAGGCTGACCCTCAACTGCTCGTCGAACTGGCCTTCTGGAGTTCCCTGGCGGGCACAATTTGCTCCACGGCGCTGATCGGGCATGTGGTGGTCGACCGTTACGTGATTGCGCTCTGCCCGCTCGCAACCCCCCTGCTGCTCCGCCGGAACGTGTCCGCTCGCAGTCTGCGATGGGCGGTGCTGCCGGTTTGTCTTTTCGGGGCCTCTGTGGCGTGGGCGGGCGTCGTCGATTACTGGCGTTGGAACGGCGCCCGTTGGGCAGCCGCCGAGTGGCTGGAATCCCAAGCCGTCAGCCCGGATCGTATCGACGGAGGCTACGAGTACAACGCGCTCTACGACACGCTGGGGCTGCCGCCGGAACTGCTCTCCCCGGAAGAACGACAGCGCAGAGCCGGCATCATGAGAGCCCGCGCGGGAAAGGATGCCTATTGCCTTCGGTTTCGCCCCCGTCCCGATGAGGACGTGGTTGCCCAATTCCCGTACGACAGCCCCACCATGGGCGCAGCCGAAGCAATCTATGTCACTCGTCAAGCGGCGAACAAAACGCTGTCGACCGGAGGCATCGTGCCGCAAGCGGCGACATCCCCGAAGCAAAACAGAAGGTCACCGGCCCAACCATGAGACTCTCGATCGCGATTCCGCTCTTTAACGAAGCGGCATTGATACCAGAGTTATTGACGCGAACGGCACGTGTTTTGGATTCCATTCCCGGCGGGCCGCACGAGATCGTCTGCGTTGACGACGGCAGCCGGGATGAAACCTGGCAACTGGTCAAGGAGGCCACACACCGGGATCCACGCGTGTTCGGAGTCTCGCTGTCACGCAACTTTGGCCATCAAGCGGCCTTTTCTGCCGCGTTGGATCACGTCACCGGCGACGCGATCGTGCTGATGGACGGCGACCTGCAGGACCCGCCGGAGGCCATTCCCCAGTTGTTGGCAGCCTACCAGGAGGGTTACGACGTCGTCTACGCGGTGCGGGTGAAACGCAAAGAAGGACTGTTCCTTCGTGGTTGTTACTACTTGTTCTATGCGCTGATCGCCGCGCTGGCGAACATCCGTCTGCCGCGCGGCGCCGGGGACTTTTCACTCATGTCCCGGCGGGTGGTCGATGAACTGGCCCGGACTCAGGAACGACTCCGCTACCTGCGCGGGCTGCGCACCTGGGTCGGCTTCAGGCAGATTGGCGTTCCGATCGAACGTGCCGAGCGGTTTGCCGGGAAATCGAAATACTCCCTCCGGCGCCTTTTGAAATTGGCCTTTGACGGGATCTTCGCCTTTTCGATCGTGCCCATCCGTGCCGCGACGTGGCTCGGTGTGTTCACGGTCGTGATCTCGATGGCCGTTGCGGCCTACTCGTTGGCCGCCAAACTGTTCTTCGCGCAGCCGCCTCAGGGATTCACGGCCTTGATCGTTTCCGTCACGTTCTTTGCCGGGACTCAACTGCTGTTCCTGGGCGTGATCGGTGAGTATATCGGCCGGATCTACGAGGAGGTGAAGGCGCGACCTGTGTACATCGTGCAGGAAACCATGCGGAGCCGACGACCTTGGACGCGGAATACGCCCGAAAATACCGTGAGCTGTATCACTGCCACTGGTGGTGGCGGGCGCGAGAATCCCTGATCCTCTCCTGCCTGCGCAAGTACCTGCCGACCCCAACCGACGCACCGGTGCTCGACGTCGGCTGCGGTGATGGGCTGTTCTTGCCCGCCCTGGAGGAGTTCGGCTGGCCGGAGGGGATCGAGGTCGAAGCGTCCATCGTGGACCCGGCAGGGCCCTACGCGGACAGAATCGCCATCGGCCCCTTCGACTCCAGCTTTCGGCCCGGAC
>CAIYOB010000868.1 GCA_903927685.1 uncultured Planctomycetaceae bacterium
CGCGGCAAGGTCATCGTGACCGTCGCCTGCAGCTTCGGTGAACGCTACCTCTCCACGCCGCTGTACCAATTGCCGGATTAGTGCTCGACCGACTCGCCTCCCCACTCCCGATCGTCCAATCCAGCCGAGTCGGTTCGGCCAGCGAACAGTCGTCGGCGTTTTCTCGCCACTCGTATGTCGGAGCTGCTGCCCATGACGCAAGAGGACAAAACCGTTTCCCCCCATCGCCTGGCCACCGTCGCACTGCATGCCGGCCAGGTGCCGGATCCCGCCACGACGGCCCGCGCCGTGCCGATCTATTCGACGACCAGCTATGTGTTCCACGACACGGAGCATGCCGCCAATCTGTTCGGTCTGCGCGAATTCGGCAACATCTACACGCGCTTGATGAATCCGACCACGGACGTGCTCGAAAAGCGGCTGGCGGCCCTCGATGGCGGTGCCGCGGCGCTGGCCCTGGCGAGCGGCCAGGCCGCGATCACCGCGTCGCTACTGACCATCACCCACGCCGGACAGAACTTCATCTCGGCCAACAGCCTGTACGGCGGCACCTGGACGCTGTTCACACAGACCTTTCAGAAACTCGGGATCGAAGTCAGGTTCTTCGATCCGAAACGGCCTGAGGACATCAGCAAGCTGGTTGATCAGAACACCCGCGCCGTGTACATCGAGACCCCCGGAAATCCCAAGAACGACGTGCCCGACTATCGTCAGATCACCGCAGCGGCGCATCGCCACGGTCTGCCGACGATCATCGACAACACCGCCTTGACGGCCGCTCTGTTCCGTCCCATCGAGCACGGCTTCGACATCGTCGTCTATTCCACGACCAAGTTCATCGGCGGTCACGGCGTCCATATCGGCGGGGCGATTGTGGACAGCGGCAAGTTCCCGTGGGCCAAGGACCCGCAGAAATGGCCGGAATTCACGGCGCCCGATCCGGCCTATCATGGGCTCGTGTTCGAAGAAGCCTTGCGGCCCGTCGGCAACATCGCCTATATCATCCACATCCGTACGCACTGGCTGCGCGACACAGGGGGTTGCCAGAGTCCCTGGGGCGCTTTCCTGACGCTGCTGGGTCTCGAGACGTTGCCGCTGCGCCTGGAGCGGCATTCTCAGAATGGCTTGGCCGTGGCCCAGTTCCTGGAACAGCACCCGGCGGTGCTGTGGGTCAACTACCCGGGTCTGCCGAGCCATCCGGACTTTGCCAGCGCGAAGCAATACCTGCCGGACGGGCAGGGAGCGATCGTGGGCTTTGGGATCAAAGGCGGCCGGGAAGCCGGCGCCAAGTTGATCAACAGCGTCAAGCTGCTGAGCCACCTGGCCAACATCGGCGACGCCAAGTCGCTGATCATCCATCCGGCCACCACGACGCATTCCCAATTGACGCCGGAGGAGCAGGTCCAGACCGGTGTGACGCCGGAGTACGTCCGCCTGTCTGTGGGGATTGAGGATGTGCGGGATATCATCGCGGATCTCGCGCAAGCCCTGAGGGCGTCACAGGCCTGACCTGAACGCCCGCATCTGCAAGGACGGCCTGCCGATATGGAACATTCGGAAAAACTCTCGATCGTCTGCTTCAGCGGGGATTTCGACCGCGCGGTGGCTGTCTTTACACTTGCCGCCGGCGCGGCAGCCACCAATCGCGAGGTCACGATCTTCTTTACTTTCTGGGGGCTGAATATCGTCAAGAAGCGGCCCGGTCACCGCGGGCTCGGCCGGGGCATCCTGGCCCGCCTGTTCAACTTGCTGATGGGAGGCCGCGGCCAGCTGCCGTTGAGTCGGCTGAACTTCGGCGGTATGAGCCCCCGGCTGATGACGCGCATGATGCGGGCCAAGAACGTCGCCACGTTGGAGGAGCTGTTTGAGGCCGCCAAGGAACTGGGCGTCCAGTTCGTCGCCTGCGAGATGGCGATGCACATTCTCGAGCTGAGACGGGAAGACCTGATCGACCAGGTCCAGGAAGTCATCGGCGTCTCGACCTTCCTGGACCGCTCGCGGGACGCGAAGATCCTCTTCATTTAAGGAAGCGACTGTGGCTAAACGGTTGGATATCACGGGCGAGGTCTGCCCCATGACGTTTGTCAAGGTCAAGCTCGCCTTGGCCAAGCTGAAACGTGGCGAAGAACTCGAGGTGGCCCTGAACGCGGGCGAACCGCTGAACAACGTCCCGCGCACGGTGACCGAGGCCGGGCATGAGGTGCTTGCCATTCGCCCAGAGGGTGGAGTGCATCACGTGCTGATTCGCAAGGGCTGACCGCCCCCGTTGCCGCAGAAAGGAAATCGATGACCACCAACCTCACAGGCCGAGACCGGCTGGCATCCGCTCCGGGGCTGCGCCGCTATGCAGATGTTCGCGAACTGATCGCCAATCCTGCCAATCCCACGCCGCTGGTCGAACTGAAGCACATCGTTCCGCCGGGAGAATTTCAGCTCTACCTGAAGCTGGAGTGGTACAACCCGTTCGGATCGATCAAGGATCGCACGGCTTACTATCTGCTCAAAGGTATGGCGGAACGGGGTGAGTTGGACGGGAAAGAACTCGTCGAGCCGACTTCCGGCAATACGGGCATTGCGTTGGCGGCCCTGGCGGCGCTGCTGGGTAAGCGCCTGACCGTGACCATCCCCGACGGTGTTCCCGAAGAGAAGAAGTTGTTGTTGCGGATGCTGGGCGCCGAGGTTTGGGCGACGCCCGACGACCTCTGTCCCGTGAACCATCCCAAGGACGGCGCGATCGCCCTGGCCCAGTCATTTGTCGAGGGCACCGCGACCGGGGCCCGCTACGCGATGCCGAATCAGTACGAAAACGCGGACAACGTCAAGGCCCACTACGAAACCACCGGGCCGGAAATCTGGATCCAGACCGAGGGTCAGGTGCGGCATTTCTTCGCCGGCTTTGGAACGTGCGGCACGATTACCGGGACGGGACGATATCTGAAGGAGCAGGACCCCGGCATCCGGGTCGTGGCCATCGAGCCTCAGAAAGGCCATCGCTTGCCGGGCCTGAAGAACCTGGAAGAATCCAAGCCGCCGGGGATCCTGGACCGCAGCGTAATCGACGAAGTGATCCGGGTCACCGACGAGCCGGCCTACGCCATGACAAAACGCCTGTTCCGCGAGGAAGCGTTGATCGTCGGCCCGTCGACCGGGGCCATCGTCCATGCGGCCGTGGAATACGGCAGGACTCATGGTGGTGTCGCGGTGGCGATTGGCTGCGACAGCGGCTTGAAGTACTCGTCCTTCTTCGCTGATGTGCTGGGCGACGAAGGCTTGCCTCAGGTCTGACCACGCAGGCCGAGCGCTGTGGCCGGTCTCCCG
>CAIYOB010000869.1 GCA_903927685.1 uncultured Planctomycetaceae bacterium
CATCCGCGCGCAATAGGATTCGATCGTCCGCGGACTGACGTGCAAGGCGGCCGCGATCTCGCCGGTGCTGGCCCCTTCGCCCAGCAGCCGGTACACGTGCTGCTGCTGGTCGCTCAAATCGAGGGCGTCGGCTGCTTGGTTCGCGGCCCGATAGGCCAGTCCGGCGGCGGCCCGCGGACTGAGAAACAGATTGCCGCCCAGCACGGCGCGGACGGCTTCGACCAGGAACTGGCCTACCTCGCGCTTGGTCACATAGCCCGCCGCCCCCGCCGCGACGGCCTCGGTCACCCGCGACGGCTCTTCATGCATCGAATAGATCAACACGCGGATGCCGCGGGCGCGCAGGACCGGAATCAAGTCGGTCCCGTTCTCGTCGCCCAGCGCCAGGTCGACAATCGCCAGGTTGGACTCGGCCAGCTGGGGGTCCTGGAGCGTCTCCTCGCCGGAGTTCGCTTCGCCGCAGATCGTGAACCCCGCCTGGGACAGGACGGCCGCCAACCCTTGCCGGACCAGCGGATGGTCATCGACCAGGAAGAGCTTGCCGGCGGAAGACGATTCAGCGGTCATGCGTAGGCTCCTCGCGCGGGTCCGGCTCAGGGGACGATTCGCTCCCACCCGCCGACTCGACGGCTGACCTTTCCTCGCCAGGCGATCGCGGCACGCGACAGACGATCCGCGTCCCTCCGCCCGGCACGCGTTCGACGGCCAGCGTGCCGCCCAGGACGCCCGCCCGGTACGCCATGATGTGCGTACCCATCCCTCCCGACTTGCCTTGCCTCGCGGGCATCCCGATTCCATCGTCCTCGACTTGCAACAGCAAGCACTCGGAATCGCCGCTCAGCGTGATCACAATCCGCCGCGGATGGGCGTGTCGGGCTGCGTTGGCGACGGCCTCCTGGGCGATGCGGTACAAGTGCAAAGCGGTGGCCTGGTCGCGGACCGAAACGTCGCCTCCCTCGCGAAACTCGCATGCCACTCCGGCTGCGTCACGCGTCTGCCGGGCGAGGCCCTCGAGCGCGGTTCCCAGCGAATCGGGACCGACGTCCAAGGGGCACAGTCCGCGGGCGACTTCATAGGCCGTGCCGATCGAATCCTCCAGCAGCACCCGCAGTTCGCGGAGCGGCAGGGGCGCCGCAGGCAACTCCGCCGCCTGTTGGTTTTCCATGGCCACGCACCGCAACAACGCCGCCGTCAATTGCTGGCACAGTCCGTCGTGCAGCTCCGAGCCCAGACGCCGCCGCTCGTCTTCGCTGGTCCTGGCAATCTGTTCCTCCAGCCGGCGCTGTTCGCGGGTCGCCCGTTCCAGGGCTTCATAGGCCGCGGTCCGCATCACGGCTTCCTCGCGAACCCGCTCCGAAACCCTCCGTTCCGCCTCGACGGCCCGGGCATGCAGGCCCAGGAACCGGCTCAGCAGGACCAGCATCAGCACGGCGACGCCCAGCAGCACGACGCCCTGCATCGTCCAGTACCTGGGATCCGCGGGGTTCTGGTGAACGTACAGCGGTTCCCCCGTCCAGCCCCACGCGAATGCGACGACGAATCCACCGTACACGAGCGTCCCCAGAGCCAACGCAACCCACCCGGAGCGGAGTCCGACCAGCAGCAGAGCGTACAGCGGGATGGACACCAGGGTAATCCGGCCGCTGCCCGCCATCCCCGCCCAGGCCAATTGGAAGGCTGCGGCCGCGTACAGAACGCACAGGAACGCCCACGCCCGCCAGGGCGCGCGGACGCGGCGTCCCAGGGCGAGCGCAGCCGCCGCCAAATAGAGGACCAGGGTCAGGATCCGCGTCAGCGGCGAGAACGGCGTGGGCCATTCCCACGCGATCATCAACAGCCTGGGAAAGGATACGACCAGGCCCAGCGCCAACAAGGCCTGCAGCGACTGCGCACGCCAAGCCTCCGTGGCCGCCTGCAGGGAATTCGTCCCGTTGTTGTCCATCGCCGCCAGTTCGCTCGGTTGAAGCTCGTCCGGATCCGCACCGAGCCAGTGTACGAGATTCCGCCGCAACCCCGCCAGCCCCCGCCGCTGCCCACGGCAGCGAGCCAAGCCGACCGCGTGCTTCACCATCCCGCCTGCGGGAGGGTCGAATGCGGTAGCGTCGTCCCGTCCCGGGCCGATACCGCGCAGACGCTGCTCGCCAGCAGCGCCGAAAGGCTGGCGGCGTGCGAGTGTTTCATGGCTGGACGTTCCTGCCTCTCAGGGATGTTCGACTGGCTGGCCAGCGTGGCGGATGGCCAGTCGCAGGACGACAGCCACGTCCACGGTGTTGGAGATCTCATGGTCCTGTCCATTGATAGCGGCAGCAGGGATAGCGACCTTGTGTTTCGAATCGTACCATGAACCACAATTGGCGTGATACCGGGTTGACCAGACCCCACGTTACCGGCACGGAGAATCATCATGTCGTTGTTGCCGCCTGTCCCCGCGTGGCTCCGCCACGGAGCCTTGGTCGTCTTGGATGCTCGCAGCGCGGGCGCGTTCGCCGCTGTCGCGGTCCTCACGCTGGCCGGCTTTGCCGCGGAACCGGATCTCGCCGTGCCGGCGCAGTACATCGGCCCGCCGCAGCCACAGCACGCGGTCACCAACCGGGCCTTTCAAGGCATCCCCAGCCTGGCGGTCACGTCTGGCGGACGGCTCTGGGCCAACTGGTACGCGGGCAAGACGCCCGGCGAGGATCAGAACAACTACGTGGTGCTCAGCACCAGCGGCGACAACGGCGGGACGTGGCGCGAGGTCCTGGTCGTGGACCCCGACGGCGACGACCCCCTGCGGACGTTCGACCCGGAATTGTGGGTCGGTCCCGACGGCAAGCTCCGTGTGTTCTGGGCTCAGACCCAAGGCCACGAGTCGACGATCGGCGGCGTCTGGTGCCTGACGACAGCCGAGCCGGAGTCGGAACAGCCGAAATGGGAGCCGCCCGTGCGCGTGACCAACGGCGTGATGATGTGCAAGCCGCTAGTGCTGGCCAGCGGCGAGTGGGTCTTGCCGGCGTCCACCTGGCGCAAGACGAACCACAGCGCCAAGCTGGTCGTGTCCACCGACCAGGGCCAGACTTGGACGATCCGCGGCGGCTGCAACGTGCCTGTCGCCGCGCGGGCGTTCGACGAGCACATGTTCATCGAGCGTCGGGACGGCTCGCTGTGGCTGCTGGCCCGCACGAACTATGGCATCGGGGAAAGCGTGTCCCCGGATCGCGGCGTCACTTGGCCCGAGTTGGCGCCGTCCTCGATCGCGCATCCCAGCGCGAGATTCTTCATCACGCGGCTCCGTTCCGGCAGCCTGCTGCTGGTCAAGCACGGCCCGCTCGACAAGCGGATCGGACGCTCGCATCTGACGGCCTTCATCTCGAACGACGACGGCCACAGTTGGGGCGGTGGTTTGCTGTTGGACGAGCGCGACGGCGTCTCCTATCCCGACGGCCAGCAGACGCCGGACGGGCTGATCCGCATCATCTA
>CAIYOB010000870.1 GCA_903927685.1 uncultured Planctomycetaceae bacterium
AGACGGCTTGCTACGATTCCTGGCGCAAGGTGATCCACCCCGCAGACCGGGAACTGGCGGAGCAGACGGTCCTGCGGGCGGCCAAGGACGGCGTGGAGCTGAATGCCGAGTGGCGGGTCCGGTTGCCCGACGGGGAAGTCCGCTGGCTGGTGTCCCGGGGGCATCCGGTGCGAGGTGCCGACGGCACAGCAGAGCGATACCTGGGCATGGTCATGGATGTGACCGAACATCGGGCGGCGGAAAGCCGGTTGCTGGAACTTAAGGCGGCTGTCGAGCAGGCGACGGACGGCATTGCCATCTCGGATATGGAAGGGAGCGTTCAATTCGTGAACAAGGCGTGGGCGGACATGCACGGTTCCACGCCGGATGCCTTCCTGCGGAAACCGCTGGCGACGTTTCACACGGCGGAGCAGTGGCGAAACGAGGTCCAACCGCACCTGGCGCAATTGAAAAGCCGTGGCCACCATGCGGGAGACATCCGGCATGTGCGGGCCGATGGAACGGAGTTCTCGACGTTCATGAGCACATCGGTTCTGAAGGACCTGGCCGGCACTCCCTGTGGGATGCTCGCCATCGCCCGCGACATCACGGAGCGCCAGCAAGCCGAGAGGAAACAGCAGAGTCTGCAGTCGCAACTGGTGGAAGCGCAGAAGATGGAGTCGATCGGGCGGTTGGCCGGCGGCGTGGCGCACGATTTCAACAACCACCTGTGTTGCGTCCTGGGTTACGCGGAACTCGTGCTTGAGACGCTCGATCCCCCGGCTTCCATCCGTGAACCGATGGAGCAGATCCGGAACTCGGCCCAGCAGGCGGCGGACCTGACCAGGCAACTGCTCGCCTTCAGCCGCAAGCAGATCCTCCAGCCGCATCCCATGAACGCCGATGCGGCCATCGTCAAACAGTTGAGTATCCTGTCGCGGCTGCTGGGGGAGGATATCAGCATCAAACTTGGCTTGCGAGCCAGCCCCACGTTGGCCATGATGGACGGCTCGCAATTCCAGCAGGTGCTGATGAACCTGTGCGTCAACGCCCGCGATGCCATGCCCGGAGGTGGGGAGTTGCGCGTCGAGACGTCGGTTATCCGGGCGGCTTCTTCGCCGGCACTGGAAGGGATCAAGCCAGACGCGCCCTTCGTGCGCATCTCCGTGATTGACCATGGCGTCGGGATGGCTCCGGAAGTCCTCGAGCAGATCTTCGAGCCGTTCTTCACCACCAAGGAGCTGGGCAAAGGCACGGGGCTCGGGCTGTCGGTGGTGTTCGGGATTGTCAAGCAGCATGGCGGCTGGATTGATGTGGCCAGCCGTCCAGGCCAGGGGACTCGCTTCGATGTGCATTTCCCCGCGGTGGAAAAGGCGGCGGAGACCGTCACGGCAGATGCGTTGCCCGCTCCGCAGGGGAAGGGAGCCCTGGTTCTGCTGGTCGAGGATTCGCCTGCGGTTCGGGGAATCGCGGTGCTCCGCTTGCGCAACCTCGGGTACCGCGTGATCGAGGCGCAGGGTGTCGAAAGCGGGTGGCAGGCATTTCGGGAAGCCGGGGGCGCGATCCAAGTCCTGCTCAGCGACGTGGTGCTGGCGGATGGCAGCGGAGTGAGCTTGGCCGAGAAGGTGGCGGCGGCGGACCCGGCGGTGGCCATCGTCTTGACCAGCGGCTATGCGGACGAACGTTCGCGCATCCAGGAAATCCACGAGCGCGGCTGGCCATTCCTTCCCAAACCCTACACCGGTGCCCAGATTGGCTGGCTCCTTCACGAGCTTCTGGATCCGGACGGCGTCGTTCGCGGTTAATGCCCCTGGGATCTGTTGTTAGCGTGTTAGCGGAGCGGCGCGAGCCAGCCGGTTTTCGTTCCGGGTGACCACGCGGAGACAGGACAGGCCCACCAGCAGGCTGGATCCAACCGCCGCTTCGGTCGAGCCTAGTGCGTTGTCCAAGCTAAGAATTGGGGTTGGGTGGCTGGGGTCGAGCCACGAGGTACGAGTGGCGAGCCCCCAGTTCTTGCTACTGGGGGCTCGCTGCACTCGACCCCAGGCACCCCAGTATTTAGCCTGGACAACGCACTAGGGTTCTGGCTCCGCTTCGGCATGGTGCTCGTGCTCAGCGAAGCAGTGCTCGTGCTCAGCGCCGCAAGCGGGTGAGCACCGGCACGACAAATTCGCTGCCAGAACGGACGGTGATACCGGACGGCTCGCGCCGTGCCGCTACAAAGTAACGACCTGGACGAAGCCGAGCGGGTCGGGGAACAGACCCGCCAGTTCCGCCAGGTGGTTCACGTGTCCGTACCCGTCCAGGTTGTCGAAGTCCTCGGTCAGAATCCGCGCGAACGCGTCGTAACGCAAAGCCTGGATGTGCAGGTGCGGCGCCCAGTTTCCGTTGTGGGGCGGTCCGCCCACTTCCCCCAGCACGGTTCCCGCGGGAATCCGGCTGCCGGGAACCACGGCGGTGTTTTGCAGATGGGCGTAGATCAAGACGACGGCCGGCCGCTCGGCCCGCCCCGCCGGCAACTCCGGCTTGAGGAAGATCCGCTGCCCCCAGCCGCCGTCCTGGTCGCCATCGTCATCGACCAGGACGACTGCGGCGGGGCACTGGGTGACGAACGGCGTGCCTTGCGGAACGTTGAAATCCACGCCCAGATGGATGAACGCGCCGGTCTGCTCCAGGTAACTTCCCCGCCACAGCCGCGCGCGATTCTCC
>CAIYOB010000871.1 GCA_903927685.1 uncultured Planctomycetaceae bacterium
CAGGTCCATGTCCATCTGCTCCAAGCCCAGGCTCCCGACCATGATCGGCGTGGCCTTCTGCTCGATGGTCAATTCGACTTTGCGATGTTCCAATTCCCCGGCGGCGAGCATCGCCCGCATCTTGCCCCGTGTCCGTTCGTACTGCTGGGCCGAGTCCTTGCCGTCCTCGTCGCGGTCGTAATCCAGTGCCGGGCGGGGGGCCAGCAGGTCCAGCAGCCGTTCCTCGACCCTCTGTTTGGCTTCGCCTTCGACGTTCTTTCGTTCGCGTTCGCGGATCAGGCCGATGGCGTTCTCGACCAGTTCCCGGACCATGCTTTCGACATCGCGGCCGTAGTAGCCAACCTCGGTATACTTGGTCGCCTCGACCTTGATGAACGGCGCGTTGGTCAGGCGGGCCAGGCGGCGGGCGATCTCGGTCTTGCCCACCCCGGTGGGCCCGACCATCAAGATATTCTTGGGCGCGACTTCCTCACGCATGTCTTCCCGGACATGCTGCCGCCGCCAGCGGTTGCGGATCGCGATCGCAACCGCGCGTTTGGCGGCCGCTTGGCCGACGATATACCGGTCCAATTCGGCCACGATTTCGCAGGGCGTCAAATTGCGAGTTTCCCAGGGCGGGGCTTCCGTCGCCAGCTGACTCACGAGTTGCTCTCCAATTCCTCGACGAGGATCTTGTCGTTGGTGTAGATGTCGATGCCGGCCGCGATCTCCAGGGACGTGCGGACGATGCCGGGGGCGTCCAGGGCCGAATGGGCGACCAGAGCCCGGGCGGCCGCCACGGCGTAGGTGCCGCCCGAGCCAATTCCGATGATGCCATCCGTCGGCTGGATCACGTCTCCGTTGCCGCTGACCAGCAACGTATACTTCGCGTCCGCGACGGTCAACAAGGCTTCCAGGCGGCGGAGGGCCCGATCGGTGCGCCACTCCTTCGCCAACTCGGTGGCCGCCCGCGGCATATTGGCCGGATAGTCCTTCAACTTGGCCTCGAACCGCTCCAGCAAGGCAAAGGCATCCGCCGCGCCTCCGGCAAAACCGCACAAAACGTTGCCGTCGGCCAGACGGCGGATCTTGACCGCGTCGGCTTTGACCACGGCGGTTCCCAAAGTGACTTGGCCGTCGCCGCCCATGGCGACGCGGCCCTGATGGCGAACGGTCAGAATGGTCGTCGCATGAAGTTCCATGAAAATCCCCTGCCACGGAGCTGCGAGACGAACGCTTCCGTCCCACCACTCGATCGAAAGTCGCCCCCCGCGGGACACCGACAGCCAGTCCCGCGCCGAGGCCCAGCCCCACAGTGTGGCGGAAAACTTGTGGGAACTCCAGGGGCTTTTTTTGTTTTCGAATTTCCTGCGGGAATTTCCAGGATCGACTTTTCGCCCAATTCCCTTGCGTTACAATACTTTTCACTCAAAATAGAGTGTGGTGGAAGGCAGGGTATTCGACGACTGTGCCGGTCGTGCTAGAATCAGGGCGTCGAGTTCAATTCCCATCGTTGCGGTTCTGAGCGTTCAAGTTCATGTCGACCAAGCTTGTTGCCGCCTTTCTCGATCGAGTACAGCGAAGCGGCCTGGTGCCGGAAGCGAGGCTGTCGCAGTTGCGGCAAGAACTCGATAACCAGGGCGTGGATCTGGCGAATCCCGATGCCGTAGCTGCGGCGCTGGTTGAACGCGGTGCGCTGACGCAGTGGCAGGTCGACAAACTTCTGCAGGGCAAACATAAGGGCTTTTTCCTCGGGTCGTACCGCCTGTTGCGACCGCTGGGCAAAGGCGGCATGGGAGCCGTCTTTCTGGCCCAGCACGAAATGATGCGGCGGCAGTGTGCGATCAAGGTCCTGCCCCAAACGCAGATCGACAAGCATTCGTCCGTCTTGGATCGGTTCTACGTCGAAGCCCAGGCCGTCGCCGCGCTGGACCACCCCAATATCGTGCGGGCGTACGACGTCAGCAAAGAAGTCAAGGACAACAAGGAAATCCATTACCTGGTAATGGAATTCGTCGAGGGCCAGGACGCCCAGGCCACGGTCCAGGAGACGGGGCCGCTGGATTACGTCAAGGCGGCTGAGATCATCCGGCAAACCGCCAACGGCTTGGCTCACGCCCACGAGAACGGGCTGATCCATCGGGATATCAAGCCCGCCAATCTGCTGCTCGACAAGAAAGGCGTGGTCAAGATCCTGGACCTGGGGCTGGCGCGCTTTCATGACGACAGCGGCGCCGCGTCGCTGACGGCGGTCCATAACGAGACCGTGCTGGGTACCGCCGACTATTTGTCGCCGGAACAGGCGCTGAACAGCCACAACGTCGACGCGCGGACGGATATCTATAGCTTGGGGTGCACGGCCTACTTTCTGCTGACGGGCCATCCGCCGTTCCCGGACGGCAGCGTCGCCCAGCGTCTGGTGGCGCATCAAGTCAAGCAGGCCAAGCCGATCGTCGAGGAGCGTCGCGACGCGCCGCCCGAACTGACGGCGATCGTCAGCAAGATGATGGCCAAGACGCCGGAGGATCGCTTCCAGAGTGCTGCGGAGATTGCCGCTGCACTGGCCGCCTGGCTGGTCCGGTACGGGGGCGAAGACTGGCGCCGCCAGCACTCGGAGATCACCGGCGATTCGTCGATCATGAACCTGTTGCCTCAGCATCGCGAACCGACGCGGGCGATGTCGGCGGCGACGAGCGAGACGGAGTTGGAGTTCGCGCCGCTGGAGGACGATGCGGCCAAGCCGGCGACGAAAGCGGGCAAGCCGGCGACGAAGGCGAGCACGTCGGCGAGGAAGGCTGGCAAGTCGCCAAGCCGTGGCGCGGGGCGCGGCGGCAAGTCCAGTGCGGTCAGCCAGAAAAAGGTCTCGGACGATGTCGACTTGACGCTGGCCGACGAGGCGGAAGCGGTCGCCCGGCCCCCGTCGGCAGCTGCCAAGCCAGCGGCCCCCGCAGCGAGGCCGGCTGCCGAACCGGCTCCAGCGCCGAGCGTGGCCGTCGAGTTGCCGGCGCTCGAAGTCCCGGAGCCGATGGCGATTCCCGACCTGCTCGCGGAGTTGCCGGCGGAAGACGCGCTGGCCTCGCTGGACCAAATCGACCTCTCGGGGCCCTCGCAGAGCGGCTCGGCGCTGGGTGCCATCGACAGCCACGTCAAGCTGGCGACGGCGCGCGGGCCGTCCTCATCTTCCCGCCTGGCGGCGGCGAAGAAAGAGCCGGTGGCGCAGCCCAAGACACTGCTGCAGAGCATCTTGGCGGTCGGCTTGCCCATCCTGATTGGCATCGGCGGGGGATTGGTCCTGCTGGTCATCATCCTACTGCTGTTTGTCTTCTCCAAGGGGACCAGCGATTCCCCGGAAGTTTCCCAGGGACGGGCGCCGACGGCACCGCTGGCAGCGGCACCAACGGAGACGACTCCACCGACGGCTACGGGCAAGGAGCCCGTTGCCGCGGCGCCGGCCGAACCCACCGGGCAGCCGGCGACGCCGCCCCAGCCGGCGACGCCGGAACCCCGGCCCGCGGCGACGCCTGACGTGGCGGTCCAGCCGACAGCCGGCGCCAGTGTTGGTCCCGATCAGGCCAGCCCGGCCCTGCCGGTGGAATCGGCCACCGACCAAGGCCAGCCGAAAAGCGATGCGCCCGCGGGTGTGGAGCCGGCCATGCCGGCGGCGCCGGAGCCGGCTCCGGTCTCGCCCCAGCCGGATCCGGACACGGCCGCAAAACCAGCCGCGGAACCGGCGATGCCCGAGGGCTCCCAGCCACCGGGGCCCGCGCCAGCGGCCGCCGAGCTGTTCGCCGCGTTGAAGGAGTTTGGACTGGCCGTCGAGTTCACGTCCGCCGGCGGCGAGAAGACTCCGAAGCAACTCAGCCCAGTGCTGGAGGAGTTCAAGTCGGAAATCCGTGTTACGCTGGAGAAGATGGTCGCGGTGCGGACGGTCAACCTGAAGCTCGTCGACGACACCAGCCAGGCCGTGATGGAGGTGCTCGTCACGCCGCGTCTGGAGCAGGCGGCGGTGGTCCTAAACGCATCGGCCCAGTTGAAGTCTCAGACCGCGCAAGGCTGGGTCGTACTCTGGTCCAAGTCGGATACGGAATTGGCCAGGTTCATGGCCGCGGGAAAGCTATCCTCGTCGCAGCTGAAGCAGTTCAAGTTCGCCTGGGGCGAGAAGATCCGCGAGTACTTCCAGGAGTTCCGTACGGAGCGAATGAAGCAACTGAAGGGAGAGTCCGGTCAGCCATAACACGGGGGTGTGACTGACGGCGAATTCCAGCCGAAAAACGGCGATCCCCAGCTCCTGGCAGATGCGCACCAGTCCTTCTTCCAGCGATTGGAAATGCGTGTCGCCCGTTAAAAGTTGACGGGCCCCGTTAGAATGTACCGGGACCCGCGGGGCGATGCGGGAAGGGCCATGTGAGCCGACATGAATACTGTGTTGCAGCCCGAAGTCCAAGCGGTCTTGAACCGCCTGCACACCTTGGCCGAAGCCCGCGATGACGCGATCATCTCGCCAATATTCGCGCGCCCGCCAACGGCTTCATGTCCGTGCTGCTGCCGATCGACGACGCGATCGAGTATTCCGTGAAGGATTCCGTTTTTTCCAGGCGAGACGATGGCTGACGACGAACTGGAACCGCCGAGCGAATTCGAACGGGAACCGGTGCCGCCGCGGGCGCTGCTGGGATTCAAGAGCTTCATCGGCATGTACGCCGGCGAGCACACGGCGGGCACCGAATTGATGATCGGGCCCCTGTTCGTGGCGCACGGGGTTAGCGCGTTTGACGTCATTGTCGGCCTGTTGCTCGGTAACCTGCTGGCCGTGCTCAGTTGGACGTGGCTCACGGCGCCGATCGCGACGCGGCGGCGGCTGACTTTGTACTACCAGTTGGAGAAGATCTGCGGCCGGAACCTGGTCACGCTGTACAATTTGGCCAACGGCATCATGTTCTGTTTCCTGGCGGGCGCGATGGTCACCGTTTCGGCGACGGCCGTCGGTGTCTGGATCGACTTTCCCATGCCGGGACTGAACGACGTCTATCCGAACAGTCTGGGCTGGGTGCTGTCCGTGTTAGGCATCGGCGCGGCGATCGCCGTGGTGGCGGCTTATGGCTACGAGACGGTCGCCAAGATCGCAAACATCGCCGCGCCCTGGATGGTGGTGGTGTTCGTGGCATTCGGCTTGGTCGGTTTCCGCCAGTTCATGGATGTCACCGGCGCGCAGATCCGGTCGTTCGACGACTTCTGGCAATTGGCGTCCGACGTCATTTGGAAAGGCGGCGAGCCGTTGCCGGGGCGCGTCAAGTTCACCTTCTGGCACGTCATGTTCTTTGCCTGGTTCTGCAACATGGCGATGCACGTGGGGATGTCGGACCTGAGCGTCTTTCGTTTTGCCCGCAAGTCCTGGTACGGGATTGCGTCGGCGTCCGGCATGTTCCTGGGCCATTTCCTGGCCTGGATTGCGGCGTCGATCCTGTACGCGTACCAGGTGCACCTGGACCCCGGCGATACGAACGTGCTGCCGGGCCCCCTGGCCTATCGCGCTTGCGGGTTGACCGGTCTGATTTGTGTCGTGATCGCGGGCTGGACCACGGCCAATCCAACCATCTATCGAGCCGGGTTGGCGTTCCAGGCGATCCGGCCCCAGGCGTCGCGCTTCGCCGTGACCCTGCTGACCGGCATGCTGGCAGCGGTCGCCGGCATGTTCCCGGCGATCGCGATGAAGTTGCTCGATTTCGTCGCCCTGTATGGCATGCTCTTGATGCCGATGGGGGCCGTCATCTTCATTGACTTTTGGCTGCTGCGGAAGTTCGGCTTGCACAGCGATTACGCGGAACGGAGCCGGGCGACCTTCAATTGGGCCGCGGGGCTGACCTGGTTCTTGACGTTGGGCACGTGCTATTGCCTGGTCCAGTTCGCCGGCGTGCAGATCTTCTTTGTCAGTCTGCCCGGGTGGTTTGTCGCCGCGGTTTTGTACATCGTGTTGAGCAAACTGTATCAGCGGCCGACCCGGCCGGTCGCCGCGGCCGAATCGACCGCCAATCCGTGAGGGTTTCCGAGCGATGCGAACTGTAGCCCAGACCGTCTCCTGGCTCGCCTGCGCCGCCACGCTGCTGCCTTCGGTGCTGTTCTTGTTCGGCCGCATGGACCTGGACGCGGTCAAGCTCTGGATGGTCGCAGCCACGATCGTCTGGTTCGCCGTCACGTCGCTGTGGATGGGCCGCAAGCAGGGACGATTTGCGGCGGCCCGACCGTGAGCACCGTTCGAGAAATAACTGTCAGATTGTCGCCTTTCGCTCCGCGAAAGGACGTTCTTTCGCGGAGCGAAAGACGACACTTGTTTCTCGAACGATGCTAAGCGGCTCGCCTGCATCGCGGAGACTGAGTCCATGCCGCTGCTCGATCGCCTTCATCCGCCGCTCAGTCTGGAACGGCCTTGGCAAGGCGTGCACAGTGCCTGGGCATCCGTGATTGCCGAGCACTTACGCAGCCGCTTACCAAACGGCACCGAAGGCAGAATCGCTTCGGTTGGAGATCTGATCGGAAGAACTGTCGATTGGTCTGTCCCTGCCGACGGTGCCGCTCTGGTTGGAGGCAGACCTCGCCGTGACGGCGGTGTTTGAGGCGACCTACGCCCTCACCTGCCGACGGCTCCGAATCCAGCCCGCACCAATTCGCCCCGATGAGTGACCGACGTGCCCCGACGCATCAGCCGCAGGGTATCGCCAACCGAAACGCCCGCGAGGCCCATTTCGCCCCCGCAGAGTCTTCCCAGTCAGCCTATTTCCACCGGCGTAAGGCGAACCGCGGCAGCCTCGGGAATTCCCTGCCAAAAAACGGCGGAAATCGAAGTTGCGGCGACACTTGGGACACGATAGCTTAGTTAGCGACCCGCCGTACTAGACTCTCTCCCACCGTAACCTTCCGAGCAGATGCGCTGGCCATGTCCGAGTCGGAGGTGTTTGCCGCCAACCTGAGACGCTTGATCGACGCCGCGTCGTTATCCGAGCATCAGCTCGCCGAGCGGTCGGGCGTTAGCGTCAAAACGCTGGCGCGTTGGCTGCAAATCGGCTTGAAGCGGCCAACGCGTCAAACGCCGCACGCTGTGCAACAGGTGGCGGACGCACTCGGCATCGATCCGGGCGAACTGTGGCGGAGCGAGAGCACTTGCACCTGCGATGCCTACGCCGACAAGGTCAAAGAACTGGTCAGCCGCTGGGAGCGACTGGGGGTCGACTATCAGGAGATCGCCCGCTGGATCGACTCGGCCTATACCGCGTCGCGCGTGGTCGAGCGATTTCGCCGCGAGGAAGCCGACTTGGCCGGCGTCGTGGCCAAGGTCAAGCGGTTGCGGGGCGAAGGCGAATTGCAGAGCTACCTGGAAGCGATGGTCCGCGAGTGGGCCTTGGACGAGTCGGAATCGTACAAGCGGTTGGTCGAATCGACGCAGAAGTTCGTCTTTGCCGTGCTGCCGCGCGATCCCGATCAGATGGGGGATTGGTTCCGCCGCGTTCATCCGCGGCGCTGGGCCAACCTGCTGGCCCGCCGCAAGCTGGACGACGAAGCCGAGCTGGTCGCCCTGATCCGCAACCTGATGGGCGAAGGCTTGTCCCCGCACGAAGCCTACGAGGCGATCGTGCGGTTATCCAAGTAGGGTTAGGGCTGGACTAAGCATACGCTCCGAACTCGTGGCAGGCCTGCACCATGGCCACAAAATTCTGCGGGTTGCACGAGGAATGGATGCTGTTGGACGAGGTGAGAATATAGCCGCCGCCGGGCGCAGCGTCGGCGATGGCCTGCCGCACCGCCTCGCGTACTTGCTCCGGCGTGCCGTGCGGCAGCAGACGCGCACAGTCGATGTTGCCGGTCAGACAGACCCGGTCGCCGACCAGTTGCTTGACCTTCTTCAACTCCATCCCCGCCACGGGCTCGATGGGGTTGATGCCGTCCGGGCCTGCGGAGACGATGTCGTCCAGCAGCGGGTACAGGTCGCCGTCGGAGTGCTTGATGCAGAGTGCTCCCTCCTCGTGGATCATCGCGATCATCTTCTTGAGCGGCGGCAGGAGGAACTGGCGGAACATCGTCGGGCTCATCATCGGCCCGTGGTTGCCGGCGTAATCGTCGCCCAGAATGATGACCTCCGCCCCCGCCCGGATCGCCCGCTGGACGATCCGCAGGTTGCACCGCAGCACCTTGTCCATCGTCAGCTGGACCAATTCCGGCTCGGCGATCAGGTTCAGCAGCATGTTGTCCAAGCCCATCAGGTAGGCCGACCACATAAAGGCGGCTCGGTGATGGAACAGGATTGCCCGTTTGCCCTTGTAGCGGGCCACGATGTCGGGCAGCTTGCCGAGTCGGTGCGGGGCGTCGGGATCGGGCGGCGAATAGGCACGGGCGTCGGCCAGCGTCACGATCGGCCCGCGCAGCGGGTGCGCCACCGCCTCGGGACCGGGCAGATAGCTGACACCCCATTCGTCGGTGTACGAGCCGTCCGAGTTGTCGCGCACTTTCTGGAACAGCGCTCCGCAGCCGACGCCGTCCATGTCCAGCCGGTCCAGGCAATCGGCCACATCGCGGCAGCCGGGCACGGCGGCCCGGGCGACCTTCTCATCGACGACGAACTCGACGACCGGCACGCGGTCCGGTTGGCCGAGTTTCAAAGCGGTTTGGACGCGTTCGACGGAATTCATGGCGTGGCACCTGTTTTCATCCCGGCCTGAAAGTTCCCGACCGCCTCGCTGGTCCGCAGCGGGCGGCTGTACAGACGCAGCGAGCGCACGCTGGCGGCGATCTTCACTGAGGGCGAGCCGTTGGGAGCCCGCAGCGTCGGGCTGAACCGGCCCCAGCCGAACTGCCGCTGGTCGCCGCCGTCGCCCAGCACGCCGTCGACCACAAACGTGATGATCTTCGGGCCGCCGTCCACGGTGATCACGACATGGTGGCATTTCCCGGCCTGCAGCGTTCCCCGGTCGCTGTCCCAGCCGACTTGCTGTCGGCCGTCGTGCAGCGTGAGGCCGAGCGTGCCGGACTCGGTGGTTGCGACCAGGATTCCCGCGCCGCTCTCGTTTCGGCTGTCCAGGATGGTCTGGCCTGGGGCGAGCGTCTCGAGTTGCAGCCAGAGATCCAGGCTGAATCCGCCGCGCGCGTCCTTGCCGCCGTGGTCGGCGCGCCGGATGTCGCGGAAATTCAGTTGGGGCAGCTTGGGCCAAGGCGTTTCGGCGGCCAGCGGCTGGCCGGCCGCCAGTTCGAGCACCAATCCCGCCTTGGCAACGGTCCGGTTCTCCCACTGGCCGAACAGTCCGTCGACCAGCGATTGCGGAATCTCGTGGACGCGGCCGATGTTTTTCTGTGTCTCGGTGACGTAGAACTTGCCGCCGTCCTCGATCAGATCCGGATAACTCATGCGGATATACGGATCGTCGTCGTACAGCAGGATCTCGGGCTGCGACCATTCCAGCCGCTTGCCGTCGGGCGTGTCGATTTCGCGCCCGGCCAGCAGCCAGGCCGGGTTGCGGTCGTCGTACGGGCTGCGGCCGTCCTTCCCGGCGGCTCCCAGTTCGCCGACGAAGCGTCCTCCGTGGTTGTGGAACCAGTACAAGAACTTTCCGTTGCTGCAGTTCCAGGCAAAGTTGGCGGCCCGCGGGTGCTTGACGCGTTGCCCGCCGGGCGTGTAGGTCAGGTAAGCTGGAGGCGTCCACGTGTGCCCGCCGTCGCGGCTGTAGGCGCAGGTGGGCCAGCCGTCGATGGTCCGGTAGACGCAGTACAGCGAGCCGTCGCTCAGCTTGACGAGACTTTGCTCTTCCGCCACGCGTCCCCCTCCCTCCGGCGTGCGCAGCCCGATCTCGCCGTCGGGCAAGGTCTGGAACGTGATCTTCGCCGGGTCGCACTCCGTTAGAATGTTCCGGCTCGCGAAGAACGCGCCCTCCGATTGGGCGAAGAAGCCCTCGCCCATCGCGCCGACTTTGTGAATCACCATGACCGCCGTGTCGCCCAGGATCAGCGGCCGGCCGACATTCCAGAAGAATCGCAACTGGCCGCCGTAGATGTTGCTGCGATCGCACGCGAATTCCCGGATCGGCACATCGTACCGCTGGGCGGACCACGAGCGGCCGTGGTCGTCGCTGTACTTGAACACGTAATGGCCCAGCGAATCCACGCGTTGAAGGACGCCCTTGTCCTCGCGTTTCACCTCGCGGACGTTGTCGGTGTTGTGGTTGTAGAAGGCGTAGATCCGGCCGGAGGGGACTTTCAGCAGCACCGCATAGCTCGCCTCGGGGCCGTCGGCCGGTTCGATCGGCACGATCGACTCCCAGGTGCGGCCCCGGTCCGGGCTGCGCATCGAGACGACGTGCTGGCCACCGGCACCCTCGACGCCGGCGCCCGTGGTCATCACGCACAACCACGCCCCGTCGTCCGTCTGGACGATGTAGGGCTGATCGGCATAGCCTTCGCTGGGAATGTTCCAGCCGTTGCTCAAATGCCGCGGGTCGGGAACCGCCGGGACCGCCGATGCGGGCTGGGCCGACTCGCCCGCGTGAATCCAACTGGCATTCCACAGCAGCAATGCGGTCAGGGCAACCTGGGTTCTCCGGGCGATCATGGGCAGGACTCCTCGGTTAGCGGCGGAAACGGCAGGGATCACTCGCGGCCCGCGAACGCGGTTTCGCGGCGTGTGCGGGCGCCCCTCAATCAAACACCGGACGGCGGGGATTCACCAGGCACCAGGCCACAGCACCCAGCAGGAACAGCCCGCCCATCAGGTACAGCGGCAGATCCCAATTCCCCCAGTACTTCAGGCACAACGAGACGATCAGGGGACTCAGCACGCTGCCGATCTGGCCCGACGTATTCATGGCCGCGCTGACCACACCGGCATGCTGGCCCCCAATGTCCAGGCAGACTCCCCAGGCTGCCCCCAGCGTGAACATGCTGGCGGCGGTGGCCACCGCAATGCTCGCAGCGGCGACGATTGGATGCGGGCTCACGGCGGCCAACAGCATGCCGGCGCCCGCCAGCAGGTACGCGCCGCAGCCCACTCCGCAGCGGCCGAACCGCGGACCGAAACGGGCCACACTCCAATCGGTCGTCACTCCGCCCAGCAAGTCGGCGGCCACGCTTAGGATCGACGGCAACCCGGCTGCCAGCCCCAACGCCGCGGCTTCGAAGCCGTGCCGCTCCTGGAGATACGTCGGCAGCCAGGTCAAGCAGAAGTAGAAAGCAAAGCTGTTGGGCAAGTACATCAGGCACAGGGCCTGGACGTTACGGTTTCCGAGCAGTCGCCGCCAGTACGCCCAGCCCACGTGGTGACTGGCCGCAGGCTGCCGCCCGGCGACGATCTGCGCCAATTCGGCCGCGTTGACTTGCCGATGCTGTTCCGGCTCGTCGCGGAACCAGGCGTACCAGGCGGCCGCCCAGACAAAGCCGACCAGGCCGAACGCGACGAAGATGATCCGCCAACTCAGGTAGCCCAAGAGGAATAGCACGAACGGAGGCGTAAGTCCGCCCGCCAGATGCGCGCCGGCGAAGAAGATTCCCTGGACCGTACCTCGTTCGCGGCTGGGGATCCAGCGCGAGAAGCTGCGAGCCGCGGTGGGCCAGGCGCCCGCCTCGCCGGCTCCAAACAAGAACCGGATCGCCAGCAGCGACCAATACCCGGCGGCTGCCGCGGTCGCAATCGTGAAACTGGACCACCAGACGACGATTCGCGTCAACACCAGCCGCGTTCCGCGGCGGTCGGCCCAGGCGGCCGTGGGGATCTCGAACGCCGCGTAGGCCAGCGCAAACGCACTGAACACCCAAGCCATCTGGTCCTTGGCAAGGCCCAGATCCCGGCTGATCCAAGGCGCCAAAGTGCCGATGCAGGCGCGGTCCAGATAGGTGACCATCGCCAACGCGACCAGAATCGCCACCACGCCGTAACGGGTGTGCGTGGGACGCCCGGGCAGTTCGGCGGCGGTCTGGGGAGCAGTCATCTTCGTACCTCAGCTCGGGAGAAGTCGCCCGCTCTGTTTGGCATATCGCCGCACCGCTGTCAAGTCCCATCGGAACACCTCTCGGAGTCCTTCTCTCGAGCCCGGCTCTCGGGGCCGGGCGACCTGTCGGGCTGCTTGCCGCGGCGCTGACACGGTCGGCAACGTCCCGGCGACCGTCGCCGGCAAACTCATCGCCCGGCAGACTCATCGCACGGCCCTGCTTGCCAGTCCCCACAAAATACGATATGATCCACAGATGGTGTAGGGTCGACGATTCGACGCGATGAATTGCGGCGCACTCGGCCCAGCCGAGCGCTTCATCCTCCAGGGAATCCAGCCTTGAGCATCAACAGCAGCGCGTGTCCTTCGGATGAGCTTCCGCGGCGGCTGGCCGACTTGCAATTGGAGCATGCCCGGTGCCGTTCGGAATGCGCGCTGTTGGAGTCGGCGGTGCAGGAACTCGATCGCCGCTTCAAAGCCTTGCTTTACAACTTGCCCGAAAGGGTGTTTCACAAGGATCGAAGCTCGGTCTATGTGGCGTGCAATCGGAACTATGCAGTGGAATTCGGCCTCGAGCCGGAGCAGATGGTCGGCAAGACAGACTACGACCTGTTCCCGCGGGCGATCGCGTCCAAGTACCGGGCTGACGATCAGCGCATCATGGCCTCGGGAGGAACCGAGGAGATCGAGGAGAGTTACTTTACACCGGGCGGCCAAGAGCGTCTCATCCGCACGGTCAAAGCCGCTGTGCGGGACGAGCAGGGTGTCGTCACGGGGATCTTGGGGATCTTCAGCGACATAACCGAGGAGAGACACGCCCAAGACGCCATGCGGGCGGCTCGCGACGAGTTAGAACGGTGCGTCGAAGAACGGACGGCCGAACTGACCGAAGCCAACCGCCGGTTGCGATCCGAAGCCCACGAGTTGGCGCGGATCGAGGCGGCATTGCGGCACAGCGAAGAGCGATACAAATTGGCGGCCTGGGGCGCCGGAGTCGGTATTTGGGATTGGGATATTCGCACCGGCCACGTTTACTTCTCGCCGCGCTGGAAAATGATCTTCGGGTATGCCGAGGACGAGATCGGGAACGGTGTCGAGGATTGGGTGCGACTTCTGCATCCCGACGAGCGCGATAGGGTCGTCCAATTCCAGGCGGACTTCCTGGCCGGCACGGAGCGGACGGTGAGCATCGAGTATCGGCTGCGTCACAAGGATGGCTGCTATCGCTGGATCGTGGCGCATGCGGTCGTCCTCCGCGACGAGTGCGGCCAGGCGATCCGGTTGGTCGGCTCGCACGGCGATATCACCGACCGCAAGCGGGCCGAGGAGCAATTGCGGCACAGCGAGGCCAGGTATCGGGCGCTGGTGGAATCCTCGCCCGATGCGGTGGCGATGAGCGATCTGGCGGGGCGGATTACGTTTGCCTCGGATCAGGCCGCGCGGCAACTGGGGTATGTCCATCCCGATGAACTGCTCGGAACCCCGGCGATGAACCTGGTCGTCGAGTCGGATCGGGAGCGCTTCCAGGCGAACACGCGCGCCTTGCTCGACGAGCAGATACGGCGGAACGATCTGTACACGGGATGCCGAAAAGATGGCTCGACTTTTGCGGCGGAGGTGTCGGCCGCCGTCATCCGGGACACGGCTGGAAACCCGGAGGCCCTGATGGGCATTTACCGGGACATCAGCGACCGCAAGAAGGCCGAGGATGAGGTGCGGCGGGCGGAAGCCGAACTGATGGCCGCGGCGGAAATCCAGGCGAGCCTGCTGCCTGACAAAGCCCCCGCGGTGGCCGGGTTTGACATTGCCGGGCACTGCTATTCCGCCAAGGCCGCTGCGGGCGATCACTTCGATTTTCTGCTGCGGCCGGACGGCTCGCTGTTGGTCGTGGTGGGCGATGTCAGCGGCCACGGCCTGGGTCCGGCCCTGGTGGCCGTCGATTTTTGCGCTCGGCTGCGCACGTTGGCCGAGACGTCCTGCGAGTTGCCTGTGCTGGCTCACAAGGTGAATGCGGGCCTGTGCCAGGAGACCGAGAGCTGGATCTTTGTGACGGCCATCCTGGGAAGCCTGAATCCCCAGCGGCGGACCTTTCAGTTCATTAACGCCGGCCACCCTGCTGGCATCGTCCTCGACGGAGCGGGCGAGGAAAAAGCCCGCCTCGAATCCAGTTATCTTCCCTTTGCGCTGATTTCGGAGCAGACATTTGCCCTTCATGACGCCGTATCCCTGGTGGCCGGGGACCTGATCTTCCTGTACACGGACGGGCTCACGGAGGCACACCGTGAAAGGGGGCCGCAGTTCGGCCTCGAGCACGTCCTCGATTCGGTCCGCGAGCACCGAGGCCAGACGGCGGCGAAGATCATCGCCGCCGTTCGCGAGGCCGCTTGCCGACACCTGGGCTCGGAAAAGCCCAAGGATGACATCACGCTGGTTGTCATCAAAGTCCTGGACTGACGCGGCCCACGGGCCTTCGGAACCTGGGCGTGCGACTGGCCGATCCGGGCCGAGCGGCCGGCGCGACACGGCTGGCGCGATCGGCTGTCGTGATCGGCTATATCATCGGTCGCCGGGGGATGCTAAACTGCCTTGCCCGCACGAACAAGAATCGGACCCTCAAGTCTTCGCCTCGCGGCTTAGACGCTTCGAAGTCGGATCTTGCGGCTGGCGGTCGGACGGTTTCCAGCACTTCTGATTTCGGCGATTCATGTCAGCTCCCGCAACGGACGCCCCGCCGCTGTTGCGGATGCGGGGCATCGAAAAGACCTATCCCGGCGTGCGGGCCTTACGCGGCGTGGATCTGGACTTGCGCGCCGGTGAAGTGCTGGCCCTGGTGGGCGAAAACGGAGCCGGCAAGAGCACCCTGATCAAGATCCTGGGCGGGGCGGTGACGGCGGACGGCGGCAGGCTCGAAGTCGACGGGCGCCCGGTCCAGTTCCGCGGCCCCACGGCCGCTCAGCGGGCCGGCGTCAGCATCATCTACCAGGAGTTCAACCTGGTGCCCGCCCTGACGGCCCGGGAGAATATCTTCCTGGGCCAGGAACCGAGCCGCTTCGGTTGGCTGCCCGTCGCCCGGGAGCATCACCGCAGCCTGGAACTGTTCGAGCGGATCGGCGTGGCGATCGATCCGGAAACGCCCTGCCGGAACCTGACCGTCGCCCAGCAGCAGGTCGTCGAAATCGCCAAGGCCCTGTCGCGGCAGGCGCGCGTCGTGGTGATGGACGAACCCAGCGCGGCGCTGTCACCTCGGGAAACCGAGCATCTGTTCGCCGTGATCCGGGAACTGCAGTCGCAGGGGATCGGCTTGATCTACATCAGTCACCGGCTGAGCGAAGTGTTCGAGATCGCCGATCGCGTGATGGTGCTCCGCGACGGGGCCCATGTCGCGACGCGGCCGATCGGCGAGCTGACGCGCGAACGGATCATCGAGCTGATGGTCGGCCGCACGTTGGATACCGAGTTCCCCAAGCAGCGGGCGCCGCTCGGGCCGCCTCGCCTGGTCGTCCGCGACTTGCGCCGCGGGCGGGCCGTCCGCGGCGTGTCGTTCGAGGTTCGCGGGGGCGAAGTCCTGGCCTTGACCGGCTTGGTCGGCGCCGGCCGCACGGAGACGGCCCGGCTGATTTTTGCTGCGGATCGGGCCGAGGCGGGGGAGGTGTTGCTGGACGGCCGGACGCTCCGGCTGCGCAGCCCGCGGGACGCCATCGCGGCCGGGATCTGCCTGCTGACCGAGGACCGCAAATCACAGGGGCTGGTCCTGGGCCGCAGCGTCCAGGAGAATTTCGGCCTGCCCAACATGAACCGGTTTGCCCCCCGCGGCTTTCTGCACCTACGCCGCGAAGCGACGGCCTTGGACGGCTACGTCGAGCAGATGCAGATCAAGCTGGCCTCGCGCGGGCAGATCGCCGGCACGCTGTCGGGCGGCAACCAGCAGAAGGTGGTCCTGGCCAAATGGCTGGAACGGCATGCGGAAGTCGTGATCTTTGACGAACCGACGCGAGGCATCGATGTCGGCGCCAAATACGAGATTTACCTACTGATGAATCGCCTGGCGGCGCAGGGCAAGGCGGTGCTGATGATTAGCTCCGAGCTGCCCGAAGTGCTGGGGATGAGCGACCGGATCCTGGTGCTGCACGAGGGCCGGATCACCGGTCAGATCAACGACGTGGCCCGGGCCACGCAGGAGCAAATCATGGAGTTGGCTGTGCGATGAAACGACTGCTGTCGGACTACGGCTCGGTCCTTGTCTTGCTGGCCCTGTGCGTATATTACACCGTGGTCACGGTCGGACCCTACCATCCCGTCTCCGCGGGCGCGGGGCGCCAGTTGGCTCAAACCATCCAGGCGGAATGCGGGGCAGAATCCCAAGTGCTGATCGTCATCCGCAAGACGGCTGCCGACCGCGAGTTCGCCGCGGCCATTCGCCAGGAACTGGAGTCGCGCGGCGGCCGTGTCGTGCAGACCGTCGAGGGCAGCGCCACCGAGGTCCGTCAGGTCCTGGATCAGATCGCGGCCTCCGGCGCACGACTCCAGGCGGTGGCGACTCATCATCCCGGGTCCGAGTGGGGGCCGCTGCAGCCCCAGCGGCTGGCCGCCTGGGAGCGGAAATCCCCGGGCCTGCGCGGGCTCCGCGTGTTCAAGCCGCAGAGCTATTCCTGGCCCAGTTTCTTCACCCGTCAGAACCTGCTGAACGTGGTCAATCAGAATGCCGCCGTCGCCATCATCGCGATCGGGATGACGATGGTGATCGTCGCGGCCGGGATCGATTTGTCGGTGGGCAGCCTGTTGGCGCTGTCCGCCGTGCTGACCGCCGTCTCGCTCCAGACGTGGGGCGGCGGCGCGGCGGCCGGCACGCTGACCATCGTCGCCTGCTGTCTGCTGGGGATCGCCGTCAGCGGCCTGGGCGGTGCGTTTGCCGGCGTGATGGTGACCTATTTCCGTGTTCCGGCGTTCATCGTCACCCTGTCGCTGATGATGCTGGCCCGCGGCTTGGCCTTTATCATCGCCGTGCGGTATCAAAGCTGGCTCGCGGGCGGGACCACGGAAGGGACCCCGGAAGCCGTGCGAATCGAAGCGCCGTCGTTTGTGTTGCTGGGAAACGGAGACCTGTTGGGCATCCCGAATCCCGTCTGGCTGATGGTCCTGCTGTACATCCTGGCCCACCTGGTAATGACGCGGACGTCGTTGGGGCGGTACATCTATGCCGTGGGCGGAAATGCGGAGGCGGCCCGACTGTCCGGCGTGCCGGTGTACGGGGTGCTGATCCTGGTTTACGCGTTGTGCGGCGTGCTGGCGGGGCTCAGCGGCGTGCTGGATGCTTCCCGCTTCAACGGCGGGCGGCCCAGTGCCGGAGTGCTGTATGAACTGCAAGTGATCGCCGCCGTGGTGGTGGGCGGGACCAGTCTGGCGGGCGGCGAGGGCCGGATCGTCGGGACGCTGATCGGCGCGTTGATCATCGCCGTCATTCAGAACGGACTGAACATGGCCGGCGTGACCAGCTACGAACAGATGGTCGTCTTTGGCCTGTTGATCCTGCTGGCGGTGTTGCTGGACCAGTTGAAGACCCGGCGGGGGGCGTCGTGAAGCGTTTGGGGCTGTCAACGCTGCTGCTGGCAATCGTCGTCGTCTGGGGGTGGACGTTTGTCGTCGTCAAGGACGCCGTGGCCGAGTACGGCGTCGTCCCGTTCCTCGCGGTCCGCTTTGCCATCGGCGCCGGTTGCGTCGGCCTGTTTACCGTGCGGCGGGCCGAGCGGCGCTCGTTCCAGGCGGGAGCCGTGATCGGCCTCGTGCTGGCCGCCGCGTACCTGTTGCAGACGCTGGGCCTGGATTCCAGCACGGCGACCAACACGGGGCTGATCACCGGGCTGTTCATCGTGTTTGCCCCGCTGGCCAACCGCGTGCTGTTCGGCGTGCCGACCAGGGGGCTCTTGTGGGCGGCGATCGCCGTCAGCTTGGGCGGATTGGCGTTGCTGACGGGCGCCGATCCGCGCGGCATGCAGCCGGGCGATCCGTTGACGCTGGGTTGTGCGGCTTGCTTCGGACTGCATGTCGCGTTATTGGATCGTTACTCAAAGGGCCACCGTGCCACGACGCTGGCCGCGGGGCAGCTGGCCACGGCCGCCGTCGTGTTTGGCTGCCTGTGGGCGATCCGCGGGCCCCTGGTCTGGCCTCCCGCGTCGGTCTGGCCCGCATTGTTGCTGACCGGCGGGATTGCGACGGCTGCGGCGTTCTTTGTCCAGACCTTCGTCCAGCAGCGGCTGTCGGCCGTCGAGACGGGGATGATCATCCTGACGGAGCCGATCTTTGCGGCCCTGTTTGGGCAATGGTTGATGGGTGATCGGCTGACGGCATTGCAGGTCCTGGGCGCGGTCCTGATGGTGGCCGCCGTCTTTGCGGCCGAACTCGTCCCGCTGGTCAGGAATCGCCGCGGCCGAAAATGACACCGCCGCGCGACGCGTGGCCCGACGTGCCACGCACCTCGATCCCCGGGCGTTACGGTGTCACGGACGACCTGCCACTCGGGGTGGCGACGGCGTCCGCTTGCTGTTCAGGATCGATTCCCAGCGCCCGCAATTGAGCTGCCAACCGTTCGGCCCGCAGTCGTTCCTGTTCGGCCCGCAGCCGTTCCTGTTCGGCCCGCAGTCGTTCCCGCTCGCTCTCTTCCGCCAGTTCGACGTAACTGACCAGCGGCCGGCCATCCGGACGCAAGACCCGCAACTCGCCGCCCGATAAGTCGAACCGCACCCCCAGCCGAGGACTGACCCAGCCATTGGGTTCGGCGATCTCCTGCAACGCCTCATCACGCCGGATCCAGACCGTCAGGCTGGCGGTTTCGGGATCGTAGAGATAGAACTCCTCCACGCCGAAACGCTCGTAGAACTGAAACTTGGTAACCAGCTGACCGGCGCGATTGCCGGGCGAAACGATCTCGAAGACAACCTGGGGCGCGATGCCGTCCTCTTCCCATTGCCGATACGAACCTCGGTCTCCTTTGGGACGCCCAAACACGACCATGGCATCCGGGGCAGTCCGCAGCGTGTTGTTCCCTTCCACGGGATACCACAGCAGATCGCCGGCCACAAACACCAGCGGATCTTCGCGAAACAGGACGTCCAGCCCACCTTGCAGGGTCTGGATCCAACGGAACTGGACGGTGTTGTCGGACATCGGCTGGCCATCGCTGTCGGGATACTCGATCTTGCGTTTGGGACGTGCTACGGTGGCTGTGCTCATCACGGTCGAACCTCACAGGCGGCGAAGAAACCGGTGCCATTATAAGCCTCGCCGACCGATCCGGCAAACGGCAATCCCTCGCGCGACGGCACTGTCACCGCCAGCGGCATCTCGTCGCGGCACCGTTCTTGAGCGTCGGGCGGTTCCCGCCGGGCCGGCTCGCCCACCGGCGGATTCTCTTCCAATGGGGGCTCGCTGCACTCGACCCCAGGCACCCCAACATTCAATCTTGACGGCGTGTGATTGCGGACGCCGTTCCGCCCCTTCCGCGGGCCGACATGGCTGATTAGAATCGGCGGCCGATCAAGGAGTTGTGAGATGGACGACCGCCAGGAAGACGCCCAACCGCTGACCGTTTCCCAGCTGACGCTGCGGATCAAGCAGACCCTCGAAGCCGAATTCGCTTCCGTCTGGGTCAGCGGCGAGTTGTCGGACGTGTCGCGGCCCCAGTCGGGACACGTCTACCTGACGCTGAAGGACGAGAACGCCCAGGTCCGCGGGGTGATCTGGCGGAGTGTCGCGTCGCGGCTGGCGTTCGATCTGCAGGACGGCCAGCAAGTGGTCTGTCGCGGGGACATCGACATCTACCCGCCGCGCGGCGTGTACCAGTTGATCATCCGGCAGGTCGAACCGTTGGGCGTTGGGGCCCTGCAGTTGGCCCTGCGCAAGCTGCACCAGCGACTGGCCGCCGAAGGCCTGTTTGATCCCGGGCGCAAACGGCCGCTGCCGCGGTTCCCGCGGCGGATTGCGTTTGTGACCAGCCCCACCGGGGCGGCCGTGCGCGATTTTCTGGAAGTTCTCCGCCGCCGCTGGCGGGGCGCGTCGGTGCTGATCATTCCCGCCAAGGTTCAGGGCGAGGGCGCGGCGCAGGACTTGGTGCGCGGTATCCGCTTGGCTAACTCGCTGGCCGAACCGCCGGACGTACTGGTCGTGGGCCGTGGCGGCGGCAGCTTGGAAGATCTGTGGTGCTTTAACGAAGAGCCCGTCGTGCGGGCCATTCATGCGTCGCGAATTCCTGTCGTCTCGGCCGTTGGGCATGAAATCGATGTGACGCTGTCGGATCTGGTGGCCGATGTCCGAGCCCTGACGCCCAGCGAGGCGGCGGCCCTGGTCGTGCCGTCGGCCGACGAGATCCGCGCCGGCTTGGACGGCATGCGAGCGCGGCTGGCCGCCGCCCTACGAGGCCGTGCGGCCGATGCCCGGACGCGGCTGGACGCCTTGGCCCAGCATCGCGTGTTTCGCCGACCGTTCGACCGCCTTCACGATTTGGCGCGACAGGTGGATGACCTGGACCTGCGGGCGCGACGGGCTGTCCGCTATCAATTGACGCGGCAGCGGGACCGCTTGGTTTCTTTGGCCGCCCACTTGGAGTCGCTCAGTCCGTTGGGCGTGCTGGCTCGCGGCTATACCGTCACCCAGCAGACGGCCACCGGCCAGATCGTCAACGACGCCACCACGCTGGCCGTCGGCGATATCCTGACCACTCGCTTCGCCCGCGGCCAAGCCGTCAGCCGGGTCACGGAAATCCAGCCACAGTGACCTGATAACCGCCGGTCAGAGCACCGCGGCCTTGATTCCGCTGACCAGGTTCGTCGTCCGCCAGCGGTTCCAGCCTTCGCCCAGCACCGCCAGGGCCACGCGGTCTTCCAGGTTCGGACGGAACACCGTCAGCAGCGTCAGGGGAAGGTACCAGCCCATGTACAGGCCCCCGCCGTAGCCGTGCCAGAATTGAGTGGCGACCATGACCGCCGCCGAACAACTGAGCAACGTGCCCAGGTTTTTCTGAGCGGGCCAGATCGCGAGCGTGAAGCTGAGGGCGAAGAAGCCGGCTAACACCGGAATCCGGTAGACGGGATCCCAGCCCAGCCCCCAAATCCCCAGCAAGCCGCCCATCTTGGGCGGCCACAGCCCGAACATCTGCTGCAGATTCTCCCAGTACGACGCGTGCGGAATGAACGCCAGGGCAACTGCCATGACAATCAGGGTCACGACGACCCCACCGGCAAAACGCATCAGTCCGCGCCGCCAATAGAAGCTGACCCACAGCGGAAGCAGGAACAGCGGATAGTACACCAACCCCGTGGCCAGCCCCAGCAGCATGCCCGCGGTCAGCGGTTTGCGGTAGCTGAGGATCGCCCAGACCAGCAGCGCCGCGGGCAGCACGTGATCGATGTGCCCGGTCATCTGCGCCGTGTACGGCAACATCAAATACAGCGCAGCCACGCCAGCGCCGGTTTTCGTATTGCCGAAGTGCCAATAGCCGATGGCCACCAAGCCCAAGACGACCGCCAAATGGCAAAGCACGGCAATCGCCTTGGCCACAATCGCATAGGTCCGCTGTTCGGATGTCGAGGGGATGCCCTCGGGAACCAGCGGCATCGTGGGGATGCTGGGGACCAGGTTCAGCAAAGCGTAGCCCGGCCCACGCCGCACGTCCCCGTTCGTCGAGTCGTCTTGTTCATCTGCGGCGCCGCCCGCCAACGGACTGGGCGCCGTGGCATCCGCGAGCGTCGCCGACGGCTGAAACCGCTGGCTGGTCCAGACATTCGCCATCAGAAAGACGAACAACGAGCAGCCGAGGAAAATCAGGCCGCCAGTCGTCAAATTCGGCTCCAGCAAAGGCCGTCGGACCATGGTGGGATCGAGCAGTAGGCGGACGAGCCAGATGGCTCCCACTGCGAACAGCCACAGGAACCCGAATCGCTCGATCCGGACGCTACTCTGAAGTGCCGTTTGAGCCAACGTCGGCAACTCGTCCTGCGATGGCGACTCGCGTTCGGCGATTCGGCTGTTCCCCGGGGAACTCGGGCCGGAGGCGAGTGGTTCGGGGGCCGATTCTTCGGGTATCGCCCCCACCACGGCGCCAGACCTCGTCGGCGGAGATGTCAAGGCGGCGGGCGAGGGCGAGCCCGAGTCAGGTTCCGCGAGTGTCCCGGTGGGCGGCGCGTTCACCCGCTGGGCACTGGCCGTCGCCAATCGAGCCGCCCGGGCCCGATCCTCGCCTCCATACTGAGCCGTCAACAGTCCCGGAGCGAGCAGGATCAGCAGCACGAGATCGAGGTTGCGCACGCTCCAGAACCGGCCGAACTTGAAGTACAAGCCGATCATCAGCAGCGACGACAGGTAAACCCAGGTCGTCGGGTTCACCTTGTGGTATTGAAACAGGATTTCGCTCATTCGCGGAGAACGCACGCCCCCTTCAGACGTTGGCAATGCCGCACTCTAAGCCCTCCAACATAAGCGTGTACGGCTGAAATGCAAGCACCCAAAGCCGGGCGACATCGCTCGCAATCTCATTTTGCAGGCACTTAATCCCGGTGGAGTTGCCCGAACCTTCCGTTTCGCGGGCCGCCCGCACCCAGGGTTCGGGCAGCCGCCGCGCGGACCTTCGAGCTGGCCGTTGCGTCCCAGGCTAGGCCGCGCGAGTGACGTAACTCCAGTCCCTGTTTCTGGTTATCGCGAGCACGTGATTTCGGATTCGATCTGCGCGATCTCGTCGGGGGTCAGGCGGTACAAGCGGTAGACCAGACGATCGATTTGCCGGTCCCAGGCGAGGATTCGAGTTTCTGTCTCCCCGCAACCTGCACAATCTCTGCTTGCGTCACCAACCAGACGTTCCAACTGATCGACGCAGTTTGCCAGTTGCGAGCGGTCCTGCATGGCGGAATGGTCCTCCTCCGACACGGTGCGGATCGGCAACTGTTCAAGCTGGCCCTTGTTGATCGCCAGGAAACCTCCCGCGAGTTGTTTGGCGCGGAATCGGGTACGAAACAGGTAGGTGAGCAGCTTGGAGTTGAGCAATCCCAGCAGGTAGCGATAGTCCTCTTGCAGATCGGCGACGGCATAGACTTGGACTCCCAGGGCCAAGCCCCCCGGATCCCAAGCTGCTTCGATCCGTTGGACCATCCCGGCGACAACGATTTTTGAGCCGGCAAACAATCGCCGTTTGGCGTCGGTCAGCACGTGCGAATGGCGAGCCAGCAGCGGACGGTGCCACGTGCGTTTCATGAACCGGGCCTGGCCCCAGTCGATGCGGTAACGATCGAGGTTGCCGCTGACCACAAAACGGAAGCACTCGGCGCCCGGGTCGGGGGCGGTGTCTGCTGACTCGGAAAACAGCTCACGGGCCAGGGCAGTCGCTTGAAACCCGGTTGTACCGCTGTGCAGGCGAGCGACCGAGCGCAGGGGCATTGTCGCCACCCGCGCCTCAACATCCAGCGTGCCGTGCAGTTGCCAGCCGCCGACGGCCGACAGCGAGGACTGGCGCACGTGCCACTGGCCCCGGTCCGCGGTCAGTTCCTCGTCCGACGCGGCCTGACTGACCGCAACTTCGTGCCCGATCGCCGGTGACTGCTTCTGCCAGATAAGGATGTATGGATACACGCCTGCGTCCGGAAAAACTCGCCACCGCGACAGATCGACAATCCGCCGGATCGTCGTCCGCTCGGACAGCATCGCTCGGCACGCAGTCGCGTACGTTAAACCGGCCAGCTTGTTCGGCACAATCAGGCCGCACACGCCGCCCGTACGCAGCAGACGGAAGGCCAGTTCGATGAACAGCACGTACAGATCGTAGGCGCCTTGGGCGCACTGGTAGTGCGTGCGTAAGTACCGTTTGACCTCCGCCGAACGGGTCTGCGTGAGCCGGCGGATGTTGATGTAGGGCGGGTTGCCGATCACGGCGTCGAAGCCTGCGGACACCGGGACGGTGCCGAGCCAATCCGACGTTCCATGGCCGACGCATTCCGTCGCCGCCGGACCGTGACAAGAGGCGAGGTCGTGTCCCGGGGCTTGGTCCAACTCGGGCGGACACGCCCCCAGCAACGCATCGCCGCAACGGATGTTCGCCTGGAGCGACTGCTGTAGTTCGACCAACGGGGCGGGCTGGTCTGTCGCCAAGCCGGCCAAAGTCCGCCGCGTTGCCACGACGAACTCGGGATCGATATCCAGGCCGAAACAGCTCGACAGCAACAACCGGCGCTGCTCGCCGGCGCTCAACTGCCACTGGCCCTCGGCGTCCCGGCTGATGCCGTTCGGCTCGAAAGCTCCCCGCCGCGCGGTCTGCTGCAGGCATTCCTGCAGCCGTCGCTGGCGCAGATAGCGAAAGACTTCGGCCAGGAAGCCGCCGTCACCACAGGCCGGTTCGAGGATCCGCAGGGGCTGGTCGTCGAGGCGGGTAGCCCACAGCGGGTCGAGGGTGTGCTGAACGAGGTAGCGAACGACCGCCGGCGGCGTGAAGAAGACGCCAGTCGCCTGGCGTTGTCGGGGCGTCGGTGGATTCCCAGCGTCCATGGTCGGGATTGGCGGCCAGCATCGGGTCGGCAGGAGAAACCCGTCACCTGGCGGCATCCCTGTGGAACGTCGCAGGCGGCGAACAAACGGCGGTCATTATAGCAACCGCCCCGAGTTCTCCCCAGGCCGCCGTGTGCGAGGGCGGAGAAGCTGCCTCGCGGCGGCGCGCGACGCCATCGGTCATGCGCCATCGGTCATGCGCCATCTCTTGCACGCCGCTCTGTTCCTCGTTAGGTTCGATGGGGCTGACCCGTGTTGAACCTGGCGAGGAGGCTGACGAGCATGTTCGCTGATCCGTTCACCCAGAAGCTCTGTTTGGCAGGGGACGGCCAGCGTCGGTCCCAGCTCACAACATGCCACTGTCGCGGCGGTTGGTGGTGGCGGACACGCCGCCTGGTCGCCCTGGGATGCCTGCTGGCGGGCTGGGCGTCGCCCGCAGCCCGCGGTCCGGCCGCGGAACCGCAGGTGCTGTTTGCGGGTACTTTCGACGGCTCGACGCTGGGCCAACCGTGGCGGACGATCGGCGGCACATGGCAGGTCCAGCACCAAGTGCTCCAGCAGCTGGATTCCGGGCAGGACGATCCGTGCAAGGCCGTGCTGGTCAGCGGCGAGCCCGAGGAACTGGCATCCGGAGTCGAGATCCTGGCCAAGCTGCGCCTGGATACGTGGCGGGACGACGAGCAGGCCCGCGCCGGCGTCGGTCTGTGCTGCGACGCCGACAGCGGATACGGCTTGAATCTGGCATTCCACCGGGGGCAGCTGCAGTTTGTGCACGACTATGTCGCCTGGGCGCCGGGCTGCGAGTTTGCCTACCAGACCGGCGTATGGTACTGGATGAAACTGAGCAAGACCGGCGGCGTGCTGCAGGGCAAAGCGTGGTGCGACGGCGATTCCGAGCCGGCCGAGTGGATGGTCTCGTGGGCGGGCTTCGATGCGGCGCTCACCGGCTATCCGGCTTTGTTGGGCTGCTCCGGCGGTCCCGGCTCCGGCGGTTCCACCGTGTCGTTTGCCGAATGCCGCGTGGTGCGGATCGGCCCCAGCCCGGCGGCCTACTACGCCAGGCAGTCCACTTGGCAGGAGACGATGAGGGCCAGTCTGGACTCGCTCGCCGCACAGCGTGGGACTCCGGACGGTGGCAGCCCGTCGGCCGATGCCAGGAACGAGACCCTCTGGCGCCGGCTCCGCTGTGATTTCTCCGACCCGCAATCACGGCAGCAGATGGCGTGGGAGCGGCAGGACGGCATCTGGCCGCCCGCCGGGGCGGACGCGCCCGCCGGACGGCTCGCCGAACGTTACGCGGCGGCGACGCGAGCCGGACTGGCCGACCAGGCTCGTTCGTTGGTCACGACGGTCAAGCAGCCGGAGCACCTGGAACCGTTGCGCCGCCTGTATTACCGTTCCCGCGAGATCGACGCCGCGGTCGCCCGTTGGGATGACGCCCGGCTTCCCTCCTTGCGGCTGGCGATTGTGGACTTGATGCGAACGTTCGGCGACCGCTATGCCCGAGGGGGCGAGTACCTGCAGCGGTTAGCGGAAATCGAAGCGGATGTGGCGGAGGCGCGCGGCAAGGCAAGCCAGCCGGGCGGCCTCGAACGGTGGGCGGCGGCCGCACAGCGATTCGAGGCATTGCGGGCGGAAGCCTTGTTGGCCAACCCGCTGGTGGACTTCGACCGGCTGCTGCTGGTGAAACGTGCCGACGCCGGACAGAAGTCGCCCCAGCCTCGCGTCCGCGGAGAAGCCGCCAATTTCGTCGGCAACGATACGATCGGGTTCCTAAACGGGCTGCCGATCAATTTCCAGGGCAACGGCTATCTGCGAGAAATCCCCTTCGACAACGAAATCGCCGTGCTGTCGCCGGTCCGCCCCGGCGGGGAACTCGCGACGCTGTATCGCCCTGACCGGCCCGTGTTCGTCGGCGACCTGAAGCTGCATTTCGACGCCCAGCGATTGCTGTTCTCGTCGGTCGGCAGCCACCAGCGCTGGCAGATCTTCGAGGTCGGTGCTGACGGGCAAGGCCTGCGTCAAGTGACGCGCGGCGAGGAACCCGACGTCGACAACTACGACTCGTGTTACCTGTCCGACGAGCGGATCCTGTTTGCGTCGTCGGCTTGCTTCCAAGCGGTTCCCTGCGAGCGACGTTGCGACGAGGTGGCCAACTTCTGCGTGATGAACCCGGACGGGTCGGCGGTCCGCCGATTGTGCTTCGACCAGGACCACAATTTCTATCCTTCGATCATGGCCGACGGCCGGATCCTGTACACACGCTGGGAGTACACCGACATCGCGCACGCTTTCACCGGGCGGCTGATGGCCATGAACCCGGACGGCACAGGGCAACGGGCCCACTATGCCAGCGGCAGCTTCTGGCCCAACCGGATCTTCTACGCTCGGCCCATCCCCGGCTGCCCGACCAAGTTTGTGGCGATTGTCACGGGGCACCATGGCACGGCGCGGGCAGGCGAGTTGGTAGTGTTCGATGTAGCCAAGGGCCGGCATCTGGCCCAAGGTGCGGTACAGCGGATTCCCGGGCGAGGCCAGGCCGTC